>JAQBQL010000081.1 GCA_028287035.1 Labilithrix sp. | reverse complement strand
GAAGCTGCAGGACGGCATCAGCATGCAGCTCTCCGCGGCCGACGAGACGTCGCGCCTCATCAAGGAGATCGCCGGCGCGATGCGCGACTTCGCGAGCAGCGTCGAGGCGCTCACGCAGAACGCCGAGGAGTCGAGCTCGTCCATCCTCGAGATGACGGCCACGAGCTCGGAGGTCGCCGACAATCTCGGCGAGCTCGCGAACAGCGTGCGCGAGACCGTCAGCTCCATCGAGGAGATGGCGTACTCGATCAAGGAGGTCGCGAAGAACGTGGACGCGCTCTCGCTCACCGCCGAGGAGACCAGCTCCTCGATGAACGAGATGGACGTCTCCATCGACCAGGTGCAATCGAACGCCAACGAGACGGCCCGCCTCTCCGAGGAGGTCGCGCTCGACGCCGAGAAGGGCGCCGAGGCCATCCTCAAGACGATCAGCTAGATCTACCGCATCAAGGAGAGCTCGCAGGAGGCCGTCACCGCGATCAGCGCGCTCGGTTCGCGCATCGACGCCATCGGTCAGATCGTCAACGTCATCGACGACGTCGCCGAGCAGACCAACCTCCTCGCGCTGAACGCGGCCATCATCGCGGCGCAGGCCGGCGAGCAGGGCAAGGGCTTCGCCGTCGTCGCCGACGAGATCAAGGACCTCGCCGAGCGCGCAGGCGCGAGCACGCGCGAGATCACCGACCTCATCAAGACCGTGCAGGGCGAGAGCAAGAACGCCATCACCGCGGTCGAGCGCGGCGCGCACAACGTCGACCGCGGCGTCGAGGTGTCGAACGAGGCCGAGCGCGCGCTCAAGAAGATCCTGGAGTCCAGCCAGAAGTCGACGAACATGGTGCGGGCCATCGCGCGCGCCACCGTCGAGCAGGCGAAGGGCTCGAAGCAGGTGACCGATGCGATCGGCCGCATCGCCGAGACGGTCCAGCAGATCGCGGCCGCCACCGCGCAGCAGGCGCGCGGCTCGGAGCTCATCATGAAGAGCGCCGAGAAGATGCGCCTCATCACGCAACACGTGGAGCGCAGCGCCCAGGAGCAGGCGAAGGGCGGCCGCCAGATCACGACCGCCATCGAGGACATCTCGGGCAAGGTCTCGCAGCTGAACGCGAGCCACAAGTCGCAGGCGGACGGCACGAAGCAGCTGCTCGCGTCGGCCGGCAAGATCGAGGAGACGGCGCGCGCGCAGGAGACGACCGCGCGTCAGCTCGCGACCGCGCTGACCTCGCTGCGCCGCTGAGGGCGGGCCCGGGGCTTCGTCAGACGTCGGCGACGTCGGCGCACGCGCGGAACGAGAGCGCCCAGACGACGAGCGCCGCGAGGCGAACGACGTTGAGGCGTGGTCCGGCGGCGCGCCAGGAACACATCTCGTAGGTGATGAACACCGCGAAGAGGCTGAGCGGCGCGCTGAAGAAAAAGATGAGGGCGGGCGCGTCGCTGGGCGGCCTCGGCTCGTCGAACCGGCCCCAGGCCAGGTTCGATGCCGACCAGACGAGCCCAGGAAGGGCCGTGAGAACGAACGACCAGGCAGACCATGCGACCTGCCACGACCGGCCGTGCACGTAGCGCGAGGCGCCGCCGATGGCGAAGAACCCGAGGAGCACGCAGGCGAGGTCGAGCACCATGGGTCCAGTGTAGCAACCGTTCCACCAGCGAGACGGCGCGTCCTGACGCGGCGTCTACCGGCGCGACGGGGGGTCGCTAGCTTCCAGGTAGCCAAACGGCTCAACCAGGAGTGACACCATGACCATTCTCGTCACCGGCGCGACCGGCAATGTCGGGCGGAACGTCGTCGAACAGCTCGTGAAGCGGGGCGCGGACGTGCGCGCTCTCGTTCGCGATACGACCAAGGCAACGTTTCCGCCGGGCGTCGCGGTCGTCCAGGGCGACCTGCTCGACGTCGATGCACTGCGCAGCGCCTTCAGGGGTGTGTCGACGCTGTTCCTGCTCAACGGAGTGGTCGCCGACGAATTCACCCAGGCGCTCGTCGCGCTCAAGGACGTGGTGACCAACCACGGGCGCTATCCCATGCCGATTGGCAACAAGGGTATTGCCATGATCGATGCGCGCGACGTGGGTGAGGTCGCGGCCGTCGAGCTGATCCGCCGCGAGCAGTCGTCGACGCAGCTCCCGCTCGACCCCACCAACCTGGTCGGTCCGGACACGCTGACGGGCACCGGCGCCGCGGCGGTCTGGTCGGAGGTCCTCGGCCGCAAGATTGCCTATCCCGGCGACGACACCGCCGGACTCGAGCAGAACCTGCGGAACGTGATGCCGGGCTGGATGGCCCTCGACATGCGCCTGATGGCGGAGCGGTTCGTGAGGGACGGAATGATCCCGGCAGCCGGCGACGTCGACCGGCTGACGCGTCTGCTGGGCCGGCCGCTGCGCTCGTATCGCGAGTACGTGGCTGGCATCACCGCCTGACAGCCCGATCCAGATGGAGCATTTCTCATGAAGACGACCGGAAATACCATTCTCATCACCGGTGGCGGCACGGGCATCGGCGAGGCGCTCGCCCATCGCTTCCACGACCTCGGCAACACCGTCATCGTCGCGGGCCGGCGGCTCGAGACCCTGCAGAAGGCCGTCGGCGACCGGCGGCGCATGCATGCGATGACGCTCGACATGGATGATCCCGCGAACGTCGCGGCCTTTGCCGAGAAGCTGGTCGCGAGCTTTCCAGGCCTCAACGTGCTGTTCAACAGCGCAGGGATCATGCGCATGGAGACGTCGCTCGACACCCTTCGCGATCTCCGCGATGCCGAGGCCTCGATCACGACCAGCTCCGACGTATTCGGCAAGGCGGCCATTCATAGCTACACCGTGTCCCTGCGCACCGTCCTGAAGCGCAAGGTCGAGGTCATCGAGCTGGTTCCGCCTGCGGTGCGGACGGAGCTCACGCCGGGCCAGAATACGAACGACCGCTTCATGCCGCTCGAGACCTTCGCCGACCAGGTCATGACGCTCTTCCAGCAGACGCCGACGCCGCCCGAGATCCTGGTGGAGGGCGTCGACTTCATGCGCCACGCCGAAGCAGAGGGCCGCTTCCCCGCAACACTGGCGGCGATCAACCCTTTCCTGAAGTAGCCCGGCAGCGTTCGTGCGGGGCTGGCGCGCTCAGGAGCGGGGTACTTCGGACGGGGAGATGAGGCCGGGCCACTGCTGCTCCCAGACCTTGCTGAGCATGAGCGTGAGGGAAGGGGAGCACGGAGAGGTCTCCGCCGGCAGCTCGGGGCGCTGGAGGAAGCGCGTGGACCACCGGGCTGACGAGAGCGGGTCACGCTGGCCGGGCGCCACGACACCGTGATGATGGCCGTTCTGGAGCACGTATACGAGCGCGTGGCGTGCTTGCCGCCGGCTCGTCAGGTCGACACGAAAATAGCGATCGCCCCACACGCGCCCGCGCTTGCGGCGGAGAACATGATGATTGAGCCGCCGCGTGACCCGCGCCTGCAGGCTGCGGACGCCGCTCGAGAGCGCGCGCGCGTCGTCCGCCTCGACGATCAGATGAAGGTGCGTCTTCTGGATCGAGAACTCCACGATCCGCACATCGTCACGCGCTGCCTTCATCGCGCGGATGACGCCACCGACCGCGCGCGCGATCGCCTCGTTGCGCAGCGACGGGAGCCCGCGCGCCGCCCGCAGCGTGATGTGCACCGGCGTATGGCACGACAGGCGCGGCCGCGCGCGATGCGGTGTGCTCCGCTGCCCGGGAGGCGCCGGCGGTCGCCCCGCGTTGGCGCGTGCCCCACCACGCCGTGACCGCCCCAGCGGCAATGCGAGCTGGCTCTCCATGTATCCATAGTAGCCCGGGTGCGTCGCTCCTTGAAGTTTGATTTATCCGATTGTGAAGTATCGCATCCGACGCGTGCACGACGATATCGGGTTAGCTCGCGCGTGGCGGCACGGACCGCGATCGCTTCTTGCGCACGAACGGGAGGAAAGGGAGCACGAAGAGGTCTCGGCTGACGTGTTCGATGTGGCGAGTCGAGGGGTTGCCATGACGAGCTCGCACGCGGCGCATGGAGAGGAGTTTGAATTGGGCTGTTCCCAACTTTGGTGAATCGATTGCCCGGGTCGCGCGCCAGCGCGCTTGCGCCGACTTGCC
>JAQBQL010000037.1 GCA_028287035.1 Labilithrix sp. | reverse complement strand
CAGGGCCCGGGCGGCGCGCTGGAGGGGCTCGCCGCCTCGGCGGTCGTCGCGAACACCGACATCGCGACGCTCGCCTCGGGCGCGCTCGGCCCCGTCGCGGCGCGCGCCTGCGGTCGGCCGACCCCGGCGGCGCGGCGCTCGCTGTCGGCGCTCACGTGGGCCATCGTCGCCCGCACCGGCGGGCTGCCGCTCGACTACCACAACGTCTTCTTCGGCGCGGACTACCCGGCCGAGCACCGGCAGCTCTTCGACGAGCGACGCCTGCCCTCCGATCCCACCGTCTACGTCTGCGCGCAGGACCGCGCTGCGCAGGGAGCCGCTCCGCCCGGGGACGAGCGGCTCTTCGTGATCGTCAACGCTCCGGCCACCGGGGACGGCGCTCCCCTTGCCCCTGACGAGGTCGAACGATGCGAAGCAGCGATGTTCTCGAGGCTCTCCAGAGCGGGGCTCTCGCTCTCGGTCGTGGAGGTAGCACGGGCGACGCCCTCGACCTTCGAGGCGATGGCGCCCGGGACGGGCGGCGCGATCTATGGGGAGGCGTCGCACGGAGCGTTCTCGGCGCTCTCGCGCCCCGGCTGCCGCACGCGACTTCCGGGGCTCCTGCTCGCATCGGGGAGCGTTCATCCGGGACCGGGGGTGCCGATGGCGGCCCTCAGCGGCAGGACGGCGGCGGGCGCGGTGCGGGAGTACCTCGGTTCGACGAGCCCATCGCGGACGGCGGTTACCGCTGGTTCTATCTCGACGGCGTGAGCGACGACGGCGCGTCGTCGGTGGTCATCATCGCGATGCTCGGCAACGTGTTCTCGCCGCGCTGGGCGCGTACCCGGCGGAGCCGTCCGCGGGCGTCGTCGCTCGATTTCTCGACGATGAACGTCTCGGTGCGTTCACGTGGCGACAGCCGCTGGGCGCTCACCGAGCACGGCGCGTCGGCGGTCACGCGCGAAGGCTCTGCGCTCGCCATCGGCAGGAGCCGCATCGAGAACCACGGCGGCGTGCTGGTCGCGCACCTCGACGAACGCTGCGCCCCCTGGGGAACGCCGCTCCGCGGGACGGTGCGCATGTTCCCGCTCGCCGAGGCCTGCGAGACGTACGCGCTCGATCACGGGAAGCTCCACACCTGGTCGCCGCGCGTGCCGGTGGCGCGCATCGAGGTGGAGCTCGAGGAGCCGCGCCTCTCCTTCGCGGGCACGGGATACCTCGACACGAACGCTGGCGAGACCGCGCTCGAGGAGACCTTCTCCTCCTGGGCCTGGTCACGCGTCGCCGGCAAGGGCGGGCGCGCCGCCATCGCGTACGACGTGACGATGCGCGACGGGAGCGCCACGCGGCTGTCGCTCGAGGTGGACGAGCGGGGCGAGCTCGCGCCCCGGCCGGCGTCTCCGCTGCACCCGCTGCCCCCGACGCGCTTCGGCCTGGCGCGGCACGGCCGGGGTCCGGCCGGCGAGCCGCTCCGCATCGTGAAGACGCTCGAGGACGGTCCGTTCTACGCGCGGTCCGTCGTGGCCACGAGGCTCGGCGGCGCGCCCGCCTCGGGCATGCACGAGATGGTCTCGCTCGACCGCTTCCGCGCGCCCTGGGTGCAGCTCCTCGTCCCCTTCAAGATGCGCGTGGCGGCGGGATGATCGCGACGGTGCCGCTCGTCGCCTGGGCCCTCGGGTACGCCGGCGCCTCGCTCACCGCGCTGCGCCCGCGGCCGGCGCCGTCGCGCGGCTTGCGCGAGCCCGGCGTGCTCCTCATGCGCCCGCTCGCCGGCGCGGATGCGGGGCAGGACGAGCGCCTGCTCGAGACGGGCGGCGCGTCGCGGGTCGTCTTCGCAGTCGGCCACGAGGCGGACCCGGCGTGCGCTTCGGCGCGCGCCGCCGCCCACGTGCTCGGCGCCGCCGGGGTGGACGCTCGCGTGGTCGTGACCAACGCCTCCGGGCCGAACCACAAGGCCGACCAGCTCGCGCGCGCGCTCGCCCGCGTGGCGCCGTCGCCGCGCACGCCGGTCGCGTTCGTCGATGCCGACGTCGACCTCACCTCGACCGATCTCGCGGATGCGGCCGGTCACCTGTCCCGCAGCGTCGGCGCGGCCTGGCTCCCGCCGGTGGAGCGAGGCGCGGTCCGTACGCTGGGAGATGCTCTCTCGCACGCGGTGATGAACGCGTCGCTCCATGCCTTCCCGCTGCTCGCGCGCATCGACCCCAACGGTCTCGTCGGCAAGGTCGTCCTCGTCCGCAAGGGCACCCTCGACGACCTCGGCGGCTTCGAGGCGCTGCGCGAGCACCTCGGCGAGGACATGGCGCTCGCCCGGGGGCTGCGCGCCCGTGGCCTCCGGTCGATCGCCCTGCCCGGCGTCGCGACCGCCACCGCCACCGGCCGGTCGACGCGCGACGTGCTCGCGCGCTTCACGCGCTGGCTGCTCGTCATCCGCCTGCAGCGGCCGCTGCTGCTCGTCTCGTACCCGCTGCTCCTCGCGCCGCTGCCCTTCTTCGTGGCCGCGCTCGTCCTCGCGCTGGCCGCGGGCGCGCGGGGCGGCGCGCTGGCCATGACGCTCGCGCTGGTGGTGCGGGTGGTGGTCGCGATGGCGGCGAGGCGCGCGGCGGGGCTGCCTGCGTCG
>JAQBQL010000293.1 GCA_028287035.1 Labilithrix sp. | reverse complement strand
GTCGTTCCATTGGCTGTCGAGATAAATGTCGTTGTACTCAGCCATCGTCATCTGCACAGAGCCTGTGTGCGTGGTCCGGGGAGTGCCGAGATAAATCATGTCGTTATACAGGGAGGGAATTCCGCCTGCCCGATTTGCGAACACTTGATTGATGATGTCCACCTGCCCGGTTCCACCATTCGTGGTTCCGGGACCGTAGGCGCTGCGGTCCATGTTGATGCCCTCATGCACTCCGCGAAGTTTTTGCATGGGATCAAAGCTGATGGAAAAGCCGACCCGTGAATCGCCAAGGCGTCCGCGTTCGCTCGATTTCAAATGCACACCGGCGTCGTAAAATACTTCAGAATCGCGATAAACAATCGTGCACGGAAGAAACGCATTGCTCATCACATTCGTGGAAGCATGCATGGAATCTGAGTCTGCGGTGGGCATCAGAATGCGCATGGAATATCCAGGTGTCGGCTGGGTGTTGCCGGGATTCCAGCGGATCATCGCCCTCGAGGCTGCTCCGCCTGCAGGCAGGCTCACGCTGGTTCCGTTGGTCGCCAGTGCGACGACATAAAATTGCACCAGAGTGCCTGCGACTTGTCCTGGAATGGCGCCTTCATATTGTCCGGAGCCATTCAACGACATTGGCACATCCGTCCATGTGGTTGTCGCATCCTTCTGCCATTTCAGAGTCATGCTGGAAACTGGAACCCGCTGGGCTGCGGAAACTTTGACGACCGCCTGAAGGCCTGCGGGAGGGACCACGGGCGAATGCGAAAGCCCGGACAACGTTGGCTGCGGCTGGGCGATCATTTTTGAATTAGCCGCACCTGGCGTTCCATTGTTCACTGGGATTTGCAGCAAATGCTGACGGGCCAGCCGATTGAAATAGAGTCTCGTCTGAAGTCGCGCCGGTCCTGACTGCCACTTGGCCTTGAAGCTGATGGTATAGTTATGCATTGGATCGATGGTCACAAATCCCGCGGTGCTGCGAAGCGTCGTTTCGATGTGATTATGCATGTGCTCGGTGGCGCCGGAGGCACTGATTTTATGTGCTGGATTCCCTGCCACTGTCACCACGCTGCTGCCTCCATGTGTGCCCAGCAGCCGCCACTTGTCGGCAGTCCCAGAAGTGAAATTTCCATTTTGAATGAGCTGGAATCCGGTGGTGTTGTCCACCACGCTGACGTCGTCCATGAGGCATTCGCCGCCGGCGATCATGCCTGCGATGAACTCATTGTAAGTCGTCGGATCACTGCTGGATGCAGGAGGAGTGGCCAGGCCGCTGTAGGAGAAATTCTGCCATGCCGCCTTCGAAGTTTCATCACTGGCGGTCCAGGCCTCTGGCTGCGAGTTGTCCATGCCGGGATGTTTCAACTCAAGCGTGGAGCCACCGGCATCGGCCCGCTCGTCCCAGCGGCCTGAAGTCAGGTAGTTCACTTCATTGACGGTGTTTCCATTGGCATCCTCGATCCTCACCGTGTCACCACTGTTGGACAGACCGCCCGACCAGTTGCCGACAATGGTGATGGCTGGATACTTTGCAGCCAGTGCAAGTTTGTCGCTTGCCACCACCAGGTAGCCGCCTGCCGGAATGCTGGTGCCGACTGGAAATGTGAAGTCCGCCCCGCCCTTCAGCGACCAGCCATCCAGGCTGACCACGGCATTTCCACGATTGTAAATTTCGACCCACTCCTCGGGATCAGCGACGGTGCCTGTCGCCAGGTAAACGGGCGCGTGGGCATACATGATTTCATTGATCACGATGCTGTCACTGATTGCGAATGTGTTCGAAGCGCCTGGCGTGGCGGCGGCCGCCTGCTGCCAGGTTCCTGCATCCGTGCGAGCCCTGACTTGGTTTTTCGCGACCCCTGCATCGACCACACTTCCGCCACCAGCGATGTATAAATAAACTTTATCGTCCTTTGCGAGCCTGAAGCCAAGTGCTGCCTCGTCAAGCACCAGTCTGCCGCCCGCTGGAATGGAGAGGTTGCCAAGTGTCACCGAAGGTCCGGCGGAACTCTTCACGCTGTAGCCCAGCAGGGAAAGAGCGGTGCCTCCGGTGTTCTGAATTTCAATGAAAAATGTCCCAGCTGCTGAAGTGGCAGCAGCAATTTCTGAGATGACAAGACTCGGCGGCGCAACCAGTGGAGCTGGAGTTTCCGTAAGCGACAGCGTGGCTCCGAACAGCGCGTCTGCGTCCGTGACCGAAGCCTGATGCAGTTCCACCGCGAGTGTGTTCTCCCCTACATGGAAGGCGGCGGCGGGAACCACGAGAGGACCGCTGAAGCGTGGATACAACGTCTGCTGGCTCGCCAGAGTGGTGTTGGAAATGGCACCTGCCGGCAAGTTCGTGCGCAGCAATTCCTGGCCATTCAAATAGAACACAGCACCGTCGTCGAGGATGTGTTCAAGCGTCAGCGCATACGTGGAACTGACATTTCCATTCCATGTGAATTTCTGCCGGAAGCGCGTCGTGACTGGATTTGTCGCAAGGCTCGTTTTCACCAATGGCTGAATCAGCGGAACTGCGGTGGCGTCCCATTTGGCCCTGAATCCACCGGGGTTCGGCGTGCTTCCAGAGTTTGTCCAGTCGAGCTCGAATGTATTCACCCCATTGATCAGATTCGCGACCGGAATGGTGAAAGGACCGTAGTAGCGATCGAAGCCAGATGCTGTCGCACCAGCAATGACCGTTCCGTTCACCCGGATGCGATCAAACACATTGTCCACCGAGGCCGAAAGCAGAATGCTGGCCGTTTCTTTTTTCCAGTTCGTCAGATTCGCCGTGAGCCGATACGTCGTGCTGATTGCCGGCACGCTGTCATTGCCACTCGCGGTTGGGCCGACCCATTGGGAAATGCCGTCGACACCAAGCCAGGCACCATTTCCATTCTCAACAAACGCTCCAAGATTGTCCGCCAGGTTCACGTAATGGGGATCGCGCTGGCCTGGGGTGATGAGCGTGCCATCATAGTTCACGCCGGTGTTTGGAAGCACGCCGGCAAGTGACTCGCGACGCAGCGGCGGAGCGGGTGCGACGGCCGGCTGGTCGTTGTAAAATTTCACTTCACTGAGTCCGGTCACGCTGCCTGCCGCACCCCAGTTTGCCGTGATGTTGAATTGAATCTGCCGAACTCCATTTTGAACGAAGGGAATCTCCTGCCCTGCATAGCTCGACAAGCCGGTGGCTTGGTCGAAGGTGAACGTTCCAACAGATGTGTAGGTGCTGGTGGTGTCGCCGCGCACCAGGATTTGCACGGTCTTGGAGCCGCGAGTCGACAGGTTCGACGCGCCGAATTCGTTGTAGTTCCAGACATGGATGGCCGTCAGATTTTGCACCGATCCCAGGTCGAATGAAATTTGTGCCGGCAGTGAATCGGTCGGCGTCAGGGCAGCCCCTGTGCTCATCCACATATTGTTCGCGCCTATGGTTCCATGCGTTCCATTGCTGGCAAGACCCGAGCCATTGACGACGTTGACGGCGGCAAGTCCGAGGCCGCCGGTGATGGCTTCCGAGGATCTGGCGGCAATGGTCACCGGAGTGATCTCAGCATTGCCGGAAACGACTGGCGGGCCGTTTGGATAATCGTCATAAATGGCGGTGTTGCCGAAATCCAAGAGCGCCTGGCCGGACTGCCAGCCAGCCTGCGTGTCATCGAAAGACGCCTGCGTCC
>JAQBQL010000006.1 GCA_028287035.1 Labilithrix sp. | reverse complement strand
TTCCGGCGTCACCGGCCACGAAGATCTGACGAACCAGCGCGCCGCGATCGGCTGCGGGCGCAGCGAGGATCGAGACGAGCGGTCCTTCTGCGAGCCCCGTCGACCCGGCGTCGGTCGCCGCGAGCTGCATGGGCGCGAACACCGGCTTCACGCACGCGGCGCCTTCGGGGCCAGCGGAGCGGATCTCCGACTCGGTACAGGCCGAGAGCGCGAGCATGTGCCACGCGAACTCCGAGCAATACATCGGGAGGTCCATCGTGCCTGCGCCGAGGATGATCTTGCCGAGCTCGGTGACGGTCTGGGTCGTGGTCATGCGCTTCGACGCGAAGATCGGCGTGAGGTAGTCCTTCTGGAAGCGCACCTTGCCGAAGGCGCGGTTCTTCGCGACGGACGAGGCCCACTTCTGGAGCTGCGCGCGACGTGCGTCGTCGAAGCCGCTCGGTCGGAGGATGTGCAGCGCGTCGACGCCGCTGTCGACCTCGCCGGATGCGCTCGTGCCGCCCGTGAAGTGCAGCGCGCTGAACTGACCGACGTACTCACCGTCGAGCGGGCTGTCGACGTTGAAGGCCTCGCCGTTCTGCGTGTAGACGAGGCTCGCGTGCGTCGCGCCCATCTGGATGTGCGGATACGCGAGCGTGCCCTGGAGCTCGGGGCGGAACGTGAGCGCGATGTCGCCGTCCTCGAGGACGCCGGCTTTCGCGAGCTGCCTCGCCATGTCGGCGCGTGCTGCGCGCTTCGCCGCGGGGCTCGTGCCTTGCTGGCGGATGGCGATGACGCGGAGTCCCGACTCCTTCACCTCGGTCGAGGGATTCCAGACCGTCGGGTACGAGTATGCGCGCCGGTTGATCTCGGTCGTGATCGCGGTCTTCGGGACCGAGAAGTAGAACGGGACGTCGACGAGCCGGCTCGCGTTCGCGCTCGCCGTGACCGCGTCCTGCGACGACTCCGCGTTCGGGTCATCGGTCGGAGCGGCACATCCGGCGACGACGCCGAGCGCGGCGACCGCGAGATGAGCGACGAGCGAGAGGCGCGACAGAGAGGAGAGGCGGTAGCCCATGATGGACACACCCACCTACATGTGGTGTGCCAGGCAACACGAGCGTACGCCCTAAGTGATATCCGGTGGTTAGCGCGCGCCTCGTCGGCCGCGGACTCTCCTTGGTTGATGATCGGGTGAACGCCCGATCCACCTAGGGCGAACTATTCCAGCTCAGCTGGAACGGTCAGAAGAGCTTCTTGCGCTTGCTCGACGCGAGGATGCCGAGCATCTCGCGGTACTTCGCGACCGTGCGGCGCGCGATCTGGATGCCGTCGTTCTTCGCGAGGATCTCGACGATCGCCTGATCGCTGAGGGGGTTCTGCTTGTCCTCGCCGTCGATGATCTTCTTGATCGCCTGCTTCACGCTCTCGGAGGCGATGTCCTCCTCGGAGACGCGACGGATCGACGAGTTGAAGAAGTACTTCAGCTCGAAGAGCCCCTGCGGCGTGTGCACGTACTTGTTGGTGGTGACGCGCGAGATGGTCGACTCGTGCATGCCGACCGCCTCGGCGACGTCACGCAGGATCATCGGCTTCAGGAACTGGACGCCCTTCGTGAAGAAGTCCTTCTGCTTGTCGACGATGCACTCGGTGACGCGGATGATCGTCTTGCGACGCTGCTCGATGGCGCGGATCAGCCACTGCGCGTTACGGAGCTTCTCGCCGATGAACTCCTTCGCGTTCGGATCCTTGAGGAGCTGCTTCGTGAGGGTCTCGTTGATGTAGAGCCGCTGCACGCCGCGGTCGTTGTCGGTCACCGTCCACTTGTCCTCGTCGCGGATGACGTAGACGTCGGGGGTGATCGCGATCTGCTTCTCGTCGGTCTCGCTGAAGTTCCGCGCGGGGCGGCTCTCGAGCTTCTGGATCTCCTTGACCGACTCGTAGACCTCCTCGACGGGCACCTTCAGGTCACGCGCGATGGCCTGGTAGTTGTGCTTTTCGAGGTTGTGGATGTGCTTGTCGATGATGATGACGTCGAGGTCGTCGCTGCCGAAGACCTCGGCCTGGACGAGCAGGCACTCGCGGAGATCGCGCGAGCAGACGCCGACCGGATCCCACTCCTGCATCATGCGGAGCAGCTCGGGCGCGTCCTCGGGGTCGACGCCCGCCTCGTCGGCGAGGTCCTCGATCGTGATGTCCGGGGTGCGCGTCCCGTCGGGACGGTCGACGCCCTTCAGGTCGAGGAAGCCCTGGTCGTCGAGGTTGCCGAGCACGAGCTCGGCGAAGCGCTTCTCGGACTCGGAGAAGTCGCTGAGACCGAGCTGCCAGCGGAGGTGGTCGACGAGCGACTCGTGCTTCGTGAGGTTCTGCTCGATCGGCGGAAGCTCCTCGAACCCGCCGCGGCTCGTCGGGAGCGCCTGCTGGAGGGTGCGGTTCTCGAGGAACTGCTCCCAGTCGATCTCGCCGACCTGCTTTGCGTCCGTCTTCTCGGAGGCGCCGGTCTCGGCGCGCTTGCGGTCCTCGAGGCGGTCGATGCGGAGCTCACCCTGCTCGTTCGACTGGTGCGCGACCTCGGCCGCGTTGTCGCCGCTCGCCCTTGCCCGAGGCTCGAACTCCTCGTCCGCGAGGACGGGGTTCGCGTCGCATTCCTTGCGGATCTCCTCGATGAGCTCGAGCCGGGAGAGCTGGAGAAGGCGGATCGCCTGCTGCAGCTGCGGCGTCATGACGAGCTGCTGACTGAGCTTGAGCTGTTGTTTGATTTCCATCGTGGATTTCGAGTGGTTTGAGGTCCCCGACAGAAAAAAGGTTACACGCGGCGACAGGCCAGAGAAGCGAAAATCGGGCCACGAGGCTATTTGCCTCGCTGGCGCCTGATCAGCGCTCTGCCGGAGCGGGCGGCGGAAGCGAGCGGCCCCAGTTGCCGAGGTAGCGTCCGACGACGAGCGGGTGCTGCTCGAACTCGCCCGGCGCGCCCTCCATCGCGATCTGTCCGTCGAGCACGAGGATCGCGCGCGTGCAGACGCGGAGCGCCTCGGCGACGTGATGGTCGGACAGGAGCACCGCCACCTGCTCGTCGACGGCGAGCTTCTGCAGCATGTCGCCGAGACGCGTCGCCGACTGCGGATCGACGCCGGCGAACGGCTCGTCGCACACGAGCACGCGCGGCGGTCGCGCGAGCCCGCGGGCGAGCTCGAGGCGCCGGCGTTCGCCGCCCGACAGCTCACCCGCACGCACGTCGAGCCGGTCCTGCAGCTGGACGCGCTCGGCGAGCTGCGCGACCTCGCGGTCCTCGGCGAGCCGCGCCGCGGCGGGCCGGGGCCACCACGTCGCGGTGCCGCGCACGACCTGCTGGTACACGCGGAGGTTGTCGCGCACCGTGAGATCCCAGAGAACGCTCGGCGTCTGCGAGACGTACGCGACGCCGGCTCGTGCGCGCTCCCAAAGCGCGTCGTTCGTCACGTCGCGGCCGCCGAGGAGCACGGTGCCGTCCTCCACCGGGATCTCCCCGACGAGGGCGCGGAACAGCGTCGATTTGCCGGCGCCGGACGGCCCGAGCACGCCCACCACCTCACCCGGATTGGCGTGCATCGTGACGCCGCGCAGGATCATCTGGTCGCCGCGCGCGACCCGGATCCCGCGCGCCGCGATGGCCGGCGTGACGTCGTCCGTCACGGCTTCGGGACGGGGATCGAGCCCTTCACCTGGGTCGCCGAGACCTTGCCCGTCGCAAGCTCGATGGTCGCGCGGTCGGCCTGGATCCAGCCCTGGCCGCGCTGGAGACGGACGCCGCCGCGGAGCTCGAGGATCTGCTTCTTGAGATCCAGCTCGACCTCCGGCGCCTCGCCGTGGACGCCGCGCACGTCGGCGACGACGCCGCCCGAGCCCTTCGCCCAGCTCAGGTGGGGGGAGAAGTCGAACTTGAGATCGACGCGCGGACAGCGGACCGCCATGTCGCCCTTGGAGAGGACCACCTGGCCGGTGAGGACCGCGGACCCACTGGCGGCATCGAGCTCCAGCTTGTCGGCCTGCATGTTCACGTCCCCCTTGCCCATGTCGAGCAACGGGTCGGCGTCGGCCGCGCGCGGCGCGAACGACGTCGTGAGCAGCACCAGCGCCGCTGCGGTCAGTCCGAGACGCTTCATCCCCTCACCGGTACCCCGAGGAGCCTCGCTCAGGCAAGCGCCGCGAGGATCGCCTCGAGCTCGGCGACGCGCCCCTCGGCCCCGCTCCGCTGCGGCGGCTCCTTCGCGAGGTCGAGCAGGTGCTCCACGATCGCCGCGATCGCGCTCTTCGTGAGGGGGACGAGGGCCGAGGTGCGTCCGCCGGTGGCCGCGAACGTCCGCACCACCGACCGGCAGAGGGGCAGGAGGTCGGGCTCGGTGAGCCCGGGCGTGCCGCGACCGCTCGCTCCGTTGCCGCCGTCGCCGTCGCCGCCCACGATCGACGCGAGCACCCGGGCGAGGGGAGCGGCCAGGCGCGTGAGGGCACGGTCGACGCGGTAGCGGACGAGCACCGGATCGGCCTCGGCCTGCGCGGCGTCGCGGCCGGTGACCACCACGTCGAGGTCGCGCTTCCACTCGCTCGCCGCGCCCTGGAGCGCTCCGGCGACGACCTGCGCCGCGTCGTCGATCTCGCGTTCGAGCTTGGCGGCGCGCAGCGCGAGCTCCTGCGCGAGCGCGCGCGCCCGCTCGATCGCGTTCTTCTCGAGGAGCGCGTCCTTCTGGGCGCGGTCGACGAGCTCGTGGACGACCCGCGCCGCGCGACGGCGCAGGCCGCGCTCCTTGAGCTCGTCGCTCCGCGCGATGAAGCCCTCGTCGAGGAGACGCTGCACCGCGCTCCAGCCGCTCTTCGCGAGCGCCGCCTCGTCGCCCAGCTTTCCGGCGAGCGCGAGGCGCGCCGAGAGCGCGATGGGCTCCGACCACGAGCGGAGGCCCGTCTCGTCGAGCGACGCGGTCACGTTCTTCATGACCGCCTCGAGCTGCTCGGGCGTGAGGCGGTCGGCCTTGTTGACGAGGATCTGCACCGGGAGCTTGGCGGCCGTGGCCTCCTCGAGGATGCGGCGCTCGCTCTGCTTCAGCGGCTGGTTCGCGTCGAGCAGCCAGATCGCCGCGTCGGCCTCCTCGAACGCCGACCGCGCCGCCTCGGTGTGACGAGGATCGGGCGCGTTGAAGCCGGGCGTGTCGAGGATCTCGACGCGGGTGAGCGACGCGATGGGCATCAGGATCTCGACGCGCCGCACGTTGCTGGTGTCGCTGTTCTTGAGCGCCTCGCGCAGCTCGCGCGAGGGGACGATGCGTTCCTTCACGTCGCCGTCGTAGAACTGGATCCGCGCGAACGGGTCCGGCGCGTAGCGGAGGTGGTGGAGCGTCGCGGTGGTGGGGAGCACGCCCGTCGGGGCGACGTCCTCGCCCATGACCGCATTGATGAAGGTGCTCTTGCCGGCGTTGAACTCGCCGACGATCGCGAGGCGCACCGGACGGGACCGCTCCACCGCGAGCTCGGCGATCCGGGCCGTGCTCTCGAGCGCATGCAGCGCCCGTGCGTGCCGATCGAGACGCGTCAGGATCTGCGCCCAGTCACCGGGCGCGCCGGTCGCCGGTATCCACGCCGCGAGGGCCGCACGCCGCGCCACGTCGGCCCACGGGCGCGCGCGGGGCGAGTCCACGTCGGCGAGCGCGTCGAGGATGGCGCCGGCCTCGCCGCCGTCCGCGAGCCGCGCCGGCGAGGGGATCCGCTGCGCGTCGCGGAGGACCGCGTCGCCCTCGTTCTTCGCGGCATCGGGCCCGCTGGTCAGCGCGCCGAGCGCCACCTTCAGCGAAGGGTAGTCCTGGTCTTCGAGCGCGCTGTCGAGGAGCGGCCGCGCCGCCGACGTGTCGCCCGCGCGGACCGCGAGCACGAGGGCGGAGCGCGCCTCGTCCCGGTGTCCCTCGGCGCGGGCGAACGCCGCCTTCCAGCGCGCGAGGCCCTGCTCGCGGCGGTCCACGACGACGGCGCGGATCTTCGCGCGCAGGGCGTCGTCCGAAGGAAGCCAGGCCAGCGCCGAGGCGAGCGCCTCGCTGCCCCCGGGCGTCTCGAGCACCATCGCGCGGAGGAGCAGCGTGAAGGCCGCGGGGTCTCCCGCGATCGCGAGCGTGCGACCCCGGACGAGCGCCGCGCGTCCGTCGGTCGGGTCGGGCTCGGTCCCGGCGAGCGCCTCGGTCGCGCCGGGCACGTCGTTCTGGAGGAGCCGCGCCTCGGCGCGCCGCACCGCCACGTCGGCATGCTTGCGATCGGCGAGCCGCTCGAGCCAGAGCTCGGCCCGCGCGCCATCCCCGAGCGACAGGTCGAGGTCGGCGAGCCACAGGAGCGTCTCGCGGCGGGCCTCGCTGCCGGGCTCGGCGACCGCGAGCGCACGCAAGAAGGCGTCGCGGATCTCCTCGGGCGGCGACCCGACGCGCTCGCGAGCGCGGCCCAGCCGGACCCAGATCTCGCCGCGCGAGGCGACGCGCTCGGCGAGCTCCTCGAGCGTCAGGGCGAGCTCGGCGTCGAGGTGCGCGGCCTCGCACGCGTCGGCGAGCAGCGCGAGGCCGAGCGGCGAGTGCGGGACGCGCTGGAGGAGCGCCTTCGCGGCCTGCCGCGCCCGCATCGCGTCGCCCCGGGCGAGCGCCTCCTCGCCGTCGCGCAGGTAGCCCTCGACGCCGGCGAGGACGACCTCGACCCGGCCGAACCATCCCGCGATCGTCTCGCCAAGCCGCATGACGCCCGTGAAATTACCACATCGAGCGGCGCGCGTGGCGCGCGCGTGTCAGCGCTGCAGGAGCTGTACGGCGCGCTTCTCCACCGATTTCACCTCGAACGTCTTCCCGCCGGCGGTGAAGGTCTGGCCGGCGTGGACCCGCACCTTCTGTTCCTGCGAGGGATCGTTCTTCACGCTGATCTGCAGCGCCGCGCTGAGGCGCGTCGCGTCCTTGCCGGCGTCGTCCTTGTAGCTCTCGTCGCGGACGTTGTAGGCGGCGATCCGGATGCTGTCCTCGATCGTGACCTGGGTGTTGGCGTTGATGCTGATCACGTTGGCTCCCGGGGCCGGGCCGACCTGCATCGGCGAGGCGTCGCTCTCCCTGGCGGAGGCGGCGGACATCTGGCCGAAGAGGGTGAGGCCTGCGAAGGTGACGAGGGCGAGGCGGCGGGTGGTCCTGGGGATCATGATCAGCTCTTCTTGGTGCGGTCGTAGATCGGGTTGGCCATCGCGTCCGGGAACACCTTCTGGAAGGTCGCCCACGGAAGTGTGATCGGTTTCAGGTCGTAGCCCCAGGGATTTCTGACGGTGACGGTCTGGGCCTTCCGGTCCACGCTGTCGACCCAGTAGGCGTGGCCGGACACGAGCGTGTCGTTCTTGAACAGCTCGTGGGTCGCGTGCTTCTCGTCGGGCGTGCCGGCAGCCATCGCGTATCCGTGGTCGTAGTACTCGGCAAACTTGCCGAACTTCGTGTCCCCGGTGCGCATGTACTGGGACGGCTGGCCGGTGATCATCGCCATGCCCGCGCCCGGATCGCCGCCGTCGATGGCGGTGTAGCCGCCGGCGGACTTCGCCATCGCCCGCTCGTAGGTCATGACCCAGAGCTCGGCGCCCTTCTTGTCGCCGCTGACCGGCTGCGCGTAGGCGACGTTGCCCTTGTCGTCGACCGGGAACTTCGTGTCGACCTTCTGCCAGTGCGACTTGTTCTCGCCGTCGAAGATGCGAACCGAGACCGTGCCGTTCTTGTTGGTCTTGAAGTTCGACTGGATGGCATTGGGCGATCGGGAGGCCACGGCGGCCATCGACGACATGAACCAGCAGTCCCCGAGCTGACCCTGCGCCACGTCCGCGGGGCTGACCGCGTGACTCTGTCCCTCGGACTTCACGAAGAGCGTGCCGGGGACCTTCGCTTCCTTCTTGGTGTCGTAGTTCTCCGGCGGCGGCTCGTCGGCGCCGTAACGGCCGGCCTCCGAGCTGTCGTACGCCGCGCCCGGATCCGGCGTGACCGCCGCCGACGGGTCGCTGCTCGTCGCGCCGGTCGAGTCGGCCTTCGGATCGGCGGGCGGCGCCGCGCTGCCGGTGGTGCCGCTGCTGCCGTTCGCGGCGGCGCTGCCGAGCGAGCTCGTGTCGCCCGCACAGTTGCCGTCGAGAGACCTGATGCAGTCGCCGAGCTTGCCGGACTTGTCGTGGAGACCCGCGCCGAGGGCGCGCGCGCCGACGAGGATGCTGCCGACCGCGAGCGCGACGATGACCAGGTACTCGACGAAGGAGGCTCCGCGGACGCCGCGCGGCCGGCGCGGAGCGGGGGCGTCGTTCGCTTTCGTCATCGACGGAACGCTCCTGCACCCGCGATACCAGACGACGTGAATCCGGGTTTCCGCCGGTGAATGTCTCCTTTCCTCGGTAGTCGTCTGCGCGGGGCACCCCCCATGAGGCGTATCCCGCGCGATCCATGCGGCGTGGATCGTCCCCGAGGGAAGCGGCAGCGCAGCGACGCTCCGCGCGCGGCGAAGAAGGAGGCGGAGAGCGGCACGTGGCGTGCTCGATGCGGCCCATGGACGTGCGTGCGCTCGCGACGAAGCTGGTCCCCTTGCTCCTGCTCGGCCAGGCCGGCTGCAGCACCTCGAGCCTCTATGCGCCCGCTCCGCCGCCCCCCGAGAAGGTGGCGGTGCGCGTCTTCGGCGATCCCGGCGAGCCGGTGGAGGGCGCGGAGGTCGGGACCGGGGCCGGCGTGCTCGGGCGCACCGACGCGGCGGGCCTCGCGCGCTTCGCCCTCGACGGGGCGGACGGGACGCGCTTCGACCTCGTGGTGCGCTGCCCGGCCGGCTTCGGTGGCGAGACGCGGTCCCTCAAGATCGTCCTGCGCCGCAGCTCGCGAGCCCCCGAGTACGAGGCCAGCTGCAAGCGTGACACGCGCACCGCGCTCGTCGCGGTGCGCGCGAACGGGGCGGCCGGCGCGCCGGTGCTCCACCTGGGGAGAGAGGTGGCCCGCGTGGACGGCGCCGGCCTCGCCCTCGTCAATCTCGACATGAAGATCGGCGAGACCTTCTCGCTCGCCATCGACACGAGCGATCCTCGCTACAAGCTCCTTCGCCCGCGGAGCCCGGAGATGTCCTTCTCGGTCAGCGACGGCGACGAGCTCTTCGCGTTCGAGCCCCAGTTCCACGAGGAGCGGCCGGTCATCAAGCGCGCGCCCGCGCCGAAGCCGCACGTCCCGCACCGCCTCGACTGATATCCAAATAGCGTCGTGGACAGAAGAAGAGCCGGAGCCCTGGAGTGGGCGCCGGCTCTTCTGCTTTTTGTTCGCTGGCTCGCCCGGGGTGATCGACTCGTTCGCATGGAGACCCGGCGTGGATCGGAACGGTGGTCGCCACCCATGAACTGCGAGAGCCCGGTCCATGCTCCACCCCCGATTTCTCGGCAAAAAGCCGGTTTCTCGCCGGATCTCGCGCTCCGCGGCGCCCCCGAACGCGCTGGCAAGGTTCTCGCACTACCTTCTGGCATGACGGCGACGCAGACGAAGAAGCCGAAGGGTTCTCCGAGGATGCGTCGCCTGGTCCGCGCCTCCCGGGGCGCCGCCTTCACCGAGTACCTGGTGATCGTGGCGTTCTTCGGGATCGCGGTCGGAGCCGCCCTCGCGTCGCGCACCCAGATGGTCCTCGTGGACTACGCGAACGCCCGCGACCTGCTCTTCCTGCCCTCGATGTGACGACTCCCGATCATCCCACTCTCACCGATTCATAAAAGAGGTTTCCCATGAGCTCCACCAACACCGTCCTCCGCTCGCTCGTCCGCGCCCTCCGTCGTGACGTCCGCGGCGCCAACTTCGTCGAGTACATGGTGCTCGTCGCGCTCGCGGTCGGCGCGGTGCTCGCCGGCGCGAAGACGCTCGGCGGCGCGGTCCAGGAGAAGGCGAACAGCGAGAAGGGCGAGATCTCCGGCATCG
Source organism: Labilithrix sp. (assembly GCA_028287035.1). The sequence goes on along the minus strand of JAQBQL010000006.1, from coordinate 10,490 downwards.
CCGTCAAGTGATCGGGGGTGCTCCCGTGACCCCGGTACTGGCGCTCGCCATCGCCTCTTCGGCCATCGCCGCGTACACGGATATCCGTCGCGGCGAGATCCCGAACTGGCTCACCGCCTCGGCCTTCGGGGCGGGGCTCGTGGCGAGCGCCGTGATCTCGGCACGGGCCGGGGAGGGCGCGCGCGGCATCGTGCTGGCGCTCCTCGCGGCGACCTGTGGCAGCCTCGTCTGCGCGGTCCTGCCCTTCATCCTGTGGCTGAGGGGCGTGATGGGCGGCGGCGATCTCAAGCTGTTCGTCGCTCTCGGGGCCCTCTGCCACGCCGGCACCGGGCTCGACATCGAGCTCGGCTCGTTCCTCACGGGAACGGCGCTCGTCTTCGTGCAGCTCGCCTACCGCGGCACCCTTCTCGCGATGCTGAAGCGCGTCGCGATGGTGGCCGTCAACCTCGTCCTGCCCGCCTCGAGGAGGCGCCCGCTCGCCGACGCGGAGCTCACGTGGTTCCGGTTCGCGCCGGCCATCCTGCTCGCGACGCTCTGGATCACCTGGACGCGGGTCGGCCGATGAGGCGCCCCGGCGTCGCGGGGAGCGTCGGCACCGAGTTCCTCGTCACCTTCACGCCGCTCTGCCTGTTCTTCTTCTCGATCTGGCAGGAGGCGCTCATGACCACCGGTCAGGAGCTCACGCAACATGCCGCGCTCGCGGCGGCACGCTCGGCGGCGGTGGTCCTCACCGACGATCCGAAGCGCTACGGCGGCGAGGCCGCCAACACCTACGGCACCAAGCGCACCGACGCGGTGAAGGCCGCGGCGGTCCGCGCGATGGCGCCCTTCGTCTTCGACGAGACCATCGAGGACGTGAAGGTCACCTTCCCGAACGGGCAGGGGACCGTCACCCCGGGGCAGGACATCGCGGTGCGCGTCACCGCGACCTTCCGCTGCAACGTCCCGATGATGGCCTCGATCCTCTGCGGGAGCGGCGGGACCACCGAGCTCACCGCGGACTCCACCTTTCCCGCCCAGGCGGCTCGATTCACGTATTCGAGGTGACTCGTGGGCATTCGGCATATCCGTGAAACGTTCCGCGACGACGTACGCGGGGGCATCGGCGTCGGGGGCCTGTTCATGGTCGCCTTCCTGGCCGGCGCCACCTTCTACGTGTCGTCCCTGGCCTCGACCATCAACCAGCGGGACGGCATGCAGCAGAGCGCCGACGCCTCGGCGTTCGCCGCCTCGGTGGTCGCGGCACGCGGCATGAACATGATCGCGTCGATGAACGTCATCATGGTCTCGCTGAGCGCGGTCGAGCTGCCCATCCGGGCGATGACGCCCTCCTACGAGAAGGTTGCGAAGCTGCCGTGCGCCGACGCGTGCTCCTGCCAGATCAAGGCGGACGCCGAGAAGGCCTCGCAGCAGCTGAAGGTGCTCTCCCGGACCACCGAGCAGCGCGTGGGGGACCTCCTGACCGCGCTCAGCGAGGCGCAGACCGCGATCGCCGAGACGACGCCCAGGCTCGGGCAGACCTCGGCCACCAAGGCGAGCACCGACAACCAGGAGTTCCTCGCGAGCCCGCAGGCCAGCGTCTACTCGTCCTCGCTCGCGAAGACCGGATGCCGCCCGGGCCTGCCCGTCCAGGAAGACACCTTCACGACCGTCTGCAAGCGCGCCAAGAAGTACACCGCCGAGCTCGCGAACAAGCTCGCCGACGAGAAGCTCGACACGATGAAGGGCCAGTGCAAGTCGGGCCCGGTGGCGATGGCAGACGCCGCCCCCAAGTTTCCGCAGGCCGACACGCTCTTCTGCACCGAGGCCAAGAAGGCGCCGTGCAGCGGGAGCGGACCGCATCCCAAGAAGGTCGTCGAGGGCGCCGCGAATGGCTCCGATCACATGCAGGCCTGGTCGCAGGTGAACGGCCGCCCGATCAAGGACGCGTCGGGGTCGATCAACGCGTTCGGCCCGAAGGACCCGGCCAAGGCCGACGCGAAGAGCGACGTCGCCTTCGCGCAGTCGGAGGTCTACTTCGATTGCACGGGCGAGTTCGCGACCTGCAACAAGGACGAACAGGCCATGTACGACACGCAGTGGACGGCCCGGCTCCGCCGCATCACGAAGCCGACCCTCGCGTTCAGCGGCGACAGCACCGTCAAGAACGACATCGCCGACCCCGCGAAGTGGCAGAAGGCGCGGAACGACCTCTTCGAGAAGCGCAAATCGGTCTTCGCGGCCGGTCCGAAGACCGCGGCGGGCACGATCCTGACCTCCTCGACGGAAGGACCGCTCCAGTGAGCGCGCTCCGCCGTCGGTCCGGGGCGCGCGGCGCCGCCTTCACCGAGTTCCTCGCGGTCATCCCTGCGTTCATCGCGGTCAACGTGGCGCTCCTCACGCTCTGGGGCGCGTACAACGCGAAGCGCAGCTCGATGAGCGAGTCGCGGCAGGGCGCGTGGTCGGCCGGCATCAAGGGCTGCCAGGGCGGCGCGCCGTCGGGCAGCGCCACGAAGACGAGCCCGTCGCCCGACTCGGCGCTCCAGCAGCTCCAGGGTGAGGTGACGCAGGCCAGGCAGGCGGCGCAGGCCTCGCCGAGCCTCCTCGCGCCGTTCGAGAACCTGGTGAGGCAGGCGAGCGGCGCGAAGTCCACGAAGGCGGGGCGTCAGGGCGAGTCGCCCTTCGGGAAGATGGCCCCTGGCGAGTACTCGACCGAGGGCGTCGTCCTCTGCAACGAGGTCCCGAAGGCGCTGAACGCGTCCGACGAGAAGAACGTCGTCGACGACGCCTGGAAGAAATACGTGGGCCGATGAGAGCTCTGCTCGGGCTCCCGCGCTCGCTTCCGCTCCTCCGGGCGGGGGCGTGCGTGCTTTCCCTGGGGCTCGTGGCAGTCGGCGCGCGCGCCGCCCTGGCTCGGTCGACGCCGGGTGCTCCCGCGCTTCCCACCCCTGCGACCGGGCCCCTCGGATCGGACGCGCCCCTGGATCCCGAGCCTCCGGGGGACGTCTCGACCGAGCTCCAGATCATGGTCGCGGGCGCCGCGCTGACCGACGGCGACGCTCCCGGCACGGACTCCTCGGTGCTGCCGCGCCCCCTTGGCTCGACGCGCCTCATCGACGCGCCGCTCGGGGTTTCCGGGTCGCGAATCCGCGTCTACGCGACGACGCAGGCGGCCGCCGAGGTCATGGCCGAGACCGCGCGGAACGCCCGCGCACGGGGCCTCGTCGACACGCGCCTGTCCGGTGATCCGTACACGTGGACCTACGCCCGCGGCCGTACCCACGTGGTGGCCCGGTTCTCGCTCAGGGAGGACCGCGTGCTCGTCTCGCTCATCGAGACCGAGCTCCGCACGGCGGAGGAACGACGATGAACCTGAAAGCGCTGCTCACGGCCGCCCTCTTCGCCGCACTCGCGGTGGCGTCGCTCGTGCTCTACACGAAGCGCCTCGAGCTCGAGGTCTCGGGCGGCGAGCGCGTGAGCATCCTCATGATCGCGAAGCCCGTGAAGAAGAACGCCATCCTCTCCGAGGACGCGCTCTCGGTCCGGCAGATCCCGATCGCGTACATCGACGACCGCATGGTGCGGGCGAGCGACAAGCCGAAGGTGGTCGGCGTTCGCGTCGAGCACGATCTCGATCCCCAGCAGCTGCTCGGGTGGGTCGACGTCGCGGTCAGCGGGCTCGAGGACCGCCACCTGTCGCAGCTCGTCCAGCCCGGCACGCGCGCGCTCACGCTGCACATCCCGCAGCAGTACATGAGCGCGGCGCTGCTCCGGCCCGGCGACTACGTCGACGTGCTCGGCATCCTCGCCGAGGCGAAGACCCCGCAGTCGGTCGTGCTCCTGCAGCGCGTGCTGGTCCTCGCGGTCGGCCACGACACGACGCCGTCGCACGAGGGCGGCCGTGATATGGCGCATCCCGACACCGAGCAGCTCGTGACGATCGCGGTGACGCTCCAGGAGTCGCAGACCATCTCGCTCGCCGCGACGAAAGGGCCGGTCATCGCGGTGCTGCGCAGCGCCGAGGACCAGAGCATCAGCGAGAACACGCCGCCCGTCACGCAGCTGCCCACGCAGAAGGAGAACGTGACGGTCCGCCCGATCCTGGCGAAGATCGCGAAGCCCACGAACCTCGGGCGTCCGGAATGAGCCCGCCGTACGCGCGCCAGCTCGGCGCCGTGACCTGGAAGTACCTCGCGTTCGGCGCGGCCCTCGTGGCGGCGGCGCTGGTGCTCTATGCGCTGGTCGGTACGCCGCGCGGGCTCGTGTTCGTCTACTGGGGAAAGTACACGGATTACCTGCGCCGCCGCCTGCGCGCGCTGCACGTCTTCCGCCCGGTCGAGCCCATCGCCGCCGCGCAGGTGGGCGCGCTCCTCCTCGTGGTCGCCGGGGGCATCCTCGTGAACCTCGCGTACTGGTACCTGTTCGCGCTCGTCATCGCGGCCGCTCCGATCGTCGTCATCGAGCGGAAGACGAAGGAGCGGATCACGGAGCTCGACAACCAGGCCGGTCCCTTCGCGCTGACCCTCGCGAACGCCCTCAAGGCGACGCCGGCCATCGGCGCGGCGCTCGAGCACGTGACGTCGCTCATGCACGGCCCGGTCTGCCAGGAGTTCCAGCTGGCGCTCAAGGAGACGCGCCTCGGCCGGTCGCTCGACGACGCGCTCGGTGAGGTGGCGATCCGCGCCCGCAGCCAGAAGCTCGCGACCGTGCTCGTGTCGCTCCTCATCGGTCGCCAGCTCGGCGGCAATCTCGTGAAGACGCTCGAGACGACGGCCGCAACGCTGCGCGAGCTCGAACGGCTGGAGGGCGTGCTCCGGCAGCGCACCGCCGAGGGACGCATGCAGATCTGGGCCATGGCCATCGCGCCGTTCGCGCTGTGCTTCGGCGCCTACGAGCTCGAGAACCACTACTTCGACCCGCTGCTGACGAACGGGTGGCTCGGCTACGCGTGCATCATCCTCGCGATGGTCACGTATGCCGGCGCGCTCGTCGCGGCCCGCCAGATCATCACGGTGGACCTGTGAGCATCGCGTTCTTCCGGCTCGGCGCGTACCTCTTCAGCGGCGCCTCGGTGTTCGTCTTCGTGTACCGGCTCGCCGCGACCGAGAGCCGGCAGAACGAGCGGCTCGGCCGGCGCGGCATGAAGCGCATGGAGGCGCTCGCGAAGAGCGAGGGCTGGGCGACGTGCGAGCCGTTCATCCGGTGGCTGGGGATGCGCTACAGCGGCCTGCTCCCGCGGGCGCTCGAGCGGCACCTCGAGACGCAGATCCTGTACGCGGGCGACTACCTGGGGCTCCTGCCGCAGGAGATCCTCGCGATCTGCACGGTGTCGGCGGTCGTCGGCCTCGGGCTCGGCGCGGGGCTCGACCTCGGCGCGGGCACGGGCGGGCTCGCCGCGATGGGCTTCTTCACCGCGGGCGCGCTCGGTCCGTACCTGCAGCTCTCGACGCTCGCGAGCGAGCGGCGCCTCCGCATCGCGCGGTCGCTACCCTACGCGGTCGACGCGCTGACGCTCGCGATGAGCGCCGGCCTCGATTTCCCGGGCGGGCTCCGCCAGTTCGTCTCGCGCGCGGTGAAGGACGATCCGCTCACCGAGGAGCTCGAGTACCTCCTCCAGAACCTGAACCTCGGCCACACGAGGAAGAGCGCGCTCCGCGAGCTCGCCGAGCGCGTGCCCACCGAGGCGGTGAAGGAGTTCGTCCACACCGTCATCCAGGCCGAGGAGAAGGGGACGCCGCTCTCCGACGTGCTCGCCATCCAGGCCACCATCTCGCGGCAGCGGCGCACGACACGCGCCGAGGAGCTCGCCGCGAAGGCAGGCGTGAAGCTCTCCATTCCGATAGGCCTGCTCGTTGCATCGATCCTCGCGCTGCTGGTGGTCCCGCTCATGCTGAAGGCGCGGAGCGGCCTCCACGGCGAGCTCGGCACGCCGGCCACCCACGAAACGATCGCGCCGACCGCGGCGGTCTGAAGGGCACCCTCATGCATCACTGCGTCTTCGAGATGAGGTACGAGACCGGGAAGACCGAGCGCATCGAGGTCGAGTCCTCGCGCATCCTGATCGGCAGCGGCGCGCACTGCGACCTGCGGCTCGCGCCCGAGGTCGCGGCCTGGGAGCACCTCGTGCTCACCGAGGAGGACGGCGGGATGGTGGTGCGGCTCCTTCCCGGCGCCCCGCTCGCGCTGCTCGACGGCGCGACGTTCCGCGACGGGCGGCTCGCCGACGGCTCGCGCCTCGTGATCGGCGAGGTCTCGATCGTGTACCGGCCGCTCGGCAGCACCGACGCGAAGAAGCAGAAGAAGGGACCGCGCTTCGCGCTCCTGCTCGGCGGGCTGTTCGTGCCCGCCGCGCTGCTCGTCGCCTTTCATGCGCGGTCGGACACCTCGTTCGGACCGCCCGACAAGGTCCCGCAGCCGCTCGGCGAGGTCATCACGCAGTGCCCGGCGGCGACGCGCGAGCAGGCGCGCGTGCTCGCCCACGAGAAGGAGACCGCGGCCACCGCGAAGCGTCAGCGCTGGAAGTTCTACACGCGGGACGGCGTCGAGTCGGTGGTCCTCTTCGAGCAGGCCGCGGCCTGCCAGGCGGCGGCCGGGGACGAGGAGGCCGCGAAGGGAACCTCTGCCTACGCGGCGTCGATGCGCGCCGGGGTCCTCCAGGAGTACCAGGTCTATCGCGTGCGCCTCGAGCGCGCCCTCGAGCGTGACGACGCGAAGGTGGCGCTGCAGCAGGTGCGCTTCCTGCGCGAGATGCTGTTCACGCGCGACATCGACGACGACTACGTGCGGTGGCTCACCATCCTGCAGCGGAAGCTCGAGGCACGGGTCTCGCAACAGAGCTGAGTGAACGCCGCGGAGCGACGAACCATGAACACCAGAAATCGAGGAAACAGCGTCATGAACGGGGAGCTCGGGCGTCCGCGTCGTGCGGCTCCGCCGCCGCTACCCGCACCGGCCCGGGTGAAGCCTTCCCCGATCGTGGTCACGCCCGATCCACTGGAGGAGACGATCGTGAGGCCGCTACGCCTCGAGGAGCTGCACGCGCAGCTCGCGACCCCTGCCGCGCGGACGGACTCGACGACGCAGCCGAGCGTGCGCCGCCGGGCGCTCGCGCGGGCTCCGCTCTCGCGTGCGACGTTCGACAAGGTCGTGCGGAAGCTCGGCGAGGACTACCGGGCGCTCAGCACGCCGAAGCGTCTGCTCATCCCGATCGCGGTCATGATCCTCGCGCTCGCCGCGCCGACCTCGTCGCGGGCCGGCGAGAGCGTGCCGCGCGCCGCTGCTCCGGCGCGTGCGGCGGTGACCCCGACGACCGCCGCGCTGCCCGCGAGCCTGGCGGGCGCGGCCGTGATGTCGGCGCCGCCGAGCCCTGCGTCGAGCAGCAAGGTCCTCCCATCGGCGCGCAGCCTCGCGCCGGCCGCGCACACCACGCTGAACGCCGACGAGCAGCGGCTCTACGACCGCGCCATCAACGCGACGCTGGCTGGCGAGTACGATTCGGCATCCCTCGCGTATGCGAAGCTCGTGATGGCCCATCCCGACAGCCCGGAGCTCCGCGCCGCGGTGCGCGTGCTGGCCGCGAAGCAGCGGCACAAGGCGCAGCGCTGACCGAACCTGCGCGTCTACCGCCCCATGGCTCCCGCGACCGCCTCCGCGGCGCGCTCGTAGCCACTCGTCTCGAGGCGCTTCAGCACCAGGGCGGCGCCGGCCCGCGTGGTGGTGCGGGCCGACCTCGGGACGTCGGCGAACGCCTCTCCCAGCGCGCCGGGGGCCTCCTCGGCCAGCACCGCGCTCAGCACCGCGGCCTGGTCGAGGTCCTTCGTCCTCTTCTCGCTCGTCGCGGCGCGCACCTGCGAGAGCATCATCTTGTGCCACGCGTAGCGCTCCGGCCGCGGCACCCGCACCGCCACCGCGCCCTCGCGTCCGAGGAGCGCCGCACCGAGCGGCGCGTCGAGCAGGTAGCCGAGGTACGGCAGCGCCGTGGCATGCGCAGCGAGCTCCGGCACTGCGCGCGTCGTGATCTCCTTGCCGCGCGCCGGCGTGAGCAGATCGACGCGCAGGCGGTCCGGGCCGGGCGGCTTGTACGAGGTCGACGGCGCGCCGCGCTGCAGCGACGGCACCGGCGCGAGCGGCACCGTGCTCGAGGCGAGCATCGTCGCGAAATCCGTCTTCTCGCCGCCCTCGCCGAGCGCGAGCTTCAGCGCGTCGCCGCGCGCCACGTCGACGTCCTCGGTCGTGTACGCCGCGGCCCGCACCCCGAGATCGTTGAGGAGCGCCCCGTACGCATGCGAGCCGACGAGGATCGCGCCGGCCTCGAAGAGGCCGTGGTTCGCGAGCGCCGCGACGATGGCGAACGTCCGCGAGTCGACGCGGGCATAGCCCTGCTGCGCGAGGAGCCGCGCGTCCCTCGCGAGGACGCCGGCGAGCGCGATCCGGTCACGCGTGGTCTGCGCGCGCTCTTCGGCGGCTGCGTCGCCCACCGCACCAAGGTACTCCGCGCGCTTCTTGCCCTGCGGATCGTAGAACTGGCGGTAGTGGAAGCGGCCGCCGTTCACCTCGCGCACGCCCACCGACCCGGGCGTGCCCACGAGGACGTGCGCCTGCTCGGCGGCCTGCCGCTTCACCTCCGAGAAGGAGGTCTGCAGCAGGAGCGGATGACGCGTGAAGAGGCGCGCGCCGCGCGCGGAGTCCGTGGCCATTGTTCTCCAGGATCATAGCCCAGAGAACAACCGATCTTGTTATCTAGATCGGCATCCCAGAGAACAAAGGGTCAGGGGTGCTGCTGGTGCCAGGTGCGCGCGACCGTCTGGAGGAGCGGGATGCGCGCGAGGGGATTGGGGTGCGTCTTCAGCACGTTCAGCGGGTTGAGCAGGCTGAGCGGGCCGCCCGCGCCGGCCGCCCGCTCGAGGCGCGCGAAGTAGTCGAGGAGCGCGAGCCCGCCCGCTTCCTGCCACTCGTACTGGCCGGTGGCGCGCCGCGCCCGCCCGGCGTCGAGCGTGTCGTAGGCGCCGGCCGAGTCGGCCTGGGCCTCGGCGACCTGGTTGAACGCGGGCACCACCGTCAGCAGGCGCCCGAGCTTCGTCGGGTCGGGACCGGAGCCGCCCTGGCCCTTCGCGCAGCCGGTGTGGCCGAGGTAGTGGTGCGACAGCTCGTGACCGAACGTGAATGCGAGGATCTCGTCGAACATCTCGTGCGCGCGTGACCACCGGCGCGGGTCGCCGCCGTACTGGGTGGGGATGATCCCCGCGGGGAGCCCCGGCGACGCCTTCTCGCTCCGCACCACCTGCGGGAGGACGGCCGCGTAGTAGGCCTCTGCGGTGTGCGTGCCGAAGAGCTCGTCGGTGGCGCGCGTCTGCGCCATCGCGTCGGCCGCCTCGAGGATGCCGGCGGTCGCCGCGAGGTAGGGCGCGCCCTGCTCGTCACACCCCGCGTAGGCGTTGATCTCCTCGGTCGGATCGAACACGAGCGGGATGCCGCGGACGAGCGCCTGGTTCGGCGCGGAGAGCGCGTTCAGCAGCTCGTTCAGGACGCCGCGGAGCTCGTTCTGCCAGGCCGCGACCCCGATGAGCGGCGCCAGCAGCGGCCGCTGCGTCGCCGGCTGCGGGGCGGGGCCGGGCGCCGGCTGCGGATACCCCGGGTTGTACGGCGGCTGCTGCGGGTAGGGCTGCTGCTGCGGGTACGGCTGCTGCGGGTAGGGCTGACCCGGACCGTAGTAGGGCGCGGGCTGCTGCGCGGGCGCGGGGGTCGACGACGGACAGCCGCCGAGCACGGGTCCGAGCAGCATCGCGCCGAGACCGAGCGCGACCGACCGCACGCGTGAGAACGGGGAGCGCGAGAGAGAGGAGGGCGAGGAGCCGAGCTTGCGCACGTCCCGACCCTAGCAGAAAGTCAGCGTTCGCCCGCCCGGGTGTCGCCGGTACGCGGCTCGCTCTCCGCGGCCGGCGGCAACATCGACGCGATGCCGCGCGCCGCCCGGATCGCAGCGAGCAAGGCGCGCGCATCCTGGTAGCGGGCCTCCGGCTTCTTCGCGATCGCGCGCTCCACGATGGCGCGCCATGCCTCGGGCACCTCGACGGGTCCCATCGTCGCGAGCGGCGTCATCGGCGCGGAGCTCGGCATCCGGCGTGATGCAGGCTGCACCCCCGAGTCGGCGCGGGTCGTCGCCGGCGGCGGCTGACGGAGGCGCACGTCGTCGTCGGCATGGAGCGGCAGGCGAAGGCCAACGCTCGGCGGCGGCCGCGAGCCGAGCGTCCACAGCTCGCTCGGCGCCGGCGGCGGCGGCTCACCGACGAGGCACTCGTAGATGACCGCGCCGACCGCGTACACGTCGCTCCGCGCATCGACCTCGGCGCCGGTCTCCTGCTCGGGCGACATGTACCCGGGGGTCCCCATGGGCGCGCCCATGTTGGTGATCCGCATCTCTTCCCACTCGACGCGCGCGATCCCGAAATCGAGGATCTTGGCGCGCTCGACGCCGGCCTCGTCGTGCACGAGATAGATGTTTGCCGGCTTGA
>JAQBQL010000281.1 GCA_028287035.1 Labilithrix sp. | reverse complement strand
CCGGGTCCCTTGCGGACGCGCTCGCTCAGCCCCGTCACGGCGGCGCGGGCGCTGTCCACCAGTTCACCGCGCTTGTTTTTGTAAAAGGCCTCCAGCGGGGCTTTTTTGGAGGGGTTGGCCTCGCCCACCCGCCGTTGCATCAGGTCCTCGGTGTGAACCACATTGTCCAGCACGGCGGACCAGTCCTGCCTGGCGGACAAGGCGGCGCGATCCTTGTTTTCCTTTTCCCACAGCACCTCGTAGTCCAGCTTGTCGGGATTGAGGATGCGCCCGCCGACCTGCCAGGCGATGCCCCCGCTGACGATGATGCCAGCGGCGATGAGGAGGTGGTTGCGCTTGCGGGCGCGCTTGATCTCCTCCAACTTTTTGGTGAGGGCGGAGTTTTGCTCGTCCAGCTTTTTCCGGGCAATCTCCAGTTCCTCCAGCAGTTCCTCCTGATTGTTGTCGGCCTCCCTGACCAGCGCGTCGGTCAGGCGCTCCTGGGAGACAATCTCAGTCTTTTTCTCCGACAGCACAGCCTCCCGCGCGGCAATTTCCTCCTTGATCTTGTCCAGCCGCGCCTGTTGCTCGCGCTCCTGCGCGGCAAACTCGCGGGCGCGGGCCAGGGTGCGCTCGCGGTGTTCCTTCTCCTCCGCGGCGCGGCGCTTTTCCTCGGCGGCGATGAAGTCGGCGCGCTCCTGCTCCAGCGCCTGAAGCTGGCGTCGATGCCCGACCTCCAGTTCGCGCTGGTGTTCCGCGATGGCGGCGCGCTCCTTTTCCAGGTCCTCCTGGAAGCGGCGCGTTTCCTCCTGGCGGGCGACGGCCTGCTGTTCGGCGCGCTCCTCCAGCTCGCGCAGGCGGGCCAACATGGCCTCCCGTTCGGCCTCCGCCTGGGCCTGGCCTGGCGAGGCGGCGGCGCGGGCCTGCTCCAGGCGCTGCCACTCAGCTTCCAGCGCGGCCTCCCGCTCACGCAGGCGGGCGTTTTGCGCCTCGGCCTCGCCTTGTAAGCGGGCGGCCTCCGCCTGCAGCTCGCGGGCTTGATGGGCGAACCGGGCCTCCTGCTCCGCTCGCTCCGCCTCCGCGCGGGCGCGCAGGGTTTCGCGCTCCTGTTGCAGGGCCTGCTGCTCGCTGGCCACGGCGTTTTGCTGCTCAGCCAGCTCAGCGCGGCGGGCGGTAAGCTGGGCCTCCAACTCTGCCTTCTCGGCCTCCCGCTGGCGGTTGATTTCGGCCTCCCGCTGGGCCAGGGCGGCGCGGTCGGCCGCTAGTTGGCGTTGCAGGTCAGCCTGGGCGGAAAGCCGGGCGGCCTCCGCCACCTCGCGCTGCCGTTCTATTTCCTGGCGGGCGGCCTCCAAATTGGCGCGGGCGGCCTCGATCTCCCCGGCGCCACGGTCTTTCTCGGATTCCAAGGTGGCGAGGTGAGCCTGCTTGCTGCTGATCTCCGCCTCCTTGACGGCCAGGGCGTGGGCGATTTCCGCCTCGCGCACCACCTTGTCGGCCTCAAACTCGGCCTGACGACGCTTCAACTCGGCACGAACGGCTTCAATCTCCGCTTGGCGGGCCAGCGCGGCCTCCTCCTGGCGGGCGGCCAGCCGCTGGCGCTCCTCCTCAAAAGAGCGCTGCTCGGCGGCGAGGGTCTCCTGATGACGGGCGAGTTCAGCGCGGGCAGCGTTGAAACGGACGTCCAGTTCAGCCTGGCGAGTCTCCCGCTCGCGCTCAAAGACGGCCTGCGCCTCGGCCAGCCGCGCCTGCTCCGCTTTGAGGGCGGACTGTGCTTGGGCCTGCTCGCGGGCCAAACGGTCGCGCTGCTGGTCAGCCTCCTGTTCAAAGGCGGCACGACGGCTTTCCAGCTCGCGGGCGGCATCCTCAATCTCTTTGCGGGCCTGGGCCAGGCTGTTTTGCTGCTCGGCCAGGGTCGCCTCCAGCGCCAGTTGGCGGGCGGTCAGGCGGGCGCGCTCCTGCTCCAGCTCCCGCTGGCCGCTTTGCGCCTCCGCCTGCAACTGCGCGGTGGCGGCGGCGCGGCGGGCCTCCAGGTCCTTTTGCAGTTCGGCCAGGCGAGCCTGCTCAAACTCCACGCGGACCTTGTTCTCAATCTCGCGCCGGTAGAACTCGTCCTCGCGCGCCTTAATGCTGGCCTCCAGTTCCTTCTGGCGGGCCTGCCACATCTTTTCCAGTTCCTGGCGGTCGCCGGAGAGGGACTGCAACTCGCGGGCGGCGCGTTCCTTCAGCTCGCGCTCCAGGCGCTCCTGCTCCTGGCGCTTGGCCTCCAGGTCGGAGTTTTGCGCCTCCAGCTTGCGGCGCTCCTCCTCCAGCTTGGCCCTCTCTTCACTGGCGGTGCGGGCGCGCTCTTGCTCGGCCGCGGCCAGGCCGGCGCGCTGCTGTTCCAGTAACTCGCGCTCCTGCGCGACTATTTGCTCCTGCTCCTGCAAATACTCCTCGACCTTCAGGCGCTCCTGGTCGGCCTCCAGCTTGAGTTTTTTGCGCTCCAGCTCCAGCCGCTTGTCGTTGAACTTGCTGGCGGCGGCGCTTTGCGTGGCGGTGGCAGTGCCAAAGGAACTTTGATGGGGCGTCCGGTGATGACTGCCGCCCAAGAGGGGATGCGATGACTGCTGGGCCAGCGGCCCGCCCATGCCTATCCCCATGGACGAACGCTGCCCCGCCAGGGCCGAGCCCATGGGGCCCTGCGAGGAAAACTGCGTGATCCGGCTGGAGCGCGGGTCGGTGGCGGAAAGAACCTCGCCGACCACCGCCGGCTTTTGAAACGGCACGCTCTCTTTTTGGCAAAGCTCGGCCAGGAGCGCGGAGCAGGGGCTTTCCCCCGGCAGGGAGCGCAGGTCGCGCATCTTGTCGAGGATCAGCACGCCGGCGGGAGAGAGATTAA
>JAQBQL010000212.1 GCA_028287035.1 Labilithrix sp. | reverse complement strand
AGCGTCCAGGCGGCGGCGCCGAGGACCTTGGCCGCCGCGAGCACCGCCAGGGCGTCGCGGCCCGCGAGCGGCGCGAGGAGCAGCGCCCACGGCAGCGGCGTCACGCCGTCGGTGGAAGGCCCCGCGGCGTCGAAGCGGTAGCCCGCGCCCGAGGCCACGTGCTGCGCGTACCGCACCGCGATCAGGGCATCATCGACCGTGAAACCCGCCATGACGAGCGTCGGCGCGAGCGCGCACGCAGCCCCGAGCAGCGCGAAGAGGAAGCGCGTACGGCGGCCCGTAACAGTGCTGGGTCCCGGAAGTCCAATGTCCTGCACGGTGGCCGAAAACTACGTTTATCGCTCGCCGCTTCCTAGGATTCGTTCACCGCGGGCCACCGGACCAGCGCACTCCGCGCCGGATCGTGCTGCCCACAAGACTCGCTCCCAGGACGAATGCGAAGCTTCGAAATCTTCGTCGAATCACAGGCTGAACGCCGCCACGACGACCGCGCCTCGCGCGGCGTCCCGACCCCGGCCCTGCCGAGGTCCGAGCGCCGCACGCGCATCGAGGCGGTTCCGTCGGCCACGCCATTCGGCACCACGCGTCCCAGCGAGGTCCTCGACCTCTTCATCCACGGTGCCAACGTCACCGCGCGGGTCTCCGAGCGGCACGCGTCGCTCGTGCTGCGCGATCTCGCGTGGGCGCTCGCCGACCTCGTCCGGGTGCCCCGTGGCAAGCGCATCGTGCGCTTCTACGAGGATGCCTGGGAGCTCTGCGTGGAGCGGCTCGTGGCGAGCGCCACGCTGAGCGTGTACCGCGGGGGCGACGAGCCGACCGTGCTCGTCTACGACCGCGCCGTCGTCTTCGACGAGATGTGCGCGAGCGTGCTCGACGCCATCGACGCCGCCCTCGCCCGCACCTCGCGCTCGCCGATCGCGCTCGAGCTCTCCGAGGTGCGCCGCGTCCTTGCCGCCGCTCGCGACGCTGCCTGTGTGTTCACCGACCTCGTGCCCGCCTCGGCGCCCGTCTCGGTCGACATCGATCGCGACGCGCCCATCTCCTTCGCCGCCGACTTCGCGATGCGTCCCGGGCCGGAGCTCGACGATGCCCTCGAGCCGAGCGTCGAGCGCGCCGACCTCCACGCCCTCCTCGTCCGCGGACGGATGCGGGCGGAGATCCGCGGCCGCTCGGTCGACCTCGGCGAGACCTATCCCTTCCTCTTCGCCGAGCGTGCCCTCGACCTCGCCAAGCGCGCCCTCGACGCGTACGAGCGCGGGCAGCCGTTCTTCGCGCGCGTCGACGCCGGCGGAGCGATGCTCGGCCTCCGTACCGTCGCCGCCGACGTCCCGCCCGCGGCGCTCACCATCAGCCCGGGCCGCGTCTCCGACGAGCTCGAGCGCCGCCGCGAGCGCACCGTCTCCACGTTCCCCGAGCTGTCGCTCTTCGACGTCGTCGAGTCGGCGCTCGCGTTCGGCCGCGCCCTCGTGCGCGCGCTCGTCCGTCGCGACCGCAGCCAGAGCGGCAACCTGCGCCTCGCCGCGTTCCGGCGTGACGTGCGCGCGGTCAGCGACTCGCTCCGCGAGGTCCGCCGCCAGGACGCACGCATCAACCCCGCGCCCGAGTCGTACCGTGCGTTCGCGCGCCAGGTGCGCCCGCGGCAGGACTCCGGCACGCTCGCCACCGCGACGCGGCTTCGCTACGCGGAGCGCTGGCGTGCGCTCGTCCCCGGGATCGATCTCCGCGCGACGTTCCTCTGCGGAGAGCGCATCGTGGTGGGCGCCGCGCAGGAGACCTTCTGCCTCGACCGCACGACCGGCGAGCTCCTCTGGCGCCGGCCCACGGCACGCGCCACGAGCGTCGTGACCCCCGCGGGCGTGGCGCGCATCTCGGCCGACGGGCAGATCGCCCTGCACGACTTCGCCACCGGCGAGGTCACGCTCCGGACGTGGATCGCGCCGCGCACCAACGGGCCATGCTCGGGCGCCGTCGTCAACACCGCCGGGCTCCCCAAGCTGCTCATCGTCACCGAGGGCGACCGCCACCTCGCCGCCATCGACCTGACGAGCGGCGAAGCGCGCTGGCGCTACGCGTGGGGCCGCGCGGGCGCGCTCCGCCTGAAGCGGGCCGGCAAGCTGCTCTACGTCGCGTCGGGCGACAGCGCGCTCACCGCGGTCGACGTCCAGACCGGCGCCGTCGTGTGGCGCGCGCGCGACCGGCTGCGCTTCTGCGCGGCGCCCACGCTGGACCACGACTCGCTCTTCGCCATCGCCGGCGGCGCGAGCAGCGCGGCCACGCTGCACGCGATCGACCCGTACTCGGGCAGCCCCTCGTGGAGCGCTCGCCTCCCCGCCTCACCGTGCAGCGTCGAGGGGCCCCCGCTCCTCACCGCGTCCTCGGTCACGGTCGCGGTGCGTGACCGGCGCGGGCTCCGGCTCTCGGCGTTCGATCGGGAGACCGGCGCGCCCCTCTTTGACACCGCAGCGGCGGTGGCCCCCGTCGGCACCTCGTGGCTGGCGGTCGACGACCTCCTCGTCGGCAACGCTCCGAACGGTGACGTGCTCGGCATCGACGGCAGCCGCGGGACCGTCCGCTGGAAGCACTCGTTCGGCCGCGGCGTCGAGTCCGACGTGCCGCGCAAGCTCGAGCCCGTTCTTCGCTCGGGCGCCCTCTTCGTCCCGCACACCGACGTGCAGGTCTTCCGGCCCAGCGACGGCGCGCACCTCGGGAGCGTCGGCCCCTGCGATGCGATCCCCGATCTGCTGCGCGTGGACGAGCGCTGCGACGTCTACATCGCCGAGGAGAGCGGGCACATGGCCGCGTTCGGCGCCGGGCCGCGCCTGTCGCTCGTGCGCTGATCGGGTGAGCACGCGTGTAGAGTCGCCGGCGATGCTCCGGCGCCTCCCCGTGCTCGCCTTCCTCGTCGTCGTCTCTCTCGCGACCGTCGCGTGTGGTCCTGACCCTGCGCCGTTCGCCTATCCGGACGGCCGCCTCCCGCCGGCGGTTGCCGCGCAGGCGCCCGGCCCCGCGCCGGTTCCGCCCGCCTTGGCCGGCGCCTCCTCACCGGGGTGCGGCCGCGCCACGGGGAAGACGGGCGCCTCCGTCCTCCACGTCACCGCGGCCGGCCACGACCGCACGTACACGCTCGTGGCGCCCGAGGGTCGTGCCGCGGGCTCCCCTGCCCCGCTCGTGTTCGTGCTCCACGGGAGCAGCGGCACCGGCAGCCGCGTCCGCGGGCAGCTCGAGATCGAGAAGCAGGCGAGCGGTCAGGCGATCTTCGTCTACCCCGACGCGCCGGGCGGCTGGGACCTCGACGCGCCCGCAGCGACGAACCGCGACGTCGCCCTGTTCGACGCCATCTCCCTGGTCGTCACGAACGAGCTCTGCGTCGACACGCGCCGCGTCTTCGTCACCGGCTTCAGCAACGGCGCGTACATGGCGAACCAGCTCGGCTGCCGGCGCGGCGATCGGATCCGCGGCATCGTCAGCCACGCCGGCGGCGGCCCCTACGAGCTCGCCGGCAGCTACGACGCCCAGGGGCACCTCACGTGCCCGGGCAAGCCGGTCGCCGCCCTCGTCGTGCACGGCACGAGCGACACGACCGTGCCCGAAGCGGAGGGCCAGAAGAGCATCGATCACTGGAGCCAGGCGAACCGCTGCTCCGCCGGCTCGTCGGCGACGCTCGCCGCGCCCTGCACCGCGCTCGCGGGCTGCTACCAGCCGGTCGACGTCTGCCGCATCCCGGGCCTCGGCCATGCGGTGTGGAAGGGTGCTGCGAGGGTCACCTGGCAGTTCATCGATTCCCTGCGCTGATCCGCGCGCGGGCCATGGTCACGGCAGCGCGAGCACCTCGACCACCGCGAACGCACCCGCCGGCTCGCCGTTCGCGGTGGCGAGCCGCGCTGCGGGAAGCTCGAACCGATCGCGGGCCGTGGCCGCGAGGAGCCTCGCCGCCTTCTCGCCGCCCTTCGCGGTGATCCGGAAGGCGGCGCGCTCGAACACGCCCGAGAGGAGCCCGATCTGCGCGACGACCGCGGCGGCGTCCGACGAAGGCTCCGCCCGGTAGGTCAGGAGCGGGGTCGTGCCGGCGGGCAGCGCCGCGAACGCGCCAGCGTCGGCGCCGCCGTCGGCGGCATCCGGCGAAGGACCACGAGCGGACGGCGCCGGCGCGATGACCGTGACGATCCGTTCGTCGACCGGCAGCGGCGACGGAGCGGCGCTCGACGTGAGGCCCCCGGCGCGCGCGAGGGCCCACTGGCGCTGCGCGAGCGCCTCGATCGTCGCGGGCCCGCGAGCGCCCGAGCCCATCAGGTTCCGCTGATCGGCGAGGCCGGCCGGCGCGATCTGCCCGAGCCGGTCGATGAGCGCGATCACCTCGGGCGCGGCGCCGACCCCGGCGGCGAGCGGCAGTCCCTCCTTGTTCGCGAGGCGGCGCGCGACGTTCGAGGCGTCCTTGCCGGCGCGGTCCACGCCCTCGAGCCACGCGCGCGTGAGCTCGCGGAGGCGCGGCTCGCCGTCGTCGATCTGCTTCTTCGCGGCGATCGCGACGAGCGGGATGAACCGCGAGGCGTCGGCGCTCGTGAAGGCGAGCCGCCGCTCGTCCGCGGCCCCGCGCACGATCGCCGAGACGTTCGCCGCCTTCGCGCCCTCGGCGCCGGGCGCGAGGAAGCGCACCCGCGAGGCCGGAACACCGACGAGATCGACCGCGAAGAGCCCGAGCAGCGTCGCCGACTCGGAGCCGCCGGCCCGAGCCGTGGCGTCGCCGGCGCTCGTCGGACCGAGCGCGACCATCTTCAGGTCGTCGGCCCCGGGCGCGGCCTTCTGGAGCACGCCGGGCGCGGCGTGGATCTCCTCGCGGCCGTGCGAGAAGCCGACCACCGCGAAGGCCCGCGGATCGAGCGCACGGAGCCGGTCGTACGCCACGACGAAGGCGGGGAGCGGTAGCACTGCCACGTCCGCCCCGACGGGATCGACGCCGCCGCGCGCGAGACGCTGCTCGACCGCGTCGAGCGTCGTCTCGGGCGCGAGCTCGATCGCCCCCGCCCCGCCCGCGTCCACCCCGGCGGTGGTCATCGCGACACCGGCCGCGGCGAGCTCCCAGCCGAGCGTGACCACGCGGAGGGGACGCTCCGCAGGACGCGCCGCAGGAGCCGCGTCGACCGCGCCCGCCGCGTCCGTGGCGGCCAGCAGCGCGCCGTCGGCTGCGCCAGCATCACCCGCGTCGGCGCTCTCGACGACCACCGGGTCGGCGTCGGGCACGTCGTGGGGAGCGCGGGCGCGCGTGGCCAGCAGGAAGACGAGCCCCAGCGACATCACAGCGATCACGAAGAACGACGCGTAGCCCTTCATGTCACCTCGAAGGCGGCGGGGCCGCGGAAGAAGAAGCAGAGCCGGATGAAGACGCGGAGCCCGCCGGGCGCGCCGCACGCTCGTTCGCCGAGACGGGGCTGACCCCCGCCACGAAGTAGACGGTGCGCGCCATGCGGTCGGCGCCGGCGCGCGCGTAGAGGTCGCCCTCGTGCGTGAGGGGCCCGCGCGTCACCGAGTCGGCGGCGACGAAGAGGAGCGCTATCCCGAGCAGCACGATCGCGAACGTGTCACCGACCATGCCGAGGGAGCCGCGCGTCGCCAGCGTGGCGCGCGTGCGCTTCAGCAGCCGATCGGCGAGCACCGCAGGTATCGCGATCGCGACGAGCAACGCGACCCCGAGCCGGACCCAAACGTTGGTGGTCACGAGACCGACGAGCGACATGAGGCCGACCACGGCGACAAACCCGCCGAGCGTCAAACCGATGACGCGCGTGATCCGCATGATCCGCCGCATCGGCGGCGAAGCGCCCTTGATCGACGACGCCGGCACCGCCGAAGAGGCTCTCGCCTTCACCGACTTCTTCGGCACGATGATCTCGTCGTCTTCGTCCTTCGGCACGGTGCGGAGGAGAGGACGACAGCCCCGCCCTGGCGTCAAGGAGGCGATACCGGCGCTATCCAGCGGTGCTGTGCGATGTAAAGCGCACCCCCTGATTCGCGGCGTTTTCCGCTGTACGTATCGGGATGCTGCTTCGGGCAAAGAGGCGCGCTTTCATCGCCCGCACGCAGGCCTGCAGACTCACTCCGACTCGTTTTTCAAGGCCTATTCCAGATTTCTGAAGCGTCAGCGTATCTTGCCAACATGCCCCCCCGCATGGACTCGCGCAGCCTTCGTGACCTTCGTGGTGAGAGTGATTATCCGCCGGCGTCCGCCAATGGTGGCGACCCGCTGATCGGCGCCCTCATCGCCGACCGCTACCGGGTCGTGCGCAAGCTCGGCGAAGGAGCGCAGGCGAGCGTCTACGTCGCGAAGCACACCCTCATCAAGCGGCTCGTGGCCCTCAAGGTGCTGTCTCCCGCCCTCACCGCCGACCGTGATCTCGTCCACCGCTTCCTCGACGAGGGGCAGGTCGCCGGCACGATGGGCCACCCGAACATCGTCGAGAGCATGGACATGGGCGTCGTCGAGGACGGCCGGCCGTTCCTCGTGCTCGAGTACCTCGAGGGCACCACGGTCGACGGCGAGCTGCAGCGACGTGGGGCGCTCGACGTCGGGCGCGCGTCGTTCATCGGCGTGCAGATCGCCTCGGCGCTCGGGGCGGCACACGCGCGCGGCATCGTGCATCGCGACCTGAAGCCGGAGAACGTCTTCCTCATCGACCGTGACGGCCACGGTGATCACGTCAAGGTGCTCGACTTCGGCATCTCGAAGCTGGAGAGCCGCAAGGAGGGCACGCGGGCCGGCCTCGTGGTCGGAACCCCCGACTACATGGCGCCGGAGCAGGTGACCGACCCGGCCAGCGTCGACGCGCGGGCCGACGTCTTCGCGCTCGGCGCGATGCTCTACGAGATGCTGAGCGGCCGCCTCCCGCTCGACGCCGCTCCCCACGAGGATCCGCTCGAGGTCGTGGTTCGCCGCACGCCGGCGCCGCTCGGGCGCATCTGCCCGCACCTGCCGCCGCAGATCATCGCCGCGGTCGAGCGCGCGATGCACAAGGACCGCGCGAAGCGCACCCAGACGATCGCCGAGGTCCGAGCGGCCCTCGAGCCGTTCGCGGTGATGTCGGTGCCGACCGCGCCGGGGCACGCCGCGATCTCCGGGTCGACTGCCGCCCTCTCGGGGCGCCCGTCGCGCGGCTTCGAGGCTTCGCCGCCGTCCGCGTCCCTCGCCGCGCTCTCCATCACGTCCGAGAACGCGATCGTCGACCCGCTGCTCTCGTCCGACCGCAGCGTCCCGGTAGCCGCGAGCTCGGCGACGTCCCTGGCGGCCGGGGGCATCGACGACACGTCACGCCATGCCGTCCTCGCCGCGACCGGAGCCGACCGGCTGACCGCGCAGCTCGCCGCTATCGCGGCAGCGAGCCCGGCCGCAGGCAGCGGACGCGGGATGGCCGTGCCGCTCCTCGCCGGTGCGTTCGGCGCCGCGGCGGCCGGAGTCATCGTCTTCCTCGCGCTCCGCTCGAACGCCCCCAACGTGGCCCAGGCCGTCGCCGTGAACAAGCTCGAGGCGACCGCAGGCGCCCGCAGCGAGGCGAGCGGCGCGCCCGTCGCCGTCACGGCCGCGGCGGTCGGCGCCGCGCAGCAGCCCGGGTCGATGGCGGCGGTCGCTGCCGCCCCCGAGCCGAAGGCGCCCACCGGGCTTCCGGCGAAGACCGCGCGCGACGCGGCAGCCAAGGCGCATGACGCCCAGGCCCTCGCCGGCGTCGGGTCGGCCGACGCGCGGCGCGACCGCGAGAAGGACAAGGGCGATTTCCTCGCCGCCGCGGCTGCCGAGGCGTCCGCGCACTCGGCGCCGAGCGCCTTCGCGGCGACCGCTGCTCCGTCTGCCCCCGAGGCCGCCACCGCGGCCACGATGGCGCCTTCCCCGGCGGCGGCGCGGCCGACCATCCTCCCGTTCGGCGAAGGAATGAGCCGTCCATCGTCGATCTCGCCCGACGAGATCCAGTTCACCCGCGAGGCGCGCGAGGCCCGCGTGTCGGGCACGATGATCGTGCGCTGCCTCATCACGACGGAGGGCGGCCTCCAGAACTGCCGCGTCATCAAGTCGGTGCCGATGATGGACGCGCCGGTCCTCTCCGCACTCTCGCGTCACCAGGGCAGCCCCGTCATGTACCAGGGCAAGCCGGTCAGTGTAGAGTACACGTACACCATCCGGCTCAAGAGCCCGGACTGAAGGACGCGCTCTCGCTCGAGAGCAGCCACGAAGCGACGCAGAAAAGGGCTCGGCCGGTGACGGCACGAGCCCTTTCGCTTGTTACGCAGCGACGGAGTCGCGGCTACGGCGTCGGCGCCTGCGGAGTGTCGGTGGCCATGCCGAGCGTCGTGGCGCCCGCCGCCTTGGCGCCATCGAGCGCGCTCACGAGCTTCGCGTAGTTCGCCTGGTCGTCGGCGAGCACGAACACGACCTTGTCGGCACGCGATGCGAGCTTGCCCCGCAGGACGTTCACGTACTGCGCGGGATCGATCGGCTCGTTGTTCAGCTCCCAGTGCCCATCGGCCGAGATCTTCACGATCAGCTGGTCGGGCGGGATGTCCTTCACCTCTTCCATCTTCTCGGTGGTCGGAAGAGAGATCTGGATGTCCTTCTCGAGCAGCGGCGTCACCACCATGAAGATGATGAGGAGCACGAGCACCACGTCGACGAGCGGCGTCACGTTGATGTCGCCGTTCGGTGCCGACTGGGGCTTCACCGTCACGCCCCGCTTGCCGCCGAGCGCGCTCACTACTTCTTCTCCTGCACGGCCAGCGCGACGCCCTTGGCGCCCGCGAGCCGCGCGTGCTGCATGACCTTGCGAACGTCACCCACGGTGACCTTCTCGTCGCCCTTCAGCATGATCTTGCGACCCGGCTCACGGCGGAGCGCGTCGGCCACCTTGCCCTCGAGGGCGCTCTCGTCGACCTGGTTCGCCTCGACGTAGGTCTTGCCGTCCGGAGTGACCGAGAGGACGAGCGGGTCGCCCTTCTTCTCCTCGTCCACCTTCTCGGACTTCGGGAGGTTCACGTCCTTGCCTCGCTGGAGCATCGGCGTGATCACCATGAAGATGATCAGGAGAACGAGGACGACGTCGACCAGCGGGGTGACGTTGATCTCGTTCTTGATGCCCTTGGAGCCGCCGCCGAACGCCATTACTCGGCGCCGACCTCACCCGAGCGCACGGTCGGGCTGTTGACGTCGAAGCGCGAGTCGACGTTGATCTGACGCGGGATGTGCTCGGCGCCGACCGCGCGAGCGATCGTGTCGAGGAGCTCGTTCGACGACTCCGCGAGGTCCACCGCGCGGGCATCGACCCAGCTCTGGAGCCAGTTGAAGGCCATGACGGCCGGGATGGCGACGAGCAGACCGAAGGCGGTCGTGATGAGCGCCTCGGCGATACCGGCCGAAACGGTGCCGAGACCGCCGGAGCCGGACGACGCCATGGCCTGGAACGAGTTGACGATACCCATGACGGTCCCGAGGAGACCGACGAACGGGGCCGTCGAGGAGACGGTGGCGACGATGCTGGATCCACGCTTCAGCGTCTGGATCTCGCGCTGCGCCTGACGCTCGAGGGCACGACCGACGCTCTCGACGATGTACTCGCCGTGCGCGCCTTCCGCCCGCGTGTACGCCCGGATGCCGGCATCGACGACGCGGCCGAGGTAGCCGCCGGTGTCGCCGGCCTTCTTGGCGGCGACGTCCTTCAGGCGACCTTCCGCGAGCGACTTCTCGACGCTCTGCGCGTAGCGGATCGAGTCGCCCTTCGACTTCATGAAGAAGAGGACGCGCTCGAGGGTCACACCGAGCGAGAGGAGGGACATGATGCCGAGCGCGATGACGATCAGTCGCGCGAAGAGGCCCATGTGAGCCCAGAGTTCACCAAGTGTAAACTGCATGTTTTTGCTATCTCTTCGTGTAATCTGGGGGTGTCACGTGGTCGAAGGCGCGACCATCAGTCGGGCATCTTCAGCCGGATCGTGAACGTGTAATCGACGGCCACCGGCCGGCCCTGGAACATGACCGGGGTGCCGCGGTGCCGGGCGAGCGCCGCGAGGACCGCCTGGTCCATCATCGGCACGCCCTTGATGACGCGACAGTTCGTGAGCGAGCCGTCGACGGCGACGACGCACTTCACGATCATGACGCCCGAGATGTGAGCTTCACGCGCTTCACGCGTGTACTGGATCTCGTCCGCCGAGAGCGGCGTGGGGCGCGTCATGCCCTCGCCGAACGGAACGACGCCGTTGCCGGTGCCGCCGAGTGTTCCGCCCAGCTGACCGCCGAGCGTTCCACCGACGACGCCGCCCACCGTGCCGCCGACGACGCCGCCGGCAACACCGCCGGCGACGCCACCGACCTGGCCGCCGGGCTCGGGCGGCGCGTCGTTCTTGACCTCTTCCTTCGGCTCCTCTTTCGGGATGTCCTTCTTGGTCTCGACGATCACATCCTTCTTCGGGATGATCTTCTTCTCGACCTTCGGCGTCTTCGGCTGCGTCGCCCCACCACCCGCAGGCGGCGGAGGGGGCGGCGGAGGCGGAGGCGGCGCGAAGAAGGTGACCTCCGGCGCGGTGTTCTTGTCCGCGCGCGAGGCGTGGATCCCGGCCCAGATCACGGCGCCGATGATCACCACGTGGAGACCACCGGTGAGCACGGCGCCGAGACCCCATCGCTGGGGTCCTGCACTATGGCGGTTGAGGACGGCGTCGAACATGGTCTTAACCCCTCAATTCCTTAGCGCAGGAGGGTACCCAGCGCACGGCCCAGCATCACTTCAGAGCGGGAACAGGCTTGGTGAGGACACAGACCAGCTGGTCCGGGTCGCACTTCGTCGGGAAGTCCGGCGAGATGCCGGAGCCGGTCGGACGGCCCGCGTCGATGTTCGCCTCGGGCGCGCACGCACTGTCGTCCGCGATGAGCTTCTCGCCCGTGTCGTCGGTCGGATCGGGCGCGCTGCAGTCGACCGAAGGCCACATGCCTTCGACGTGGTAACCGCAAGCCACGCCGTCGACCGTCTTGACGAGCTCGGCGGTGAACTGCGTGCCGAGTGCGGTCGACGTGACATAGAACCGCAACTTGCTCCACGCGTAGGTCACGCTGGTGGCAGGAGCGCCGGTGATCTCGTTGTCGGGATCATCCTCGTACGCCGGGATGTTCTGGACCGAGTTGGTGAGGCTGGGGACCTCGCAGAAGTCGTTCTCCGGCTCGGCCGTCGCGAAGAAGCCGAGGGCGTACGTCTTGTGCGTGGCGTCCGGGTCGGCAGCGCCGGCCGCATCCGCGTTCTCGACGAGGGTACCGAGAGACGTGGGCTGGATGGCGATGCTGGCGATGTCGAGATTCGGCGCCCGGTTGTTCGAACCGATAGCGCTGTACGTCGAGATGCCAAACTGCTCGCCCTTGTTGTCGGCGCACGAGGCGGGACCCGACGTCTGGGTGAACACGGTGGCGAAGGGCAGGCCGCGAGCGGCTGCGCACTTCGGCTTCGGCTGGTCGCAGCCGTACGAGCTGGCGAGGACCCCGCCGACCAGAGCGAGGGCGAGGAATCCCTTGGCGAATGTTTTCGTCATCATGGTGCGGATCCTCAGAACGTGCCGCGCAGGCCGAAACGGATCTGGCGCGGTGCTTGGTAAGACGTCGGGTTGGAGAAGTTGGGGTTGATCTCTTTCTTCTGGATCAGGACGCCGTCGATCCCGCGCAGGTTCTTGAGATCCGACGTGGACTTGCTGCCGGCGATCGGGTTCACGTCGCTCGACGTGTACCGCTCGTCGCGGCTGGCGATCTCCTGGAAGTTAAGGAGATTGAAGACGTCGACCGAGACGGTGACCGACTGGCTCTCGCCCATCTTCACCGTGTAGCCGAGCGTCGTGTCGAGGCCGTACGTCCAGGGGAGACGGTTACCGGCGCCGCGCTCGAGGACGAACACCTCGTCCGGTCCGTAGATCGGGTGAGAGCCGAGGTAGCTGGTCGGGCCGCCGGAGGTCGCGCGGAACGCGCCGCCGACGAGGATTGCGTTGTGCTCGCTGATGTCGAAGGTCTTCGAGCCGAACACCTTGATCTGGTGCCGCGTGTCGCCCGGGAGGGGGCCGTTCCGGTTCACGGTCAGCGACTTGAGGTCGTAGTCCGAGTTGATGAACGGGTCGAGCTGGCCCGTCTCGGGACGGAAGAGACCCGCGTAATTACCGCGGAGGTACGCGAGCGTGTAGCTCGCCATCATCTCCCAGTTGTTGTTGAACGTCTTCTGGAAGAAGACGGTGAGCGCGTCGTAGGTGCGCTCCGGCTTCGGGAAATCGCTCGTCGTGCGCTCGCCCGGGTTCGTGATGAAGTACGTGTTCGCCTCGTCGCGCGACACGTCCTCGATGATGCGGCCGATCCAGCGGTGGGTGTACGAGGTACCGACGCGGGCGTTGCGGAAGATGTCGTACTCGCCGCCGAACACGAGCTCGTCGGAGTACTGGGGCTTCAGCTCGGAGTCGATGGCGGTCTTGCCGGCGCCCTGAACCGCGTACTTCTTGTCCGCGGTCGACGCGTCGCCGATGGTGCGGAAGTTCGCGGGGTCCTGGCAGGCACCCTTGAGCTGGTTGATGTCGTTGACGTTGCACTTCGTCGCGAAGCGAGACGCGACCGTCTGCGGCTCGCCGGAGCCGGCGCGCTCGGCGATGTCGAGGGCCGCCTGCTGGTAGTAGCGTGCGAAGTTACCGTAGATCTTCGCGTGGCCGCTCTGCGTGGGATCCCACACGACGCCGGCGCGCGGCGAGAGCATGTTCGGCAGCACGAGCGAGCGCTCGTTGTCGCCGCCGAACAGGATCTGCGCGTCGTAGCGGAGGCCGACGTTCAGGGTGACCTTGTCGAGGATCGCCCAGCTGTCCTGGATGAACCCGCCCGCCATGACGGAGTGGGTCGTGTTGTGGATGTCGTTCAGCAGGACCCGCTGATCGGGCGCCGTCAGGTACGAGTAGTTGCGGAAGTCGGAGAACGACGTGCCGCTGAGGCTCTCGCGGAGCAGGTCGGCACCGCCGTAGGCCTTCGTGCTGATGAAGCTCATGCCTTCGACCTCGGCGCCGACCTTGACCACGTGGTGGCCGGCCGCCTCGCCGAGGATGGTGAGGATGCTGCGGAGGCTGAAGCGATCGAACGAGCGCGACGAGAGGAAGCCGGGGCCGCCTCCGTTGTACGAGGTGACCGGGCACTTCGTGGCGCTCGTCGTGCCGGCGGCGTCGCACTCCCACGGGGCGACGGGCTCGAAGTCCGCGATGCCGTGGAGGCCGGGCTGGTTACGGCGGTACGAGACGCCGCTGACTCCGGACAGGCCCTGCAGCGTACCGGCGGCGGTGCCGTCGTTCGCGAGCGTGTCCTCGATCTGGTGCATCCAGCCGGCGGTGGTCTTCAGGAAGACCTTCTTCGACGGGCTCTGCGTCTCCCAGTCGACCTGGACGCTGGTGGTGTTCGTCTTCACCTGGTTGAAGAGCGCGTTCGGCGTACCGCTGATGTTGCCGACCGCCGGGACGCCGAGGAGCGGATCGATCGGAACGCGGTTCGAGCCGCCCGAGGTCGTCGGGAGCACGTAAGCCGACAGCGAGATCCGGTTCCGCGAGTTGGCGGCCCAGGTCAGCTTGCCGAAGAACTGCGCTTCTTCACGGGTCGACTCGAAGGTGCGACGCGTGTCGTAGAGCTCGCCGGACTGCTGGTTGTTCAGCGCGCGCTCGAGGTTGTACCCCGTGTGCGCGATGTCGAAGCCGGCATAGAACCAGAGCTTGTCCTTGACGATCGGACCGCCGACCTCGCCACCGATGTCACCGATCGACGCGAGCGACGGCTGCGTCGTGATCGTCTGGCCGGTGCGCGAGATGCGCTTGCGCTCGCCTTCGAGGCCGCCGGGCGATGCGAAGATCCAGGCGCCGCCGTGGAACTCGTTCGTACCGGTCTTGGTGGTCGCGGAGATGATACCGCCGCCGGCCGCGCCGTACTCCGGCATGTAACCGCCGGTGAGGACGTTGACCTCGCGGACGAACTCGACGGAGAGCCGAGCGCCGTTGACGCCGAAGCCGGCGTTGCCGCGCGACAGGCCGTCGATGACGAAGTTGTTCTCGGGCGACGTCGTTCCGTTGATGCTCGTGCCGTAGTCGTCGGCGTTCGCCTGGGGCGTCGCCTGGGCGACCGCCTCGTACGAGCGTGACGCGCCACCGGTGGCCGAGCCCGGACGAACGAGCGGCACGCGCCGCGCGAAGTCACCCGAGATCGAAAGGCCGGTGTTGCTCGAGCCGACGTCGACCGTCGGGTTCGTCGCGACGACGACGACTTCTTCCTTCAGCGACTCCGGGAGGAGCTGCGAGTCGACGCGGAGAGTGACGTCGGCACGGAGGCCGATGCCGGTACGCGCGAACGGCTTGTACGACTCCTTGTCGAGGCGAATGGTGTAATCGCCGACCGGAAGGCTCTGAGCGCGCCAGAGGCCGTTCGCGTCGGTCACCGCCGTCTCTTCACCCTGGAGGTTCGGAGAGGTGATGGTGACGACCACGTCCGCCACGGGCGCGTTCGTGGACGCGTCGGTGACGCGTCCAGTGAGGTTTGCTCCGCCGACCTGCGCGCGCGCTTCACTTGCAGCCAGGATGACGATCGCTGCTGCCGACGCGCTGGACCAAAGTCCCAAACGGTTAAATTTCATCGATCATGTTCCTTGCGCGTGCCGCTCCCCGCGCTGGTTTGTGCGGCGGCATAAAAGAGGTGAACCGAGCCTTGTGTCAAGCCGCTTGTCACATTGCAGGGTACAACCATCAATTGCTGTTTCATTCGGTCGCACGCCGCGGCGTCGGACC
This sequence comes from Labilithrix sp., assembly GCA_028287035.1. Next base: position 69,321 of record JAQBQL010000212.1, on the reverse strand, counting down.
CGTCGCTGGCATTGCGCAAGGCAGTGCACAAGCCACTAGACGAACTACGCATCGTCGCCGCACCACCGCGCAGCAGTTGACACGAGTGCGCGTGCTCGCATATCCCCATCTTCGTGAAGACCGAAGATTCCGGCGCCCGCGCCATGCTCAGCAAGATTCGTCCTTCGTTCCTCGTCCTGTCGCTCCTCGCGGCGGCGGCCGTCACCGGCGCCGTCATCGTGGCGTGCGACGACACGAGCCCCTCGCCGATCGGCGAGCATTTCGACGACGCTAGCGTCATCCCCGATGCCGCGAAGCCCGCGGAGGACGCCAGCGACGAAGCCGGCGACGACGGCGGCGAAGAAGCCGGCGAGGACGCGGGCGTCGACGCGGCAGACGCCGGCGACGCGGGCGACGCCGACGCCGACGCGGGCTGATGTGTGACCGCGCGCGACGAGGAAACGTCCTCTCGCGCGCCCGCGGATCACGACACCCTCGCTAAGCTCGGATACGCGCTCAGCAGAGACAAGCATGCGGCGCTCACCGTCGTGCGCGTCGCGCTGGGCGACGGCTTTCGGCGCGCGGTAATGGCCGTCGCGTCGCGGCGGCCGGCGTGAGGGCGCTCCTGTCCGCGCTCGCGGCGGGTCTGTGCGTCGCCGCGTGCAGCTCCTCGAGGGGTGTGCCGGCCACCACTCCCCGCCCGCCGGCGGTCCGGCCCGCGCAGCCTCGCCGCGCGCTCCTGCACTACGACCTCGAGGAGGCGGAGGGCGCGCTACACGTGACGGTCGACGCGGAGGGACCGCGAGAGGTCCTGCAGGAGTGGTCGCTCGCGCTGCAAGCCGGCGTCATGGTGGGCGACGTGACGTGCGCTCCCGGGACCGCCGGACCTCCGACCGTCGAACGAGGTACCGATCGGCTGGTGGTCCACCTCCCGGCGGGCGCCGAGCGGGTCCGGCTCCGCTACACCGTCACGCCGCCGTACGGTCAGGTCGACGACCCCGCCCAGATCACCGTCTCCGCCGAGCTGCTCCGGTTCCGTGGCCGCGCCGTCATGATCCTTCCGGCGCAGGGCGGTCCCTGGCGAGTGACCCTGGCCGCGAGGCTCGAGCGCGCTGCGGCTCCGTCAGTGCTCTCCACGCTGGGCCCCGCGGGGTCGCTGCCGGAGCAGGTCGGCGCCGCCGAGCTCGCAGATGCCGCCTTCGTCGTGGCGCCACGGGCGTCCCTCATCACGTTCAAGACGATGACCGCAGAGGACGACTTCGCGGTCATCGAGCCGTCCGCCCTCGACTACCGGATCGCGATGGGCGAGGTCGCGACAGCACGCGAGGCGGTCGCGAACTTCTTCGGCCGGAAGGAGCTCGCGCCGCGACACTTCGTGGTCACCCCGCTGTTTGCGGAGCGGCCGGGCGTCGCCATCCTGCGCGGCACCGGCGGCATGGTGCTCCAGTTGCCCGTCGATGCGCCGTGGCGCAACCTGGACACGCTCGAGGTGGCGACGGCATTCGTCCTCGAGGCGATGGACCCGGCGCCCGGCTCGCCCGACGAGGCAGCCGTGCTCGCGGGCGTGGCGCGGTATCTCGCGCGCGCCGTCCTGCTGGACGTGGGGCTCCTCACCATGGCGGAGGCCGCCGGCGATCTCGACGCCACGCTGGCGACGCTCTATTCGGACCCGAGCGGTCTCGGGCTCACCCGGGACGAGGAGCGCGCAGTGGGCGCCGCGCGTGGGGATCTCCTCGCGGCGTGGCTGGACGCGCCGGCGGACGCTGCGTCGAGGGGCACGCTCGCGGAGACGATGACCCGCTGGGCCGCGCAGGGGCGAAGCGACCCGTCGGCACGCGGCCTGCGAGGGCTGCTGGGGGCCGCCGGCCCGCGCGGCGCGGCGCTCCACGACGAGCTCGTGACGAGAGGCGCGGTCCGCAGCCCGGCCCGCCTCGGGTACGGGCCCTGCTTCGAACGGCGTCCTCACGAGGTCGCGCTCGAGGACCGCGGCTACGAGCTCGACGGCGACCACCTGCGCGTCGCGAAGCTGACCGCCAGAGGTGCGGCGGCGACTGCCGGCCTTCGCGTCGGCGACGAGATCATCAGCGCTCGTCGCGCGGCGGAGCGCGGCGGGAAGATGGTGACGGTCCTCCGCGTGCGCCGGGCGGACGAGGTGACCGAGCTGCGGCTCACGCCCAGCGTGCGGAAGATCGTGCGTCCCGGCTGGTCGGCCGACGAGGCGCGGTGCAAGGCGCGGGCGCCGTGACGAGCGCCTCGCGCAGGGGCCGCCTCACACGAGGCTTGCGAGCACGCTCTTCATGAAGACGTCGCGGCCGAGGCCCGGCGGGAAATCCGGCGCGTCGGGGAGGTCCTTCAGCTGCGCCAGCGCGCGGCCGTCGCCTTCGAGGCCCTGGGCGACAAGCCGCCGCAGCTTGCCGCGGGCGAGGCCGCGATGGTTGCACGATGCAAGGACCTTCCCGTGCGGGGCGAGCACCTTGGCGACCATCGCGACGAGCTCGCCGTAGTCGGTCTCCGCGACGAAGCGGCGCTTCTTGGTCGACGAGTAGCTCGGCGGGTCCACGATGACGAGATCGAAGCGTTCGGCCTTCGAGGCGGCGCGGGTGAGCCAGGAGAACACGTCCTCCGCGACGAACGTGTGGGGCTCCCCGGGGCCGCGGACGCCTAGCGTGATGCCAGCGCCGAGGAAGTTCTGGCGGCCCCACTCCAGGGCGAGCGCCGAGGCGTCGACGCTCACGGTGCGCGTGGCGCCGCCGAGCGCCGCGGCGACGCTGAAGCCGCACGTGTACGAGAACAGGTTGAGGACGCGCGCGCCGGCGGCGAGCTCGCGCACGAGCCGCCGGTTCGGGCGCTGGTCGAGGAAGATGCCGGTGGAGAGGCCGTCGCCCAGCTTCACGCGGTACGGCACGCCCTCTTCGAGGATGCCGAGCTCGGGGGGCGCCGGTGCGCCGCGGACCGGGAGCTTCGGGGCCACGTCGTCGCGCCGCGTGTCCACGAGCACGTTCGACTGCTTGGGCCGGAGCTTGACGTAGACGCCCGCGAAGCCGAGCGCGCCCAGGCGGTCGAGGACGCGGTCGCGGCGGGCGCGGTCCTCCCAGATGCCTCCCACGTAGATCTGGGCAACGAGGTGGTCGCCGTACACGTCGACGGCGAGGCCGGGGAGCGCGTCGCCGTCCTCGTTGACGAGCCGGAATGCGGTGGTGCGGCGCTCCTCGGGCGCGCGCACGGCGCTCCAGCCGAGGCCCCAGCGGCGCTCCACCGCGAGGGCGAGCGCGCGGTCGAGCGCGGCGACGTCGTCGTAGACGGCGTCGCCGAGGTCGCCTCGCGCCATCCATTCGTTCATCGCCGGCGGGACGGCGGCGCGGATCTCGAGGCGCTTGCCGGTGCGTGGGTGCGCGAGGATCAGCCCGGCCGCATGCAGCATGAGGCGCGGGGCGGCGCCGCCGCCGTAGAGCGGATCACCGGCGATGGGCGCGCCGGCGTGCGCGAGCTGGACGCGCGCCTGGTGGGTGCGGCCGGTCTCGAGGCGGAGCTCGAGGAGCGCGCGGCCCTCGGTGGCGCTGCGCGTCGTGACGCGGGTGACCGCGCGCTGCGAGCCGGCGAGCGTCGGCGGCGGGACTGCGGGCTCGCCGGGCGTGGGCCGGAGGCGGGCGCCCCGGTGCGGGGGCCGCCCGGGAGGGGCCGCTGCGTCGCGCGTGGCGCTCCGGCGGCGGTAGCCGGCTCGTGCCGTGGGCGCCACGCCAGCGACCTCCATGCGGCCGCCGTCACCCTTGCGGAGGTGGTCGTCGAGGACCACCTCGCGCGGGCGGCCGCGCCACTCGGTGACGGCCGCGAGGTACTGCTTCACGAGCGTGCGGCCCTCGAACTGCTTCGCCAGCGCGGCGTTCACGTCGGGCTTCTTCGTGAAGAGGACGACGCCGCTCGTGTCGCGGTCGAGACGCTGGTGGACGCCCAGGTAAGGGTCGCTCTGGCCGTCGCGTGCGGCGAGGAAAAGCTTGAGGCGCGTCACGAGGTCATCGGGCCGGTCGGGACTCGCGGCCTGGCTCGGAACGCCCGCGGGCTTGTCGACGGCGATGAGGTCGTCATCCTCGTAGAGGACCAGCTCCTCCCGGAACATCGGCCAGACGCGCGCGCGAACCTCGTCACCCATTGAAGGCGCGGACCCTAGCACGCGCGTCCCGGCGGGGGCCGGCAGCTCCGTCGGCGCCCGAGCCCTCAACTCGTTCGGATCCCTCACGGTCTGCCGCGCCCCGGGAGGGTGCGGAGGCCCTCAACTCGTTCGGATCCCTCACCGTCTGCCGCGCGCCGCCGGGGGCCACGTCGATCTCGTTCGGATCCCCCTCCGGTGCGTGACCCAAGGCCGGATGCCGCGGCGCCCGCTGCCTCGGGGGCGTGGACGGAGGGGGATCCGAACGATTTCGAGGCCCCGAGACATCCCGCGACGCGCGCGGTTACCGGGGGGATCCGAACGATTTTCACGCCCCGGGGCATCCCGCGACGCGCGCGGTTACCGGGGGGATCCGAACGATTTTCACGGCCCGAGACGTCCCGCGCTCGCGCGGCGGTCAGCCCGGTTCGAGGCCGATTTCGGCGAGCGAGGGGTTCGAGTCGGTGTCGCGGTCGAGACGCTCGAGGCCCCGCTTGTGGAGCACCAGGGTGGCGCGCTCGGTGGTGGTGACGCCGGCGCACTCGACGTGGACCTGGATCGGGACGCGGTAGCAGCGCGGAGCGTCGATGAAGCGGACCTTGCGGCTCGCGTCGTCGAGGACCGGGACCGGCTTCGTCGCGTCGTCGAGACGGCCGAACATCGGCGACAGGTCGTAGCGGAACACGTGCTTGACGCGGCGCACGCCCGAGGCGAGCAGCTGCGCGTGCGGCAGGACGCTGCCTCGGTGCTCGTACGTCAGGAGGGTCACCCCGACCGTCGCGCCGCTCTCGGGGTTCAGCGGGTCCGGCAGGTTCGCGACCCCCTGGTCGAACGACTCGCGCGCGGTGACCACGACGTCGCGCCCCGGCAGACGCCGCGCCGGCGCCCGGTACCGCGTGATGCGCTGCGCGCCGTAGACGCGGTGCACGCGCGTCGTCATCCAGGTGCGACCGATCTCCTTGATGCGGTCCTTCGTGGCGTAGACGACGCCGGCAATCAACGCGAGCGTGAGCAGCCCGGTGCTGAACGTCTGCGACGACCCCGCGCGATTGGCGAGCGCGATCTGCCATGCGAAGGCCCACGTGGACGCCACGATCGCGACGAACCCGGCGATCCAGTGGTACGCCCGCTCGGCGACGTGGAACGTCTCGGGGTCGAGGAAGAGCACCTCCTGGAAGTGCTTCTTCAGGCGGCTCGAGCGCTCGAGGTACTGCTCGAGCGCATTCGGTGACGACGGATCGGCGCTCAGGAACCCGTGCACCTCGCGGTAGACGAGCTCGGCGCTCAGCACCTCGCCGAGCCGCGCCTCCACCGCGCCGATCACCGGGATGATCTGCGCCGCCGACGGCGACTTCGACTGCGCGAGCCCCGCCAGCCCGCGCTCGGCGCCCGCGAGCGCCTCGAGAAGACGCACGCTGATGTACTCGTCGACGAGGCGACGCTCGCGACGGAGCTCCGCCGGCTCCGCGTCCGGACCGCGCGCCAGCCGCTCGCGCGCCTCCTCGCTGATCCGCAGGGCCGCCTCGATCCAGATCGTGAGCGCGTCCTCGAGCTCGCTGTGCGCAGCGGTCGCGAAGAGCGACCCCGCGAGGCGACAATGACGGCTGAACCCGTCGCTCGCACGCGCCAGCTGGCTCGCCATCGCGAGCGCGCCGCGCCGCAGCTGATCGATCGACACCGCGTCGCCGTGCTGCGCGACCGCGGGACCATCGAGCCGCGTGAACGACTGCATCTGGTCCCACGGCAGGTGGCGCACGAACGTGTTCGACGGGATCGAGAGCTCGACGCGCAGCGAGTAATCGAGCGACGCGTCCTTCGGCAGCGGCACCGAGAGGCTCCACTCGATACGCGACGCGTCGTGCACCGCCATGCGGACCTGCGCTGGCGCACGCTCGTAGAGCCCGGCGGCGGGTTCCGCAAGAAGCTGAGCTGTACCGGCGCTGCTGAGTTCCGCGATGGCCATCGAAAGTTCACACGTTCGTCACGAACGAGCGACTCTCTTTACTGGCGGACAACCACCCGCTCCGCAAGTGGTTTCGCGGCCCAGCACGCGAAACGGGCTGCGTCCGGATGCGGCCGGACGCGTCAATTAGCCTCACATCGACAGGCCGCCGTCGACGTCGACCACGCGCCCGTTGAAGTAGTCGCACTCGATGACGAACTTCACGCCGAGCCAGATGTCCTCGGGCAGGCCGATGCGGCCGACCGGGATCGCGGCGACGAGCGCGTCCCGCGCCTTCTGGTTCATGCCCTGGGTCATGGGCGTCTCGATCATGCCCGGGGCAACGGCGCCGACGCGGATGCCGTACGACGCGAACTCGCGGGCCCACGTGACGGTGTTCGCGGCAAGCGCCGCCTTCGCGGCCGAGTAGTTCGACTGGCCGCGGTTGCCGTGGCGCGCGATCGACGAGATGTTCACGACGACGCCGGGCCGCTGGTTCGTCTCGACCATCTTGATGACCACGTCACGCACCATCAAGGTGGCGCCGGTCAGGTTGACGGCAATGACCGCGTCCCACTGCTCCTTCGTGAGCCCCTTCACCTTGCCGGTCTCCCGGTCCTTCTTGACGAGGAGCCCGTCGCGCAGGATGCCCGCGTTGTTGACGAGCCCGTTCAGGCCGCCCATCGCGTCGTGCGCCCACGTGACGAACGCGCCGACATCCGCCTCGTTGGCGACGTCGAGGCGACGCGCGTGGACCTTGCCGGGCAGGCCCTTGGCCGCCTCGATCGTCTCGGCGAGGCCGACCTCGTTGACGTCGCCGACCGCCGCCTGGCCTCCCGCCTTGGCGATCTCGAGCGCGAAGTGGCGCCCCATGCCCTGAGCGCCGCCGGTGATGATGATCTTCGTATCTGCGAGCTTCATGGCGGCGCACTCTACACCGCCGCGCGCCGCTGCGCAGCGACGCGAAGTTGCCCGAACCGCCCAGGATGGCCAGGATCGGCCGGTGTCCTGGCTGCCCGCGGTGCTCCTCGCGTTCCCGAAGCTGCTGTCGTGGCGGAACGTGGAGAGCACGGGCCGCGTCGCGGTGCGCTGGCTGTCGGTACACACCGGCGTGCCGGCGCTGGTCGTCGCGGCGGTGCTCGTCGTGGTGGGCTACCGCGTGCTGAAGAAGTCGCTCCGCTTCTTCCTCGAGGTGGCGCTGGTCGCCGCGCTGCTCGTCGCCGCCGCGCACGCGGGGTGGCTCCGCTTCTGACCAGCGCGGCACCCGCAAGACGGCTGCCCCCATTTCTCGTAGGATGACCGGCGCCATGACGAAGCGCCGCCTGTCGTTCGCCCTCGGGGTCGTGAGCTCTCTCGCCGTGGGGGTCGTCGCCGCATGCAGCGACAACTCGCTCGATCAGGAGCCCCGCTCGAACGGCTGCATCGGCAACGGCTGCTACGACTCGGGCGCGTCCGGCGACGGCGCGACAGCGCCCGTCGACGCGAGCAGCAACGTCGACGCCGGCCCCGTCGTCTACGGAAACCCGCTCGAAGGGGTGGACCCGAGCGCCACCCTCGTGAAGGGCGGCTTCGTCTTCACCGAAGGCCCGGTCTGGGCGGGCGGCCACCTGATCTTCTCGGACACGGCCCAGAACACGCTGTTCCGTCTCGAGGACGACGGCGGCGCGGCGGCGCTCCGCAACCCGAGCGGCGGCGCGAACGGCAACGCGGTCGACAAGCAGGGGCGCCTCGTCACGTGCGAGGGCAACACCGGGCGCGTGGTCCGCGCCGACAGCCCGTTCACGATGCCGGCGGTCGTCGCCGCGCAGTTCAACGGCAAGCGCTTCGACGCCCCGAACGACGTCATCGTGCGCTCCGACGGCACGATCTACTTCACGGATCCGTTCTACGCCGCGACGCCCGACGGCGGCCTCCCGCAGGATCAGAAGGCGGTCTACCGCGTCCCCGCCGGGGCGACCGATCCCAACACCGCGGCGGTGCGTCTCGCGGGCACGTTCATGCAGCCGAACGGCATCGCGATCTCGCCCGACGAGACCGCGCTCTACGTCGTCGACAACGGCGCGGGCAAGGTCCTCGCCGCCGGCCTCGCCGCGGACGGGACGCTCGCGAGCCCCTTCAAGCCGTTCGTCGATGCACCCGGCGGCGACGGGATGGCCGTCGACAAGGCGGGCAACGTCTATGTCGCGGCGATGGCGGGCGTCCTCGTCTTCGATGTCGCGGGCAAGCCCCTCGGGACGATCAAGGTCGCCGGAACGCCCTCGAACGTCGCGTTCGGTGGCGCAGGCGGCACCCGCCTCTTCATCACGGCGCGCACCGCCGACGGGAAGGTGGATCCCGCCAACGGCATCTACGCGATCACCCTCAAGGTGCCGGGATCCCCCTGACGCCCGACCGCCCCTGAACGAGCGGGGTTGCCGGCGGGACCGCAGCCCACTAAGAAGTCGCCGCAGATGCGACTCGTCGTTTTTGGTGCAGGGTATGTCGGTCTCGTCACCGGCACGGGCCTCAGCGATCTCGGGCACGATGTTCTCCTCTACGACATCGATCCCACGAAGATCGCGAAGCTGAACGAGGGCGGCGTTCCCATCTACGAGCCCGGCCTCGGGGACCTGATCCATCGCAACCAGCGCAACGGGCGGCTCCAGTTCGCCACCGAGATCACCGGCGCCTTCCAGGAGGCCGACCTCTACTTCATCGCGGTCGGCACCCCGCCGGGCCCCGATGGCGCGGCCGATCTCTCCGCCGTGTTCGCGGTCGCCGACACGATCGCGAAGGTCGCCAAGAAGGACGCGCTCGTCGTCGTCAAGAGCACCGTCCCCGTCGGCACGTGCGACGCGGTCACGGGCCGGCTCACCGACGCAAAGGTCCACCTCGAGGTCGTCTCGAACCCCGAGTTCCTGAAGGAAGGCGACGCGGTCACCGACTTCTTCAAGCCCGATCGCGTGGTCGTCGGCGCCCGCAGCGACGACGCGCGCCAGGTCCTGCGCGAGCTCTATGCGCCACTGCAGCTCTCGGGCGAGCGGCTCGTCATCACCGACCCGCGCTCCAGCGAGCTCATCAAGTACGCATCGAACACGATGCTGGCGATCCGCATCTCGTTCATGAACGAGCTGTCGCGCCTCTGCCACGCCACCGGCGCGGACATCCATTCGGTGCGCCTCGGCGTGGGCACCGACTCGCGCATCGGCAAGAAATTCCTCTACGCGGGCCCGGGCTACGGCGGCTCGTGCTTCCCGAAGGACGTCCAGGCGCTCGCCGCGCTCGGCCGCGAGCACAACGTGCAGATGCGGGTGGCCGAGGCCGCCCACATCGCCAACGAGGAGCAGGCGCTCTTCCTCGCCGACCTCGTCGACCGCGCCATCGACGGCGTGAAGGGCAAGCAGATCACGCTGTGGGGCCTCGCCTTCAAGCCCGAGACCGACGACATCCGCGAGTCGCCCTCGGTGAAGCTCGCCACCGCGCTCCTCGCCAAGGGCGCGAAGGTGGTCGGGCACGATCCCGAGGCCGGCCCGAACTTCGCGAAGCACTTCGAGGGGAAGATCGGCGTCAAGGAGCGCGACTACGACGCGCTCGACGGATCTCACGCCCTCGTGCTCCTCACCGAGTGGCGCAGCTACCGCGCCCCCAACTTCGGCGAGATCCGGAAGCGCCTCGTCGACGGCGGCGCCGGGCTCCCGCCGGTCCTCGTCGACGCACGGAACATCTGGCGTCCGACCGACGTCATGCGCGCCGGGCTCCGGTACCAGGGCATCGGCGTGCAGTCGAACCGCTCGGCCGAACGCCCCTCGAGCCGCTGAAGCGAAGGTCCGGGAACCGAGTGCAGCGCTGGCTGGTCACGGGCGGGGTCGGCTTCATCGGTAGCCATCTCAGCCGCGCGCTCCTCGCGCGCGGCGACTCGGTGCGCGTGCTCGACGACTTCAGCGACGCGCCGTACCCGCGGACGCAGAAGCGCGCGAACCAGCAGCTCCTCGCCGCCGAGTTCGGCGATCGCTTCGAGGTGGTCGAGGGCTGCGTGGCGGACCGCGAGCTCGCCGCGCGGGCCGTTGCCGGCACCGACGCCGTGATCCATCTCGCCGGTCTCGCGGGGGTACGGCCGTCCTTCGCCGACCCGGCGCGCTACAGCAAGGTGAACGTCGAGGGCACGGCGAGCGTGCTCGACGCCGCGCAGCGCGCCGGCCACACGCTCTTCCTCTTCGCGTCGAGCTCGTCGGTCTACGGCAACTCGACTCCCCTGCCCGCCGGCGAGGACGCGCCCGCGCTCGAGCCCGAGTCGCCGTACGCCGCCTCGAAGCGCTCGGCGGAGCTGCTGACCGCGGCGATGCGCAAGCGGACCCCCGCGATGCGCTGCTGCGGCCTTCGCTTCTTCACGGTGTACGGTCCGCGGCAGCGTCCCGAGATGGCCATCACCTCGTTCCTGCGCGCCATCCTCGCCGGCCAGCCGATCACCGTGTTCGGGGACGGCGCGATGCGACGCGACTTCACGCACGTCGACGACATCGTGCGCGGCGTGATCGCGGCGAGCGAGCGCACTCCGCCGGGGTTCCGCGTCTACAACCTCGGGTCGGGCGCGCCGGTCACGCTCACCGATCTCGTCGCCGCGATGGGCGCCGCGGCGGGGCGAGCGCCGGTCGTCGAGCACGCCGCGGTGCCGCTGGGCGACGTCGACGCGACCTTCGCCGACATCACGCGCGCCGAAGGCGAGCTCGGCTGGAAGCCGCAGGTCAAGCTGACCGAGGGGCTCGCTTCGGTGGTGCGCTGGCTCGGCGAGCGCGCCTAGCTCACTCGACGAAGCGCGTTCCGAGGAACGACAGGTACACGCCTGGGTTGTCCTCGAAGAACCGGACGAGATCGACCGGCTCGATCGCGAACAGCTTCCCGGGCTGCGTCACCGTCGCGGTGCTCGGGGACGGCGCGCGGCTCCGCAAGGCGTCGACCTCGCCGACGAACGCGCCGCTCGAGAACGGCGGCAGCTCGCCTTCCGGGCCCACGAGGGTGACCACGGCGCTGTCGACCAGGTAGGCCCGCGCCGGCGGCTCACCGGCGCGCCACAGCACCTCGCCCGCCGCGCCGTCGTGGGGCGCCAGGTACGTCTGGAGCTGCGTCTTCTGCGCGCTCGTGAGGTGCGCGAACACCGAGTTCTGCGCGAGCAGCTCCCACGCGCCCTCGTCGCGCACCCGGACGAGCCGCTCGAGGCGCGTCAGCATCTCGCTGCCGCGGAGGACGGTCAGGAAGTCGTTGCGATCGAGGGCCACGAGGTCCACGTCGGCGAGCGCCACGACGTCGGCGCTGCGCGGCTGGTCGAGGAGGACCGCCATCTCGCCGAAGTAGTCGCCGGCGCGGTACTTCTTGAGGGGCACGCCGTCCTTCACGACCTGCACGGTGCCGCTCACGACGATGTAGAAGCTGTCGCCCTTCGTGCCCTGGGTGACGACGTTCTCGCCCGCCGGCAGCGTCATGCGCCGCGCCACCTGGAGGAGCGTGCGCGCCCGCGAGAGCGGCAGATCGCGCAGGAAGTCGACCATCGAGAAGATCTCGAGCAGCTCGATCGCGTCGCCGAAGCGCGGCGGCGACGAGGGCTCGACGCGGATCGTGTGCTCGAGCCCCTCGCGCGCGGCGTTGAGGCCCTGGTCCTGCGGCACGTCCTTCGCGGCGATGTGGACGAGGTGGAGGCGCTCCTTCACCTCGTCGGGCAGCCGGGCGAGCGCGGCGGTCGGCGTGTGGAGCGGCGGGATGCCGGCCTCGTGGACGATCGCCGTGTGGTGCGCCGGGAAATCGACGAGGTCCTCGTAGCGAGCGCGCGTGAGCACGCCGGCCTCGTACATCGCGGTGACGCGCTCGGGGTCGTAGAGCGTGTCGCCCGAGATCGAGATGCTCCGGTTGCCGTAGAACGCGTCGACGCCGATCGTCGGGATCGAGTGCAGGTTGTAGCGGAACCACAGCTCGCCGCCGCGCACGTGCACCGGAGCGCCGATGCGCACGGGGTGGAACGAGAAGGTACGGCGCAGGAGATCCTCGCCGAGCCCGGAGAGCGCCGAGTACTTCCGGAGGAACGAGCCGAGGATGTGCGGCGTCGTGTAGAGGCTGATCTGCGCCTCCTCGAGGAGCTTCTGGAACGTGCCCGCGTCGTGGTCGGCGTGGCAGTGCGTGAGGATGACGCCGTCGATCGTCTTCGGCGCGATCCCGCGCTCCCGCAGGTACTCCGTCGAGTCGGTGGGCGGATCGACGAGGATTGCCCGGCCCCCCATCCAGAGGAGAAAGCCCGTGGTCTTGCCGCTCGGATCGAAGCCGTGGCTCGCGCCGAGGACGGTGACCCCGAACGACGGCGCGACCCACGAGCGCGGCGCCTCGTCGGTGTCGATGGTGATGGCCCGGATCGGCAGGTTGACGGTGCTCGCGACGCTGGCGATGTCCTTGCCGTGGTCGCGGATGACGAGCACGTCGCCCTGGTCGAGCAGGAGAACGCCGGGGGCGATCTCGCACGCGCCGTCCTTCATCCGCACGAACTCGAGCAGGTCGTCGACCTCGAGGCGCCCGCGGCCGGGCACGGTGCGGAAGTACTCGCTCTCGCGGCCGAAGCGCGGCCGACGTGACTCGGGGTACCCGTCGGCGAACTCGCTCGCGAGCGGCTCGCCCACCGGACCGAAGAGCGTCTCCTGGAAGATGGAGCGGACGCGGCGCTCCACGTCGTCGTCGAGCACGACGAGGCGGCAGCGGCGCTTCAGCAGGAAGAAGCTGTAATATGCAGGGAACTCGAACTCCGCGACGGACAGGCCGCGGCGCCGGTCGAAGAGCTCGCGCGGGAGCACGTACGCCACGGGAACGTCGAGCTTGTGCTCCATGACGTCCTTGATCGTCTCGGGCGGCATCCCGATCTGCACGGGGCCGGCCGAGGTGCGCACGTAGTACCCGCCCCGCGGGAGCGCGACCCGCACGGGAGTGGCCGGTGGCCGATCCGTCACCGTCATCGCCGCCGAGCATATCTTTCTCTAAGCGCAGAGGATGGTGATAGATCTTGGTTGGTGAGTGTCGTCGGGATCGATCTCGGCACGACCAACACGGTCGTGGCCTGCGTCCGTTCGGGCAAGGTGCACGTGCTCGCCGACGAGCACGGCGCGAGGCTCCTTCCGAGTGTGGTGAGCTTCCATCCGAACGGCGAGGTTCTCGTCGGGGCTGCGGCGAAGTCGCGCCGCATCATCGACCCGAAGAACACCGTCTACAGCCACAAGCGCCTCATCGGACGCTCGTGGGGAAGCCCGGAGATCGCCCAGGCGAAGTCACGCTTCGCCTTCGAGCTGAAGGAGGGTCCCGGCCAGGGTCCGCTCATCCGGGCGCGCGGCCAGGACTACACGCTGCCCGAGATCAGCGCGTTCGTGCTGAAGCGCACGCGGCAGATCGCGGAGACCGCCCTCGGTAGCCCGGTCGAGCGCGCGGTCATCACGGTGCCGGCGCACTTCAACGAGCTCCAGCGCGCCTCGACCAAGGTCGCGGGCCGCGTCTCCGGGCTCGAGGTGCTGCGCATCCTCAACGAGCCCACCGCGGCGGCGCTCGCCTACGGCCTCGGCCGCACCGGCAACGAGCGCGTCGCCGTCTACGACTTCGGCGGCGGCACGTTCGACTGCACGCTGCTCGACCTGAACGGCAACGTGTTCGAGGTCCTCGCCACCGCCGGCGACTCGTTCCTCGGCGGCGACGACGTCGACAACCTCATCGCCGAGCGCATGGCGGAGACGTACCTCAAGGCGCACCGCTACGACCCGCGCACCGACGCGCAGATGCTCGAGCGACTGAAGACCACCGCGGAGGAGATCAAGATGATGCTCTCCACCGCGGAGACGCACACGGTGGTGCTGAAGGAGTTCGGCCACGGCGCGCAGGGCTCCTCGATCAATTTCACGTTCACGATGACCCGGCGCGACCTCGACCAGATGGTCACGCCGCTCGTCGACCGCTCGTTCAAGGTCACCCAGGACGCGCTCTCGCTGGCGCGCCTCACGCCGACCTCCTTCGACAAGGTCATCCTGGTCGGCGGATCGACGCGCATGCCGCTCGTCCGGCGGCGCGTCGAGGCGTTCTTCGGCCAGGCGCCGCTCGACCGCGTCAACCCGGACGAGGTCGTCGCGATCGGCGCTGCCATCCAGGCCGCGGCGCTCACCGAGGGTGCACGCAAGCGGTCGATCCCGGCGCCGCCGAACGTCATGGCCAAGGCGCGCACCCTCCCCGGTCTCGCCGGATCGGGCGAGCAGAACGACCCCACGCAGACCGGTGGTCTCGACGCGACACAGGTGGGCAAGCCGGCGCCGGCGTTCGCGAGCGGGCCGCCGAGCTTCGGCTTCCATCCCGCCTCGAGCCCCCCGCCCGCGACGCGCTCCGGTCCGCCGCCCGCGGGCTCGCCGTTCAGCTCGCAGCAGGCCGCGAACACGCAGCAGCAGGGCGGTCCGCGCAAGATCACGAGCCCGGGCGTCGCGCCGGCCACGCAGCCGATGGGCGCGCGTACCGGCGCCGACAACGCCGGCGGCGGCGCCGAGGACCCCTCGATCGCGAGCTTCCCCGATCTCGCGGTCCCGACCCCGTTCGAGTGGTTCCCGTCCAGCGAGGGCAGCGCGGGCGGCGCGGCCGGCGGAGAGGACGACACGCAGGCGAGCGCCGGCCGGCAAGGTCGCGAGATGGCGCCGACCTCGCCGGGGCTCGACACCGCGAACACGGCGGTCCCGCTGACCACGCCGAACAGCGGCCCGGGCTTCGGCGCGATCGACGAGCCGCCCTCGCTCATGTCGTCGGGGATCCGCGGCGGAAGCGTCCCGAGCTTCCCGAGCCTCACGCAGGCCGGAACGGCGGGCGCGGGCAGCATGCCCTCCCCCGTCGGCGAGCCGGAGCCGTTCCGCGGCGGCAGCATTCCGGACGGGCAGTTCGGGCAGGTGAAGGATCTGTCGCTCGTGTCGGGGATGTCGAGCTCCGGCGTGTCCAGGCCGGGCGCCGAGCTCGGCTTCGGACAGCTCGCCGACCTGTCCTTGATCTCCACCTCGAGCGCGACCGCCGAGCTCGACGACGTGACCGAGGCGCGGAAGAAGCTCTCGCGCGAGCTCGACGACGAGACCGAGGCGAACCCGCGCGCCCCGGTCGCGGCCGGTGTGGCCGCAGGCGCGACCGCCGAGGCCCCGAGCGGGCTTCAGCTCGAGGCGCGGGCGCCGGGCGCGGCCGCCGACGACGACGGCGCCGATCTGCCGTCGCTCGCCGACCCGAGCGACCTCCCCTCGGTCGCGCAGCCCCGGGCGAAGCGGCCCGAGATCCGCAAGCCGGGTCAGCCCGCGATGACCCTCACCGGCGGCCCCTCGATGGTCGGCAAGCCGCCGCCGATGCTGGCGCCGCAGCCGTTCGGCCCGATGGAAAAGGTCGGCGAGGGCGGGCCTCCGTCACGCCCCGGCCCCGCCGTGCAGGCGCGCAGCTCGCAGGCGCCGCCGGCTCATCCGTCGGACCGCCCGTCGGACCGCCCGTCGGGGCGCGCCCCGATCGCGGGCGCTCCGGCACGGCCCGCCGTCCAGCCCGCGCGCACCGCCGCGATGCCGGCGCGTACCGGCCAGCCCGGTGATGCCGGACAGACCGGCCCGCACCAGCCGTTCAACACGACCGCGCCGCTCAACCAGACCGCGCCTCTCGGGCAAGCGGCGCCTCGCACGGGCGCCGCGCCCAAGCAGCCGACGCAGCCCATTCCGATGCCCGGGCCCGGGCCGGAGCGTCCCTTCGGCGGCGGCCTGCCGACGTCGCCTTTCGGATCCGCGCCCCCGGTGTTCGGCGGCGGCGGCGCAGCAGCTCCGCAGCCTCCCATGCACACGGCGCCGATGGGTCAGGCGCCGCCGAACGCGCGCTACCCGGGGCCGCAGCCCCACCAGCAGCCGCCGCAGCAGCAGCCGTACGCGATGCCCTCGCAGCCGCCGCCGCAGCAGCCGCAGGCGTACGCGCAACCGGCCGCGCGTCAGGCGGCTCCGCAGGGCTGGGCCCCGCAGCCGCCTCCGCCGCCTCCGCAGTACGCGCCATCGGCGCCGCCTCCGCAGTACGCGCCGTCAGCGCCGCCGAACCCGTTCTCTTCGCCGCCGCCCTTCGGGCAGTTCGCGTCGTCGCCGCCGGACGCGCCGCTCGACGTGAACGCCATGGGCGCCGACTACAACCCGAGCACGGGGATGATGCCGGGCGCCCCGCCGCGTCCGCCCTCGGGCATGCCCGGACCTCACGGCCAGCAGCTCGGGTTCGCCGCGCCCGTGCTCGTCGATGTCACCCCGCGCGGCCTCGTCGTCGAGACCGCCGGCGGCTACACGGACACGATCATCCCGCGCAACGCGAAGATCCCGTGCGAGCGCACGCGCCGCTTCGCGACGGGACGCGACATGCAGACGACCGTGCGGGTCCGCGTCGCGCAGGGCGAGGGCAACGCCTTCCCGCAGAACACGTTCCTCGGCGAGGTCGAGCTCTCCGGGCTTCGCCCCGCCCCGCGCGGCGAGGTGGTCGTCGCGGTCACCTTCGAGGTCGACGCCGACGGCACGCTGCGGGTCCGCGCGCGCGACGTGCAGACCGGTCAGGAAGCGCGCGCGACGCTGCAGCTCATCGGCGTCGCCGACGAGTCGTCGGTCGTCATGATGATCAACCGGTTCGCGCAGCAGCCGGTCGTCGCGAACGAGACGCCGCGCGGACCGCATTGAGCGCCCGAGCAGCCGCACGGTGACCCGCCATGGACGGTGACGCGATCAGGCAGTGGCTCGCTGCCCTCGACTCTCTCTCGTACTACGACCTCTTCCGCGTCGAGCCGCAGGCGAATGCCGATGCCGTCCGGGATGGCTTCCACGCCTTTGCCGAGACGTTCCACCCGGACGGCCACCAGTGGCGCCATCCCTCGGAGATCGCCGCCATCGGCTTCATCTTCAAGCGCGGCGCCGAGGCCTACCGCGTCCTCTCCGACCCCCAGCTCCGGTTCCGCTACGACGAGGCGCTCGCCAACGGCATCCTGCGCCCCGAGAACCTGATCGTGGAGCAGCAGAGCATGCGTCCCGGCTCGCTCTCGATGGCGCCTCCCGGCGCGGCGGGCGGCCTGGGGAACCGGCCCGTCGACAAGATCCGCGCGCCGGGCGCCCGCCCGTTCGTGCTCCGTGCCGAGGAGCTCGCGAAGAAGGGCGACCCCCAGCAAGCGAAGCTGCAGCTCGTGATGGCCATGCATCTCGACCCGAAGAACCCGGCCCTCGAGGCCTTCGCGAGCGAGCTCGACGAGGCGATCAAGGCGAAGGCCGGGGACGCGAAGAAGTCGTGGAAGAAGTGAGCGGGCGAGGATGTTAGGCTCCCCGTCACCGTGACCCTGATGGCCAAGACCAGCGTGGAGTCGCGCTCCGGCAAGCGCGCGGCGCTCTTCGTCCCGCTGCTCGCGGCAACGGCGGTGCTCGTCGTCCTCACGATCCACTGGGCGCTCGTGAAGGCGCCGGTCGAGGCGACCATGGGGGTCGTCTACAAGATCTTCTACTTCCACGTGCCGAGCGCGTACGCGATGTACATCGGCGCGTTCGCCTGCTTCGTGGGGTCGGTCCTCTACCTGCTGCGCCCGACCGACGTGCGCGACGCGCTCGCCCGCGCCGGCGCCGAGCTCGCCATCGTGATGGGGCTCATCGAGATCATCACCGGCGCGCTCTGGGCCGCCAAGTCGTGGGGCTACTTCTGGACGTGGGATCCGCGCCTCACGACCGCGATGCTCAGCTGGCTCGTGTACGTCGCGTACGTCGTGCTCCGCAGCTTCTCCGGCGACGGCCCGGGCGAGCGCAAGTTCGCCGCCGCGCTCGGCATCCTCGGCGCCGCGAACCTCCCGATCATCCACTACAGCGTGCAGAAGTGGGGCGGCCAGCACCCGACCGTCGTGACCGGCAAGGGCGGCGGCCTCCAGCACCCCGACATGAAGATCGCCTTCGCGCTCGGCATGATCGCCTTCACCTTCTTCTCCGTGACGCTCCTCTGGGCCCGCGTGCGGCTCGAGGTGGTGAAGAGCCGGATCGTGCGCGCCGAAGAGGACGCGGTCGATCTCGGGCTCGACGATCGTACCGAGGCCTGATCCGACCAAGCCATGACCGCACCCGCACCCAGCACCCCTCCGGCCAGCACGGCCAACCCCGACGACCGCGCGACCGGCTTCACCGCCGTCGACCCGAACGCCGAGCACTACGACGGCAACGCGCTCGTCGTGTACGCCTACGCCGGCCTCTGGATCGTGCTGATGGGCTGGATCTACCTGCTGTGGCGGAAGCAGGCCGGCCTCGGCGAGCGGCTCACCGATCTCGAGCGCACCCTCGACCGCGCGGCGGCCGCGGCCGAGAAGAAGGCGAAGGCCGGAGCGTCCTGATGGGGCTGCCGACCGCCGAGCACGTCATCTTCATCCCGGTGGTGCTCATGCTCGGGCTGGCGCTCGGCTACATGCTCGGCGGGAAGGCGGCGCGGCAGCAGATGGCCGAGCGCGCGAAGCGGCAGAAGGAATAGCGCCCGGCGAGAAGGCGTGGCAGCTTCGCGCCCATGATCGACTTCGAGCTCACCGAGGAGCAAAAGGCCCTCATCGATACCGCCCGTCGCTTCGCGAAGGAGCGGATCATCCCCGTCGCCGCCGAGTGCGACCGGAAGAGCGAGTTCCCGCTCGACGTGTTCAGATCGGCCTGGGAGCTCGGCCTCGTGAATCCCACGCTGCCCTCCGAGTACGGCGGCTCGGGCCTCAGCGACCTCGACTCGGCGATGATCACCGAGGAGCTCTCGTACGGCTGCAGCGGCATCCAGACGAGCATGACCGCCAACACGCTCGGCCTCACGCCGATCAAGCTGGCCGGCTCGGACGAGCAGAAGAAGAAGTACTTCGGCTGGCTGACCAGCGAGCCCACGCACGTGAGCTACGCGACCACCGAGCCGGGCGCCGGCAGCGACGTCGCGGGCCTCCAGACCCGCGCCCAGAAGCAGGCGGACGGCAGCTACGTGCTCACCGGCACGAAGGCGTGGATCACGAACGCGAACCTCGCCGCGTTCTACGTCATCTTCGCCACCGAGAACCCCGAGCTCCGTCACAAGGGCATCGGCGCCTTCATCGTCCACCGCGACGCGAAGGGGCTGTCGGTCGGCAAGCACGAGGACAAGCTCGGTCAGCGCGCGAGCGACACCGCGCAGGTCATGCTGGACGGCGTCCACGTCCCCGCCGCGCAGGTGCTCGCGCCCCCCGGGCACGGCTTCAAGCTCGCGATGGAGACGTTCAACCAGACGCGCCCCGACATCGGGGCCATCGCGTGCGGCATCATCAAGCGCTGCCTCGACGAGTCGGTCGCGTACGCCAAGGAGCGGAAGACGTTCGGCACCGCGATCGCGAACCACCAGCTCGTGCAGGCGATGCTGTCCGAGATGGCGATCCGCCTCCATGCGACGCGTCTCCTCGTGCACAAGGCCGCGTGGGCGCTCGACAAGGGCGTGCGCGATCCCCTCACCTCCAGCCTCGCCAAGGCGTACGGCGCGGACGCCGCGATGGCCTCGGCGATCGATGCGGTCCAGGTCTTCGGCGGCAACGGCTACGTGAAGGAGTACCCGGTCGAGAAGCTGATGCGCGACGCGAAGATCCTCCAGATCTACGAGGGCACCGCGCAGGTGCAGCGCATCGTCATCGCGAAGCAGCTTCTCTCCGGCTGACGTGGAAGCGGGGGGGCGCCTCGTCGGGCGCGCGAGCCGCGCGGTGTCGGCGGGCGTGCTGCTCGCGGCGACCCTCCTGCTGCTCGGATGTCCGGCGAGCGGCCGTGACGTGGTGCCCGAGTCGCGCGACGTGCGCAGCGACGCTCCCCCGGCCGGTCCCGCGGCGAGCGCGGCCGGCGTCACGGGCGAGGGCTACGCGTACGTGGCGCGGCGCGCGCACGGCGTCGTCGGGCTGGTGGGCGCGCACCACATGACCGACGCCGACGCGCAGCGCCTGACCGACCACGTCGCCGACGAGCTCGAGGCCTGCGCCGTCCGTCTCGAGGCGAGCGGGACCCTCGTGGTGGGGGCCCTGCAGCTCGTCGCGATCACCGGCGCCCGCGGCAGCGCCGAGATCAGCGACGTGCGCCTCGCCCCGGGCGGTCCGGTGGCCGCGAACGCGCTCACGTGCATCATCGCGCCGCTCCGGGCGACGCCTTTCCCCGCGGCCGGCGACGCGGGCCTGCCGGCGGTTGCGCTCGACGCGACCTGGTCCCCGCTCCGGACGCCCGCGGGCGACGGCGGCCCAGTGCGCTGAGAGCCCGCTTCCGTGGAGACTGCACGTTTGTGCCGGCACGACCTTTCCGGAGAGGAAAGCCGGATCGCTCGACACGAGGGTGGTCGCGGCGGGAAGCTTGAGGCATCACGGCAGGTGACCTCGGAGGAGACGACGCCCATGCGCTACTTCACGCCGCTCGCACCCGCGACCCTTTCGCTCATCACGCTGACGCTCGCCGGGCTCACCGCCGCCGCGTGCTCGGGTACGACGACCGTGGTGTCGAGCGACGGTCCGGCGACGGCGGCCCCGGACGACGCGGCCGCCCCCGTCGATGCCGCCCCGATCGACCCGAGCACGCAGGGTGATCCGACGAGCAAGGACACGCCGGCGCCGCCGCTCGTGAAGGGCCTCGCCATCACCGACGTCGCCGTCCTCCAGGGAGTCACGGTGCCGGTCGTCACGGCGGGCGCCGCGGTGCCGAAGGCGGAGCGCAACGCGCCGGTCGTGACCGGCCGCGGCGGTCTCGTCCGCGTGTACGTCAGCCCGGGCAGCGGCTACCAGCCCACCGCGGTCACCGCGCAGCTGCGCCTCGTCAGCGGCACCACGCGCCTGGCGACCCTCGAGGACACGAAGACCATCAAGGCCGCGTCGACCGAGGGCGCCGCCGAGTCGACGTTCAACTTCGAGGTGACGGCCGACCAGCTCCCCGCCGGCGTGACGTACCAGGTGTTCCTCACCGACCCGAAGGGCGTCGTGCCGACCGGCCCGGCGACGGCGCGCTTCCCGAACGACGGCGGCGTCCAGAGCCTCGAGGTCGAAGCAGCGGGCGCGCTCCAGCTGGTGGTCGTCCCGATCGTCTACAACGCGGATGGCTCGGGCCGCACGCCGGACGTCTCCCCCGCGCAGCTCGCGAAGTACAAGCAGTCCTTCATGGCGCGCTACCCGGTGACCGACGTGTCCGTCACCGCGCGGGCGCCCTGGGACTACGCGGGCGCGATCTCCGCGAACGGGTCGGGCTTCTCGCAGGTGCTCCAGGCGATCACCAGCCTGCGCCGCGCCGACGGCGCTGCCGACGACGTGTACTACTACGGCGCGTTCGCGCCCAAGGCGACGTTCTCGCAGTACTGCGGCGGCAGCTGCGTCACCGGCCTCAGCACGGTCGTGACGAGCGCCAGCGCGAGCAACGCGTTCCTCCGCGCGAGCGTCGGCGTCGGGTTCAGCGGCGACGGCTCGGTGAGGACCGCGACGCACGAGGTCGGCCATGCGCACGGCCGCAGCCACGCGCCCTGCGGCGGCGCCTCGGGGGTCGATCAGGATTTCCCGTACAGCGACGGGAGCATCGGCGTGTGGGGCTACGACATCCTCACGAAGACGCTCCTCGATCCCGGCGTCACGAACGACCTGATGGGCTACTGCGAAAACGAGTGGGTCAGCGACTACACCTTCGCGGCGCTCTTCGATCGCGTCGCGCAGGTCAATGGCGGATCCCCCTCTGCGGCGAGCAGCTTCACCGGCCGCTCGACGGCGCCCGTGGCCCGGCCCGTCTTCGCGACCCCGCGGACGTTCCGGACCGCGACGCTCGACGGCCGCGGGAACGCGACCTGGTCCGGGGAGATGGATCTCGAGCGCGAGCCCGACGGCGGCGAGACGCGCGAGGTCACGTTCCAGTCGGCCGCCGGACAGGCGCTCGGCGCGGCGACGGCGCACTTCTACCCGTACGACCACCTGCCGGGCGGCATGCTGGTGATGCCGGCCGCGCCGCGGACGACCACCGCGGGGTGGCGCGCCGTGAAGATCCCGGGCGTGGCGAGGAGCCTCCCGCGCTGAACCGTTTGGCGTACGATGCGCGCCATGAAGATCCTCGGCAATCCCGGCAGCACGTGCACGCGCAAGGTCCTGACAACGCTCACCGAGCTCGGAGCCCCCTACGACTTCGAGGTCATCGAGCTCCAGAAGGGCCAGCACAAGCAGCCCGGCTACCTGCAGCACCAGCCGTTCGGCCAGGTGCCGGTCCTCCAGGACGGCGACTTCGAGATGTACGAGTCGCGCGCGATCTGCCGCTACCTCAACGAGACCAACAAGGGCGCGCTCGTCCCGTCTGAGCCGAAGGCGCGCGCCGTCATGGAGCAGTGGATCAGCGTCGAGACGTCGAACTTCACGCCGCACGCGATGAAGTTCATCTACGACGCGCTGCTCGGTCGCAAGCAGGAGCCCGCCGTGCTCGAGGCGGCCACGAAGGGGCTCGAGACGACGCTCGGCGTGATGGAGGCGCACCTCGCGAAGAACGACTACTTCACCGGCAAGGAGTTCACGCTCGCCGACATCTCGTTCATGCCCTACGTCGAGTACGGGATGATGACCCCCGCGAAGGACCTCTTCGCGAAGTACCCGAACGTGATGCAGTGGTGGTCGCGCGTGAGCGCCCGGCCCAGCTGGCAGAAGGTCAGCGGCAAGGCGTCCTGAGCACGCCGGAGCGTCAGCTCCCGATCCACACGCCCTGACGGTTCATCTGGCCGATCTCGGCGCGCAGGGACGCCTCCTTGCGGTCGAGATCGGCGCCCACCTCGCCCCGGCGCCGCCGGCTCTTCACGAACGCGAGCTCGACGAGGTGCAGCTGCTTCTTGCGGCGCAGGCGGAACACGCGCCAGCCGGCGCTGAAGAGGACGCCCCAGTTCTTCATGCCGAGCGCGAAGTAGCTCGACACGAGCTGCAGCTCGCGCGGATGAAGGAGGTGGCCCACCTCGCCCAGCAGCTCGCGGATGACGATGCTGCGGTCACGGACCACGAGCAGCGCGAGAAGGAGGAAGAACAGGAGGTCGATGAGCCACGACACGAGGAGCATGAGCACGAGGCCCACGTTGTCGAGCAGGGTCGGCAGCGCGTTGTGCACGGCGTGCATCAGCATCGCGCAGCCGAAGCCGAAGACCGGCGCGAAGATCTTGAGCCACCAGCTCTTCGCCTCGGTGGCGATGCCGAAGCCGAGCCCCGTGCACGCGGTGAAGGTGCAATGGGACAGCCCGAGGAGCACCGTGCGCAGGAAGAGCAGGAACACGAACCCGGCGAGGCCCTGCGTCGCGTACTGGTTGGCGACGTAGAGGATGTCCTCGGTGAGCGTGAAGCCGAGCCCCACGACGCCGCCGTAGATGGCGCCGTCGAGCGGGCCGTCGAGCTCCCGCAGCCCGAGCGCGCTGGCGAGCGCGATGAGCGCGACGCCGAAGCCCTTCGCGCCCTCCTCGAAGATCGGCGCGAACACGGTGGCGCCGAGCACGTCGAGCTGGCTCGTGTTGGCGCCCGCCATCTCCATCAGCTTCGCGGCGACCGCCGAGCCGAGCCCGCCGCCGAGGGTCGCGAAGATCGCGCCCCACACGAAGGCGGTCACGATGAGCCACCAGGGCTCGGGCTCGAACCGGTCCGCCCACCGGATGGCGACCAGGTACACGAGCACGAGGGGCGTGACGAACATGACGCCCAGGAAGAACCCGACGATCATCGCCTCTGAACCGTAGCACCGAAGATCCGGACGCGAGGGGCGCCGCGGCGAGCGTCACGGGCGATCGGGAAAAGGCAGCGGCGCAGGAAGATGACGCGTGCCGGGAGCGTACGCCCCGGCGATGGCCGGATAGACCAGCCCGCCGACGGCTCGCTCCTGCTGGACGTAGAGGTAGGAGCTGTCGCCCGACTCGAGGAACGCCGGCGCGGTCTCGTGCGCGCCCACCGAGTACACGGGCGTCGGCTGCCGGACGAGCGGCCCTTCGCTCCCGAAGCGCGCGGCGAGGCCGATGGCCGTCTCGCCGGACGCCGTCGCCCCCGTGTAGAGGACGCGCAGCACGAGGCGGTCGCCCGGGCTCGTGACGAGCGACGCGCACGGATCGGAGACGCGTGCGGTGTCGAACGGCGGCTTCTCGTTCGGCAGGAGCGACCCGGGCGGCGCCGGCGGCGCGGGACCGAGCACCGGATCGACGGCCGGCGTGGATGGATCGGCGTCGACCCTCGTGACGTGCACGCCGTCGTTCGACTCGGCCTCCCCGATCGCCGCGCCCGATCCGTAGAGGAGCCGCGTGCGACCGTCCGGCAGCACGTACGCCGACGGACCACCGAGCTCGGTCGTCTCCCACGCGCTTCGCGGGTCGCGCGCGAGCACCGGGCCCGACGCCTTCACGAACGTGAGGCCGTCGGTCGACGTCGCAAGGCCGATCCCGCCCGCCGCCGCATAGAAGAGCGTGATGCCGGCGGCGGTGCGGAGCACGAAGGGACCGGACACGGAGGCGCCCTCCCACGGCTGATCGGCGGTGAGGACGGTGGGGCTGGTGCGCCCGAAGTCGGTGTTCGATCCGTAGAAGGCGCGGCCGTCGTCGGCGCGGGTGCGGACGATCACGTCGGCGCCGCCGCGGGTCGCCACCGCGTAGAGGAGCGTCGCGTCCCCGTCGGCGAGCGCGGCGGGCTCGCGGTAGAGCGCCGCCCGGTCGTCGTAGACGAAGGGCGCGACCCCGACCACCTCGTCGGGCGCGAGCTTCCGGAACGGTCCGACGCCCTGGCTCGGCAGGTTCCGGTCCCCTTCCCCGCTCGCGCCGGTGGTGGCGCAGGACGGTGACGCAGCGGCGAGCGCGAGGAGCGCGAGGAGCGCGGGCCTCATGGCGCTCCCCAGCCGTCGAAGGCCACGCCGAGCGTCGCGCCCACGTTCACGATCGTGCCTCCCGCCGTGTAGTCACCAACGAAGTCGGCGGGGCTCGCCTTCCGCGTCGTCTCGGTGACGATCACGCCGAGCGCGGCGTGCACGTCGAGCGTCACGGTCGCCGGCAGCACCGTAGTCAAGTCGTGCGCCGCCCCGCCGAGCCCGAGCGAGACCGTGTGCCGGTCGCGATCGATGTAGTTGGTGAGGCCGGTCTGCGCCTCGATGGGCGAGGTCATGTACTCGTATCCGGCGCGGAGGAACCCGTCGAGGCGGCGGCCCCCGTACGCGTGCCACTCGACGCCGAGGTGGGGGACGATGCGGTCGTGCATCCGGAGCGGAAGGATGCGCGTCTTGGCGGGCGATGCGGGCGGAGTGATGCCGGCCGGCCAGCCTCCGGCGGGCGGCGGAATGTCGAGCACCACGTCGAGCTCGGCGACGGGCGGCACGTACGCGGACCAGTCGATCCACGTGGCATCGAACGCGGCGCGCACGTCCTTGCCGAGCTGCCACGACCCGCCGAGGACGACCTGCTGCGGGAGGAAGTTGTTCACGCTGTGCGTCTCCAGATCGTAGAGCGCCGTGGTGAACCCGGTGATGTCTCCCTGGAGGTGGGCGTGCAGGTCGAGCCCGAGCTGGAACTCGCCGCGGTACACGGCGGCGAGCGCGACCGCCTTCGACAGCTCGACGCGCATCCCTGCCTGCGGATAGCGGACGGCCGCCACGTCGGCGTCGACCTCGTGCCGGAGCTGCGACGAGTCCGGCTGGAGCACGTTGGCGGCGCCCGAGATGTCGAGCTGGCCGCGCGTCGACGCCATGAACGTCACGCCGCCGCCGATCGAGAGCCAGGGCAGCGGCTGGATCGCGACGTTGGCGGCCAGGTACAGGCGCTGGTTGCGGTTGTCGTAGAGCTCCCAGCGCGGCTGCTCCTGACGAAGCGCGCGGACGCGCGACACGCGGTCGTCCGGCAGGTGCAGGGCGAGGCCGAACGCGAAGGGAATGCCCACGATCTTCCCGGGCGCGACGATTCCGGCGTTGATGCCCTTCACCGGATCGACGGCATTGTCGTGGCCATTGGTCGACAGGTGGTGCTCGGCCCGGAAGTAGCCAATCGACAGCTCGAGGCCCCTCGAACGGGCGAGCGCGGCCGGGTTGTAGTAGCTCGCCGCGAAGCCGCGCGTCTCGGCGGCGGCCGCGTTGCCCATTGCCGTCTCGCGCGAGCCGAAGCCGTACGTGTCGGGCGGATTGGCGCGGCCGTCGCGCGATGCGAACGCAACGGCGCCGAGCACCCCGACCGCGGCAACGACGGCTGACGACCGCATCAGAACCGTACCCCCGCGGTCAGCCCGAAGAGCACGATGTGCCCGGAGGCCTCGCCGCGGCTCAGGAGCGCGCCGCTCGCGTCCTCGCTCGTCACCGTGCGCGGCAGGAGGAAGTGGTACTGCGCGAACAGATCCAGCTCGACGGGGGGCAGCGGCTTCGACAGGACGAGCCCGGTGCCCAGGGTGAGGGCAAGACGATCGGCGTCGAAGTAGCGCGTGGGCACCGAGGCGACGCCCTTCACCGACGCGTCGTAGGCCTCGGACCCGGGCAGGTCGCGCGGGAGCGGGGTGCTCTCGAAGAACACGCCGGCGCGGGCATGCAGGATGGCGCCGGAGGCGACCTCGAAGCCCTGGTCGGCGCCGGCCCGCACGACGAACGTGTCCTTCCAGTCGATCGTCACCGGCGTGAGCCCGCACGCGCCCGCGCCGCCGTCCGCGCAGACGATGGTGGGCTCGAGCAGGCCGGGGAAGCGGCTCCACCGCTTGTAGACGACCTGCAGGGCGAGCACGCTCCTCGCGGCCTCGTCGATCCGCGCCACCTCGAGCGCCACCTGGGCCGGGTCGTATTGCGCGACCCCCGAGATGTTCAGGAGCGGGATCGGCAGCGAGCTCAGCTTCGAGGCGTCGATCACGATGAGCAGCCGCGCGTCGAGGGTGCCTCGGTACGTCGCGCCGACGCGCCAGATCTCGCGCCGGTGGAGCGGCAGGTCGTACGTGACGCCGACGGTCGGCGCGTACGTGGCGACGAGCTGATCCTCGACGCGCGTCCCGACGCGGCCGGTGGCATCGGTCGCCGCGACCACCGCTCCGACGACCTCGGCGAGCGCCGCGAAGCCGGCTCCGATGCGGATGCCGTACCCCACGTCGACGCCCACCGCCGCGCGGATCATGAGCGACTGGGCGCGCGTGTCGAGCATCGGAAACTGCGTCTTCTCGGGATAGAGGACGCGCCCGCGGACCACCACGCGGGTCGGCTCGTAGAAGGCCAGCGCGACGCCGATGCGGTCGCGGAGCACGCCCCCGAGCGGGACCGGCAGCTCGGCGCCGATCGTCGTCCCGGTGATGGGCGACGCCGGGACGCGCCCGGGCTGCTCCTCCCCGCGCGCTTCGAGGCGCATGAGGCCGCCGGTGAAGCCGAGCGTCAGCTTCGGAGCGGGCAGCCGCGAGGCGAGCGCCGGGTTGTGATACGCGGCCTCGTACCCGCTCGCATGCGCCGCGCCGGTCGCGCCCATAGCGCTCGTTCGCGCGCCGTACCCGAAGAGGTCCTCGGGGGAGGCCGCCGCGTCGCTCGCGCCGAGCCACGTGAGGCCGCACGCGAGCGCGGCGTGCAGCGCGGTCCTCGCTCGCGGAAAGGCCCCCGGCATGGCCCGGGGATAGCACGAGTCACCGCCGGGCCGAGCTCACACGCGCGCGGCGAGCTGCCCGCAGGCCGCGGCCACGTCGGACCCGCCGCTGTAGCGGCGATGCGTGAAGACCCCGCGGGTGCGGAGGGCGTCGCGGAAGGCTGCCTCGCGGTCGTCGCTGGTGCGGGCGAAGGGATCGCTCTCCCCGGCGGGTCCCACGTCGATCGGGTTGTACGGGATCACGCTGAGGCGCGGGCTCGCCCCGGTGCGGGCGCGGAAGACCACCACGAGGTCGGCGAGCGCGATCGCGTCCTCGAGCGTGTCGTTGACGCCCGCGAGCAGGGTGACCGCCCAGAGCGGCGCGAGGCCGGTGCGCGCCACGTGCTCGGCGGCCGCGTCGATCACGTCCGCCTGGAGGCCGTGCGCGCGATCGATCGGCATCAGCGAACGCCGGACCGCCGGCCGCGCCGAGCCGAGAGAGAGCCCGAGGCGCACCTTCGGCGCTTCCTCGGCGAGGCGCCGGATGCCCGCCGGGAGGCCCGACGTGCAGACCGTGATGTTGCGGGTGTCGATCGCCTGCGCGCTAGGATCGGTGAGCACGCGGATGGCCGCGAGCACGCGATCGAGGTTCGCCATCGGCTCGCCCATGCCCTGGAAGACGACGCCGTGCACGCGGCAGCCATCGCTGCGCCGGCGCACCTCGCGCACCTGCTCGACGATCTCCCACGTCTCGAGGTTGCGCGTGAGGCCCATGCGGCCGGTGGCGCAGAACGCACACGCGAGCGCGCAGCCGACCTGCGAGCTGACGCACACCGAGAAGCGGCCCGGAACCTCCAGCGGGATGCGGACGGTCTCGACGACGTGCCCGTCGGCGGTGCGGAGCGCGTACTTGACGAAGGGGTCGACCTGGCTCGACCGCTCGCTCACCACCTCGAGGACGGGGATGGTCGCGGCCGCAACGACCGCGTCACGGGCGCTCTTCCGGATCCCCGAGCTCGGCGTGCGCGGGTCCTCGTCGCGGTGCACCTGCGCGATGATGCGGCGCGCGTCCTGGGGGTCCAGGGTCGTGCCTTGCGCGGCGAGCGCAGCGCAGAGGTCGCGGGCGGTGACGCCCTGGAGGAAGAGGCCCATCTTTGGACGGTGCCTCGTAGCAGAGCCCGGAACCGCTGTCAGGTTGTGGTACCCTCGGTCCCGGTGTTCGGGTTCAGTCTTTCGGAGCTCATCGTCGTGATCGTGGTGGCGCTGGTCGTCATCGGTCCGAAGGATCTGCCCAAGATGCTGCGCAAGCTCGGGCAGTACGCGGGGAAGCTGCGTCGCATGGCGGCCGACCTCCGGGCGCAGAGCGGCATCGACGAGGCGCTCCGGACCGAGGGCCTCGCCGACGACATCGCCGAGATCCGGAAGCTCGCCCGGGGCGAGCTCGACAACGTGCAGCGGTCGATCACCTCCGCCACCGCGGCGGCGGCCATCGCCGGTCCGGTGGGTCAGGGCGCCACGAATGCCCAGCCGGCCTACCGCGACGGCTTCTTCGTGGTGCGGGACCGCGAGTACCCGCGCGACGGCGCCGACGCCTACGGCGCGCTGCCCGACAACGCGATCGTCTACGCCGACGGCCTGCCGAAGGCTCCGCTCGCGCGCGACCCGCTCTACGTGCTGGGCGATCCAGACGGCATCGTCCCCGAGCCGCCCCCCGCCCCGTCGTTCGTGGACGAGCACGGTGACCACGACGAGCACGGCGTCCCGACCGAGGCGCAGCCCGCGGAGGACCAGCCCGCCGAAGCCGTCGCCCCCCACGTGACCGAGCCCGCCGAAGAGACCGCGCAGACGGAACCCACCTGATGGCAGCGAACCTGAAGCCGGCGACGGAGCCCGACGAGGAGCTCTCGCACGTGGACCCCGAAGACGACATCAAGATGACGATCTGGGAGCACCTCGGGGAGCTCCGCAAGCGCGTCGTCCGGGCCGGCATCGCTCTCCTCGCCGGCGCCATCCTGTGCTGGACGTACAAGGAACGGCTGCTCGACTGGATCGGTCGTCCGTTCGAGGCCGCGTGGAAGGTCCGCTATCCGAACGTGCCGGTCGAGCTGCAGACGCTCGCGCCGATCGACGCGTTCGTGAACTACATGCAGCTCGCGCTGACGGGCGGCGTCGTGCTCGCCGCGCCGGTCATCTTCTACCAGCTGTGGTCGTTCATCAGCCCCGGCCTCTACTCGCGCGAGAAGCGGTACATCATCCCGTTCGTCCTCTTCTCGACCTCGCTCTTCGCGATGGGAATCGCGTTCTGTTACTACGCATTCTTCCCGTCGTTCTGGAGCTTCTCGCTCTCGCTCCACGGCCAGGTCGGCGACCCGGGCGGGCTCGTGCTGATGAGCCGCAACACGATGGAGGGCTACCTCGACTTCGCGACGCGGATGCTCCTCGCATTCGGGTTCATCTTCGAGCTGCCGCTGTTCATCTCGTTCCTGGCGCTGGCCGGCATCGTCACGCCGATGCAGCTCGTGCGGTTCAGCCGCTGGGCGGTGATCAGCGCGTTCGTCATCGGCGCGTTCATCACGCCCGGCCCCGAGATGTCGAGCCAGTTCATCGTGGCCTCGGCGCTCATCGCCCTCTACTTCCTGAGCGTCGGTCTGTCGTTCCTCGTCGCCAAGCGCCGGGACGAGCCCGCGCCGTCGGACTGACGGCGATCAGAGGGGCTCGGGGGCCCGCGTCTTGCGGTGATGGTCGAACAGCTCGATGCCGAGCACGAATCGCCACTCCGCAGCCCCGAAGTGGTGATTGATGCCGACCCCGGTGCCGAGCTTCACACGCACCTGCGGTCCGTCGTCGGCCGTCCCTTCGAGGCGCGCCCCGAGGAGCCCTTCGAGCGCAGTGGTGTTCGTCCCCAGGAACGATCGGAACGCCGTCGCCCCGTAGATCTCGGGGCCAACGATGAGCGCGGTCCCGCAGCTGCCGCAGGGCAGGAGCCGCACGCCGGCCGCTGCTCCGAACAGCATCTCGGTCCCGCGCGGGCTGCCCGGCGCCGGTGAATCGTCGAGCGGGCGAACGTGGGCTCCGAGGTGTCCGGCATAGGTGAAGCGACCGATATCGCCCGCCACGAGGAGGCGCGCCATCGCGCGATACGTGTCATCGGTGTCGTAGTCGGCGCGATTGCCGCTCGGCACGAAGAGCTGCGCGCCGGCGCCGACCCGCAGCGCGCTCCCGGCCTCGCCGAGGATCCGCGCGTCGAACCCGATCCGCGGATCGGTGAGGACGTCCGGATTGCTCCCGAGCGTCGTGGAGGGTCCGGTGAGCTGGTAGCCAGAGACGACGCCGCTGCTGCCGCTCCGCCCGAGTGGCATATCCAGGTTCAGATATACGCGCCAGCGGTCGTAGGTCGCCGCGAATCCGAAGTCCGCGCTCGCCTGCGCGGAGACGACCGTGAGGCGGGAATCGCCATTACGATCGACGACCCGCAGCGGAACATGCGCGTAGCCGAGCGACAGCCCGACGACGCCGCCGGGATCGCCGCGCATGTCGAGCGCGTCCATCACCACCCATCCGCCGCCGGGCGCGGACGGATAGAGACGTTCGACGCCGAACCCGCGAGCCTGCTGCTGGGCCTCGGCGCGCGAGCCCGCAGCGGTGACGAGGAGCGCGGCGAGGCAGGCGACGCGCCAGCTAGAACTCGGCATGGACCCTCGCGCCGAACACGTTGACGGGGCCACGGTCCGCGTTGAAGCCGGGATTCTCGATGTGCTGGTAGTCGGCGGAGAGCCAGAGCGCCCTCAGCA
Organism: Labilithrix sp.; assembly: GCA_028287035.1. Next base: position 37,934 of record JAQBQL010000212.1, on the reverse strand, counting down.
GGCTCACGCTGTAGAACGCCTCGAGGACGGTCTCGGGGGCCTGCTTCAGGTCGCCGTCACCGACGAACCCGTCGACTCCGCCCATGCGGAGGTAGTCGCCGTGAATGCCGGATATCCAGGCCATTCCGTACCCGACGCCCGCGACGTCGAGGGGGCGGTGCCAGGTCGAGCCCTTCGCGCTCGCTCCGATGGTCATGGATCGATCGGCCGGGTTGAAGGCGTCGACCTCGCTCCGTCCGTCCGAGAACATCCCGCGAAAGAAGACGCCGATGTCGTCGGCGATGACGTGTTGCTCGAGGCTGATTCCGATTCCCACCTTCACGGTCGGCTTGCGTACCCAGCAGAGATCGGGCGCCGTGGTGTTCGCGGAGCCGTAGTTGTAGCCGGTGCAGGCTGCGGCGTTCTTCGTGGGATCGGACCTCACCGCCGCGATCGCGTCGTCGAAGCGCCCGGAGACGACGCGGTTACGATAGGCGAGTAGCCGGACCGCCCCGGCGCGCCCGCCGAGCGTGTGATCGTGCTCCAGCTCGAACTGGTCGCCGTAGTGCTTGTCGATCCGGAAATCGATCTGCAGCTGATTGGGATTCTGGGGCGGCGTGATCCGTCCGATGCGGAACGCCCAGTCATCCCAGTAGAGCTCGGCGGTGCCGCCCCACGAGTAGCCCCGCGCGTCCGACGGGAAATCCCACGAGGAGTGGGTCATGAATGCCATGTTGAAGAACGTCTGCCGCGGATCCCACGTCACCGAGTTCCGGTCGAAGACGTCGAGGATCGTGAAGTTGCCGGCGGTGAGCACCACGCGGCGGCTGTCCACGGTCGATCCCAGCTGCATCGGGTCCGACGTCTTCGCGACGTGCGTGCCGCCGAGCCCGAACGTCTGACGGAGGAACGTTCGCGCGCGGTAGAGCTGCGGTGTCTCGCCCCCGGTCTTCTGGAGCTCGAAGTTCTGGATCGAGCCGCCGAGGCCGCGGAGCTGGGAGAGCGGCCGCTCCGAGATCACCTCGGGAACGAAGTACGCCTCGCCGCCGCGCCACAGACGCAAGCCGAAGAACAGCGTGAACGACGCGGTGAAGCTCCGCTCCGCCCCGGGGAGGAGCGAGTTGGTGCTGCCGTTCTTGTTCGTGTACGGCGCGTGGAACGGAAGCTTCCAGCTCGAGATGTACGTGAGCTGGCCGTAGGCGTTCCAGCTCTCGTCATCGAGGTCGTGAAGGCCGTGGTCGGCCAGGAGATTCATGACGTCGACGGCCTGGTCGTCGTGGGCAGCGGACGGGGCCGCCTGCGCGCGCGCGGTCGTCGCGGCGAGCAGGACCCTCGCCGCCACGCCGACCGCGACCGCACGCGAGCAGCGCCGGCCACCCGGCAGCGTCATGCTCGGCCTCCTGCTCAGGCCGGCGGTTCGGTGATCGGGACGGGCACGCGCCGCGCGTCCATCCAGAGCGCGTCGATGTCGTACGCGGAGCGGGCGTCGTCCTGGAACACGTGGACGACCACGTCGCCGAAGTCCATGAGCACCCAGTTGGCGTGCGGCAGGCCCTCGACGGCGAGCGCGCGCTTGCCGCGCTTGCGGAGCGCGTCCTCGATTCCACTGGCGAGCGCCGTCACGTGACGATCGCTGCGGCCGGACATGAGGACGAGGAAGTCGGCGTAGTCGACGCGGCCGGCGACGTCGATGACCTCGAGGGCGGAGGCCTTCTTGTCGAGGCCGGCGATCGCGACCTGGATCGCGATCTCGCGCGACTCGTCGCTCGCGGCGCTGCTCGCACCCGGGACGACGGCGCCCTTGGTCTTCTTCGGGGCGGCCTCGGTGCGGTCGTCCTTCTCGGGCTTCTCTGCCTTCGCCTCGCGGGCTGCGCCAGGCAGCGTCGCGCGCTTGGTGGTCCTGGCCGCCGGGCGCTTGGCCGCGGGCTTGGCCAGCGGACGTGCGGGCTTCTCCGGCGCCTCGCCCTTCCCTTTCGGGCGCGGCGCGCCGTGAGAAGTTCGCAGCATCGGCCGCTCGGGACCCTTCGGGGGTTGGGGACGTTTGTTCGCGGCCAATTCAGCTCCTTCGTAGACGCGGCGAATCCTCGACCATCGGGAGCCTCCCCGTCAATCGCCATTCCTGGCGCAATCGTCGGTTTCAGCGTCGGATCTGCCCCTCACCGTCGATGACCCACTTCATGGTGGTCAGCGACTCGAGGCCCATGGGCCCCCGCCAGTGCAGCCGGCTCGTCGCGATCCCGATCTCTGCGCCCAGGCCGAGCTCGCCGCCGTCGTGGAAACGGGTGGAGGCGTTGACGACCACGCAGGCCGCATCGACCTCGCGCCGCCAGCGTGACGCATGGTCCTCGTTTCGCGTCAGGATGGCCTCCGTGTGGCCCGAGCCGTACCGCGCGACGTGCTCGAGCGCCGCATCGAGGCCGTCGACGACGCGCACCGCGAGGGTGGTGTCGAGGAACTCGCGGCCGAAGTCGCCCGGCGCCGCGGGAAGCGCCCCGGGGACGAGGGCGCACGTGCGCTCGTCACCGTGGAGCTCGCAGCCGGCGGCGAGGAGCGCCTTTCCGAGCGGCGGCAGGAGGCGCGCGGCGTCGGCGGCGTCCACGAGGAGGCACTCGAGGGAGTTGCAGGCGCTCGGCCGCTGCATCTTCGCGTTCAGGAGGATGTCCCGGGCCTCGGCGAGATCGGCGCCCTCGTCGAGGAAGAGGTGGCAGACGCCCTTGTAGTGCTGGACCACCGGGACGCGCGCGTTCTCGGTCACGAACCGGATGAGCGCCTCGCCGCCGCGCGGAATGGCGAGGTCCACGTACTCCGTCTGGTGGATGAGCGCGCGGATCGCGTCGCGATCGGTGAACGGCAGGACCTGCACCGCCGCCGGGGGCAGGCCGACCTCCTCGAGCGCGCTGCCGATGACCGCACCCAGGGCCGTGTTCGAGCGGACCGCCTCGGAGCCGCCGCGCAGCACGACCGCATTGCCGGCCTTCAGCGTGAGCGCGCTCGCCTCGATGGTGACGTTCGGACGGGCCTCGTAGACCATCGCGATGACGCCGAGGGGCACCCGGACCCGTGTGACCCGCAGGCCGTTGGGACGGATCGTGCGCGAGACGACCTCGCCCACGGGATCGCCGAGCCGCGCGATCTCGCGGACGCTCTCGGCGATGGCGGCGATGCGCCGCTCGTCCAGCATGAGGCGGTCGAGCATCGCGCCCCTCGTGCCGGCCGCGCGCGCTGCCTCGAGATCCGCCTCGTTCGCGGCGAGCACCTCGGCCTGGCGCTCGCCGAGGGTGCGCGCGATCGCCTCGAGCGCCGCGTCCTTCGCCTCGCGCCCCTGCGGCCCGAGCTTTCGTGCCGCCTGCCGCGCCCCCATGCAGAGCGCGCGCACCTGGTCGTCGAGGGATTCGCTCACGCGGCGAACTATAGCGCCCCGGATTCGGGTAGTCTTTCGAGGCGATGTCGCGCGGGCTGCGCAATCTTGTCACCGTCCTCTGCCTCGGCGGCTGCTTCGGCGCGCTTTCGCTCGCGCCCGCCCCCGCGCACGCCCAGACGCGGCCGAGCGCCGGCGCCATGACCGGCGGCGAGCCGACCGCCGAGCCGAAGACGAAGGAGCAGCTCGAGGCGCAGCAGCACTTCCAGCGCGCGAAGGACCTCTACTCCGCCGGCAGCTACCGGGAGGCGACCGCGGAGCTCGAGGCGGCGCACGCGCTCGACCCGAAGGCGAAGGACCTCGTCTTCAACCTCGGGATCGTCGCCGAGCGCATGGGTAAATACGACGAGGCGGTCGGCTGGTTCCAGAAGTACATGCAGATGGACGGCGTGACCGCGAGCGAGCGCGGAAAGGCCGAGAACGTCATCAAGCGGATCGAGGGCGCCAAGCGCGAGGCGGCCGCCGCGAAGCCGACGAGGACGACCACCGAGGCTGACGCGCGCCGTCCCGAGCAGCCGATCGGCCCGCAGCCCGAGCCGAAGCGCCCGCACGGCCGGATCGATGCCGCCACGGTGGCCACGGGATCGGTGGCGCTGGTGGCGCTCGGGGCCTCTGCCGTCTTCGGCGTCCTCGCGCTGTCGAACGAGCCGGGCAAGGACTACGTGACGGGGCGAGACGGCTCGTACGCCGATCTCCAGGCGAAGACCGACGACGCGCACACGCAGGCGCTCGTGGCGGACGTCGCGCTCGGCGTCGGCATCGTCGCCCTCGCGGTCACGGCCTATCTGTACTTCGGCCGCACGCGGGAGCCGTCACGCTCCGCGCTGTCCGCCGAGCCGCTCCTGCGCGGGACCTTCTGATGACGGCGCGACGGCGAGGTGCGGGTGCGAAGGTGCTCGGCGGGGCTCTCGCGCTCCTCGTCCTCGGCGCGGGCTGCAGCGTGATCGTCTCGGGCGACGTCCCGGACGTCGCGTGCGATCCGGCGGGCGGGGCTGCGGCGTGTCCGACCGGCCTCGTCTGTGACGACGCGACCCGCCGCTGCGTCGCCGACGGCGGCGTCATTCCCGTCGAGGAGGCGGGCGATCCCGACGTCGCCGTCGCCGATGCGTCGGACGCGCGCCTCGAGGCGGACGCGCCGAGCGGCCCGCTCGACCTGGGCTCCAAGTGCCGCGTCGACGGGGACTGCAAGAGCAAGCTCTGTGCGTCGGCGACGGTGCTCACGACCGCCATCGTCAGCGGCACCGGTCCGATCTGCACGACGCCGTGCTGCACCTCCTCGCAGTGTGCGTCGGGCTTCGTGTGCTTCAACGGCGGCACCGGCGGCAACTACTGCGTGCCCGGCGCGCTCGCCGGCCGCGGATCGGCCCAGGGCCCGGCGACGGGCGGCGCGACGTGCATGGTCGACCGCGACTGCCGCTCCGGCGTCTGCTCGGGAACCACCACCCGCACCTGCCTCGACACGTGCTGCACCGAGGGCGACTGCGGCGGGACGACGACGTGCCGCGTGATCGACAACGCCTCGACGCCCACCGCGCCGCCCCCGGTGCACTCGATCTGGGCGTGCGCGCCGCCCGAGACGGCGGGCGCTTCGCCGGCCGGCGCCGCGTGCACGTCGAACGCCACGTGCGCGAGCGACACGTGCATCCCGAGCGGCAGCGGCAACTGCCGCCCCTCGTGCTCGAACACCGCCTCGTGCCGCGCGCTCGGCGGCTTCTTCACGACCGGCCACTGCCTCTACCTGACGAGCGGGACCGACCAGCTGAAGTTCTGCTCCGGCTCCACCTTCACGAGCCGCAAGCAAGCGGGGCTCCCCTGCTCGGCGCCGACCGATTGCCAGTCCGACTACTGCGACGCGGAGCTGAAGACCTGCGCGAACGTCTGCGCCGTCGACGCCGACTGCGCGGCGACCGAGGCGTGCCGCCCGTCGGCCGTGAACACGCCGTTTCTCCGGTGCGTGACGAAGCCCCTCTGACCGCCAGATGACCAGGTACTCCGCGCGATTCCGCTGCTTCGAGGGCTGCCCGGGCACCTTTCCGACGACGCAGGCCATCTATCGGTGCCCCTCGTGCGACGGGCTTCTCGAGGTCGCGCACGATCTCGACGCGCTTCACGCGGTGAGCGGCGACGAGTGGCGCGCCCTCTTCGAGCGCCGCTGGAGCGCGACCGGTGGTCCGGCCGGGAGCGCGCCGTCGGGCGTGTGGGGCAAGCGCGAATGGATCGCGCCCGAGGTGCCCGACGACGCGATCGTCACCACCGGTGAAGGCATGACGCCGCTCTACCCGGCGCGCCGGCTCGCCCGCGAGCTCGGCTTCGGCGAGCTCCACGTGAAGCAGTGCGGGACGACGCACACCGGCTCGTTCAAGGATCTCGGGATGACGGTGCTCGTCAGCGTCGTCAACCACGGGCTGCGGAGCGGCTCGCTCGCGGTTCGCGCCATCGCCTGCGCCAGCACCGGAGACACGTCGGCGGCGCTCGCGGCGTACGGCGCGGCGGCGGGCCTGCCGGTGGTGGTGCTCCTGCCGCGCGGGATGGTGAGCGTCGCCCAGCTCGTGCAGCCCCTCGCCCACGGCGCGAAGGTGCTCGCGCTCGAGACCGACTTCGACGGATGCATGGCCATCGTGCGCGAGCTCGCGCGCCGGGGCCTCGTCTACCTCGCGAACTCGATGAACCCGCTGCGCATCGAAGGCCAGAAGACCGTCGCCATCGAGATCGCCCAGCAGCTCGGGTGGACCGTGCCCGACTGGGTGGTCATCCCGAGCGGCAACCTCGGCAACGCCGCCGCGCTCTACGCCGGGTTCCGGATGGCGAAGGAGCTCGGCCTCACGACCGCCCTGCCGCGGCTCTGCGTGGCGCAGGCGGCGAAGGCGAACCCCATGTACCGCGCCTTCATCGCGGGCGCGGACACCGTCACGCCGATGGTCGCCGAGCCGACGCAGGCGAGCGCGATCCGCATCGGCAACCCGGTGAGCGCGCCGCGCGCGATGGCCGCGCTGCGCGCCATGAACGGCGTCGTGGAGGAGGCCACCGAGACCGAGCTGGCCGATGCGTGTGCGCGCGCCGACCGCACCGGCCTCTACGCCGACCCGCACACCGGCGTCGCCCTCGCGTGCGCGCGGAAGCTTCGCGACCGCGGCGTCATCGGAGCGACCGAGCGCGTGGTCGTCGTCTCGACGGCGAGCGCGCTCAAGTTCACCGAGCTGAAGCTCGGGTACCACGAGTCGACGCTCGCCGACGTCGCGACCCCGCTCGCCAACCGCCCCGTCCCGCTACCGCCGGACGTCGACGTGGTCGCGAAGCACCTCGCCTGAACGGCGCTCAGCCCGCGTCGGCGTCGTCGGCCGCGTCGGCATCGCCGCCCGCGTCCGAGGCGTCGGAGCCGTCGGCCGCGTCGACGACGGAGGTGTCGGGGACGAACACGTCCGCGGCGTCGAGATCGCCGCCCTCGTTGATCGACGCGTCGGTCGCGTCGACGGGGATCTTCGTGCGATCGAAGTCGACGATGAGCTCGCAGCCGAGCCCGAGCCAACCGGCCGCGAAGACGAGGACGATTCCTTTACGAATGTTACGGGAGCTCATGAACGTCCTCTTTCAGAACCGGACCACTGCGCCGGCGCCACCGCCGCTCGGCGTGACGTAGGGCGTCGGGGTGATGGTGATCTTGGGCGCCTTCGCGACCCGGGTTTGCGGGTCGGCCTTCGCGGTCTGCGGCGCGTCGCCGGACAGGAACAGCACGGCGCTCGTGACGCCGAAGGTGATCGCGATGCCGAACATCATGTCGGCGACGAGCGCGTTGTTCTCGCCGTCGTCGGCGCGCTTCGTGGTCGGGTCCTTCTTGAAGTCGCTCGACTGGCCGAGCGCGGCGATGCCGAAGCCCGTGCCGACGCCCGCGGCGACGATGGCGACCGCGCCGGTCACGAACGCGGGCACCTTGGAGCGGGGCTCCGGCGGCGGGGCGGGCGGCGGCGGCGTGGGCGCCGGATTCTCGGCGGTCACGGGCGGCGACGGCGGCGGCGCGGTCTCGCTCTTCGCGAGGTCGACCTTGAGGTCCTGCTTCGTGCCGTAGGCGACCTCGACCTCCTTGTCGACCGACGTGTAGCCGTCCGCAGAGAGCCGGATGACGTGCTTGCCCGGGGCGAGCTCGACGTCGGTGGGGGTCGGCGGCGTCGCCGAGTTCGCGCCTGCCGTGACGGGCGCGTTCGGCTGCGGGTCGATCACGATCTGGGCGCCGGCCGGTGTGGTCTCGACGTGGACCTTGCCGGGCATCGCCTTGATCGCCTCGATGCGCTTCCGTGTCTCGTCGGCCTGCGCCTTCATGGTCGGAGGCGTGTTCGCGAGGAAGCGCTCGTAGGCGGCGACCGCCTCCGACATGTGACCGAGGTTGTCCTGCGCCTGGCCGATCCAGCGGTCGGCCTCCGGGGAGGCCTTCGCGGTGTTCGACGTCTGGAAGTCCGCGAGGGCACCCGAGAAATCGCCGGACTTGAACTTCTTCTCGCCCGACGCGAGCAGCGCCTTCGGGTCGACGGGCTTGGCCGGAGTCGCGGGGGCGGCAGGGTTCGAGCCGGCCGAGGGGCCTCCCGACTTGGGCGCGGGCTGCGTGTTCGTCACGCCCGTGGGCGCGATCTGCGCGGACGCCGGGGCGGCGCCACAGGTGACGGCGAGCCCGATGGCCGCGCCGATCACGCTGGCGACGCTGCTCGATTTCCCGAGGATCTTCATGGCCCGCGAACGTACACCAAGCGCTCGCGGTTTGGACACGGATTCCCGGTGGCGAGTGCGTGACGAAGCGGCGGCTGCGGCGCCTGCGTCGGGGCGCCCTTCGTGGGGGATCCGATCCACCCCCGGTCGCCAGCCAGGCCCGGCATTGACGCGTCGCCCGCGCGGAAGGCGCGGCGCGTCGTCCAGGAAGCGCAGGGAATCCGAGGCGCCAGCGTCGACCCAGGAGCGCCTCGCCGTCGCGCGGTGTGGTACGCGGTATGCTGAGGTAGGGTGCATGAGCGCTCTTCCGGCCCGTCCTCGTGCCTTCGCGGGTCTCCTGCTCCCGCTGCTCATCGCCGCCTCGGTCGTGACGGGCGGCTGCGCGGCCGAACCCGAGGACGACAGCGAGGCCTCGGCCGATCCGCTCACGGGCACGCCGCCCAGCGGCACGACGCCTGCCGCGGGCAGCGTCCTCGACTGCTCGGTCCTCGTCGTCGGCGGCGGGACGGGCGGCATGGCCGCCGGCATCGCGGCGGCGCGCGTCGGCATGGACACCTGCGTGACGGAGGAGACCGACTGGGTCGGCGGTCAGCTCACCGCGCAGGGCCTGAACGCCTCGGACGACAGCCGCTTCACCGACACCATCGGCGCGACCCGCACCTACCAGAAGCTCCGCACCACGATGCGCGCCCGGTACGGCGGGCGCGCGAACCCGGGCAACTGCTGGGTGAGCCGCCTCTGCGCGGAGCCCCGCGTCGCGCTCGACGCGCTCGGGGCGCTCAGCCGCGACCTCGTCGCGTCGGGCAAGCTGAAGATCTTCTACCGCCTGAAGCCGGCCGCGGTGGACGCCTCCGGCGGCCGCGTGCGCAGCGTGACCCTCGCGCGCAACGACGGCGGCTCCGTCACGATCCGCGCGAAGCAGACCGTGGACGCGACCGAGCTCGGGGACATCATCAAGCTGTCGGGCACCGCCTATCGCCTCGGCCAGGAGCCGAAGAGCGATACCGGCGAGCCCGAGGCGCCCGCGGTCGGCTGCACCGCATGCGTCCAGAGCCTCACCTACGACGTGGTGCTCGAGCGCCGCCCCGCCGGCGAGAGCCACGTCATCCCGAAGCCGGACGGCTACGGCGTGAAGCCGTGGATGAAGGGCTTCGGACACCAGACCTTCGCGATGTTCGGCGCGCACGGCGTCTGGGAGTACCGGCGCATCGTCGACGGCGCGGCGAGCGGCGGGACCGATCTCTCGGTGATGAACTGGGGCGCCGGCGGCAACGACTATCCGTTCGGCGGGATCATCGACGTGCCCGAGGCCGAGGCGAAGGAGCAGCTGTCCCGCGCCCGCGAGCGCGCGCTCGCCTACGTCTACTGGCTGCAGACCGAGGTCGACGGTCACGGCTACCCGAACCTGAAGATGCGGAGCGACGTGCTCGGCACCGACACCGGCGTCGCCAAGACCCCGTACATCCGCGAGGCCCGCCGCATCCGCGCGCTCGAGACGGTGCGGACCACCGACGTGAGCGACGCCTACGTCACCGGCGCGCGCGCCCGCACCTTCGACACCTCGGTCGGCATCGGCCTCTACCCGCTCGACATGCACCAGAACGTCGCCGAGGGCACGGCCTACGCGCGCGGTCACTCCCTCCCCTACCAGGTGCCGATGGGCGCGCTCGTCCCCGAGACGATGAACGGCCTGGTTGCCGGCGCGAAGAACATCGGTACGACGCACATGGTCAGCTCCGCGTACCGGCTCCATCCGATCGAGTGGGCGATCGGCGAGGCCGCCGGCACGCTGGCCGCGTACTCCGTCTCCTGGAAGAACGATCCGCGCGACGTGCTCGCCGACGAGGGACACCTGCGCGAGCTGCAGGCGCGGCTCATCGCCGACGGCGCGCCGCTCTACTGGATCGACGACGTCGAGGTGGGCAGCGCGCTCTGGAAGGACGTCCAGCTCGCCGCGACGAGCGGCATCATGGGCGGGCCCGACCCGGCGACGCTCCACTTCCTGCCGAACGCGGGCGTCACGCGCGCGCAGATCGCGACGGCCCTCGTGCGCGCGCTCGGGATCGCTCCGGTCACGCCGCGCGGGCAGTTCTCGGACGTCCCGGCCTCGCACTGGGCCGCCGGCGCCGTCGAGGCGCTCGCCGCGAAGGGCATCGTCACGGGCACCGGCGGCGGCGCCTACTCGCCCGACGCGCCCGTCACGTCCGAGCAGCTGCGGGCGATGATCGGTCGGGCGCTCGGCGACGCGACCGCCAGCGCCGCGGTGGCGTCACCGGGCCCGAACGCGATGAGCCGCGGACAGGCGGCGACGTCGCTGGTCACGACCTACCGGTCGCGGCTCCACCTGCCCTGAGCGGTCACTCGGATGCGTCGGGCTCGACGAGCTCGACGAGCACGCCGCCGGTCGCCTTCGGATGGAGGAACGCGACCTTGTGACCGCGCGCGCCCTTCCGCGGCGTCTCGTCGATGAGCGGGACGCCGAGCGCCTTCAGCGTCGTCAGCGCCTCCTCGATCCCCTCGATCTCGATGGCGATGTGGTGGAGGCCCGGGCCCTTCTTCTGCAGGAACCGGTCGAGCCCGTCGTTACCGCGCGGGGAGATGAGCTCGATGCTGGTCTCGCCGATGGGGAGGAGCACCGCCTCCGTCTTCTGCGAGGCCACCACCTCGCGGACCGTGGGGTCCAGACCGAGCACCTGCTTGTACTTCGCGAGCGTGCCGTCGACGTCGTCGACCGCCACGGCGATGTGGTCGATCTTCTTGATGCGCATCATGGGCCGCGCACTCTAGCGGACGGCTGCCGCGGCGGCGACGGGCCCGAGGCGCGACATCCGGCCCGGGCGCGCGCGTTCGCAGGTTCGTGGTACGGTGGCTGCCGTCATGAAGAGCATTCCTTCTTCCGTCGCTTCCGCGGTCCTCGGGACCGTCCTCCTGTTTGCGGGCACGGGCTGCTCGTCGACCTTGTCCCAGCCCTTCGAGGCGAACAAGGCGCAGCCGATCACCGTGTACCGCCTGCAGAACTACGAGCCCCCGGCAGCCGCTGCCGCGAGCGGCCCCGGCATGGCGGCGGCGCTCCCGCCCCAGATCCAGCAGTGGCTCTCGGCGGGCGCGCAGATGCTCCCCCCCGGCCTGCTCCCCCCGGGCCTCCTCCCCGGCGGCACGCCGGCGCCCGCCGCGACGGACGCGCCCCGCTTCCAGAACTTCCGCGTCCTCGGCTCGGCATCGATCACCGACAAGACCCAGCACGACGACGTGATGAACCTGTTCGGCAAGGAGGCGAGCTTCGAGGCTCCTCACCAGAGCTGCATGTTCGCCGAGTTCGGCTTCCGGATCGGCTACTCGCCGGCGCCCGGCACCACGACCCCGGCGGGCGGCGCGCCCCCGCTCGACATCCTCGTGTCGCTCTCGTGCGACCAGGTCGCGATGCCCGGCTACAGCTGGCCCTACGGCGCGAAGAACGGCCTCACGACCGACTCGACGAAGAAGATCGTCGCGCTCGTGCAGAAGGCGTTCGGCGGCTGACCGGACGACGGCGCACGCCGTGCTCGATCTGAAGTCGTACGTGCCGAACCCGGCACTCGCCTGGATCTACCAGCGCTTCTTCGAGCACATCGAAGTGGACGAGGCGTGGGCCGGGAAGGTCCGCGAGGCAGAGGCGCGCGGCACGGTCCTCTACGTGCTGCGCAACCTGTCGTTCGTCGACTTCCTCGCGCTCGACTACCTGACGAAGCGCCTCCACCTCCCGCAGGTCCGCTTCGCGAACGACCTCGGGCTGTGGGTGCTCGAGCCGATGGGCCGGGGCTGGCTGCAGGCGCTCCGGCCGCGGCGCGAGAGCGACGACTCGCGACGCCTTCGCACCGCGATCGACGGCGGCCACTCGGCGGCGCTCTTCCTGAAGCGCCCGCCGAGCCTGCTCGACGGACCGCCCGCAGTCCGCCAGAAGGGCGGCACGGTGACGGCGCTGCCCACGCGCGGCAAGGCCGAAGGCGACGCGTACCTGCGCGCGGTGCTCGAGGCGCAGCGTGAGCGGAAGACCCCGATCCTGCTCGTCCCGCAGGTCTTCGTGTGGTCGCGAACGCCCGACGACAAGAAGCACAACGCCGTCGACGCGCTCTTCGGTCCGCGCGAATGGCCGGGGAAGATCCGCACCGTGGTGCAGTTCCTCGCCAACTACCGCCACGTCACGCTGCGCGCCGGCGAGCCCGTCGACGTACAGGCCTTCCTCCAGCAGGAGACGCACCCGAGCGACGAGGACGGGCCGCGCAGCGTGCCCACCGACGACGTCCTCGTGCGCCGCCTCACGTACGTGCTCCTGCGCCGCCTCGAGCGCGAACGGCGCGGCGTGCTCGGCCCGGCGAAGAAGCCCCACGACCGCCTCCGGGAGCAGGTGGTGCGCAGCCCCCGGCTCCAGAAGGTGATCCGGGACATGGCCGGTCAGGGCGAGGCGGAGCGGCGCGTCCTCGGGTACCGCGCGATCTCGATGCTGCGCGAGCTCGAGGCCGAGGTCGACCCGAACGCCATCCGCGCGCTCGACGCGCTCATCGACCAGACGATCGCGCGGATGTACTCGGGGTTCGAGTTCGACGAGGCGGGCCTCGCCCGCGCGCGCGAGGCGGCAAAGGACGGCACGCTGGTGCTCCTGCCGAGCCACAAGTCGCACGTCGATTACATCATCCTGTCGCGCATGTTCCACCGCGCGAACATGGCGATCCCGCTCGTCGCAGCGGGCGACAACCTCTCGTTCTTCCCGCTCGGGCCGGTGCTCCGCCGCGCCGGGGCGTTCTTCATCCGCCGCAGCTTCAAGGGCGACCGCCTCTACGGCGCGGTCGTCGACGCGTACATGCGGCGGCTCCTCAAGGACGGTCACACGCTCGAGTTCTTCCTCGAAGGCGGCCGCTCGCGCACCGGCAAGCTGCTGCCTCCGAAGCTCGGCCTGCTCTCGATCGTCGTCGACGCGGTGCTCGGCGGTGGCGAGGGCGGCGACGGGGCCGAGCGCAAGGTCTACTTCTGTCCCATCTCGATCGGCTACGAGCGCCTCGTCGAGGAGAAGTCCTACGTCCACGAGCTCTCGGGCGGCGAGAAGCAGAAGGAGGACGTGGGCGGTCTCCTCCGCGCCGCCGAGAGCGCGCTCGGGCGCTATGGCCGCCTCAACGTGCAGTTCGGTGAGCTCCTGACGCTCGACGGCGTGCTCGGCGAGCTCGGCGAGACGAAGCGCCCGACCACCCCCGCCAAGCGGCGCGCCCTCGTCACGCGGCTCGCCTACCGGGCGATGAACGAGATCAACCGCGTCACGGCGGTCACCCCGAGCGCGCTCGTCGCGGCGGCGCTCCTCACGCACGACCAGCGCGGCCTTCCGCATGCCGAGCTCGTCAGCGCGTGCGAACGGCTGGCGCGCATGCTCCGGGCGGAGGGAGCGCGGTTCACGCCTTCGCTCGCGACCACCGGCGTCGAGGGCGACGTCACCATCCGGCGCGGCGCCATCCGCGAGGCCTGCGAGCTCCTGGCGCGGGCCGGGCACATCGAGGCGCACCGGCCGGGCACGCCGATCACCGATCGCGATCGCCAGGCGAAGCCCGGTCCCGACGCCATCTACGTCGTGCCCGACGTGGCGCGCATCTCGCTCGACATCGCGAAGAACCTCGTCGTCCACTTCTTCCTCTCCGGGGCGATGATCGCCGCGACGCTGCACGCCGCGGCCCGGGCCGGCGAGGCCTCGCTCGCCACCGAGCACCTCGCCGAGCGCGTGCAGAGCCTGTCCCGGCTCTTCAAGTACGAGTTCCAGTTCCGCGCCGACGCGACCTTCGAGACCATCTTCAGCGAGACGCTCGCGGCGATGGCCGGTCGCGGCGAGGTCGCGATCGACGGCGACCACGTGGCGCTGCCCCCCGAGGGGGAGGGCCGCGAGCGGCTGCGGCTCCAGGCGCGCATGGTCCGGAACTTCGTGGAAGGGTACCGCGTCGCGGCGCGTTCCCTGAGCGTGCTGCTGAAGGGACCGCTCGCCCCGAAGGACCTCGCCAAGCGCGCCATCGCGGTCGGCGAGCGGATGTTCCTCGCGGGGGAGCTCACGTGCCGCGAGGCGGTCAACCGGCCGGTGCTCGAGAATGCCTTCCTCGCGTTCGTGGATCAGGGCTACCTCGGCCGCATCGACGGCAAGTACGTGCTGCCCGAGAGCTACGCGACCGCGGCCGAGGTGGGCGTCATCGAAGCGCGCGTCGCCGCGTACATCGGCTGACGGGTTTCGGCTAAGAAGGGACAGCGATGCGGCGCCTCCTCCCCTTCCTCCTCGCGGCCCTCCTCGCGGGCTGCGGACACGCTCCGTCGCCGCTCGCCCCGCACTGGACCGGGTCCGTGGGAATGCCTCATCGAGGGGTCCTCGTCGCCCCCGGCGAGCTTGCGGCCGAGGGCGCCGGGTACCGCACGCTCTTCACGAACGAACGCCACTTCGCGACCCCGCGGTTCGTGCGGGTGATCGAGCGCGCCGCGGCCCGCGTCGAGCGCCTCCGGCCGGGCAGCGTGCTCACCGTCGGCGATCTCTCCGCCCGGCACGGCGGCAAGGTCTCCTCGCACTCCTCGCACCGCAGCGGACGGGACGCCGATCTCCTCCTCTACCTGACCACGCTCGACGGCGCGCCGGTCGTCTCCACTGGCTTCGTGTCGGTGGGCACGGACGGCCTCGCCTGGGACGAGGCGGGCAAGCGCTTCCTCCGCCTCGACGTCGAACGCGAGTGGCTCCTCGTGAAGACCCTCGTCGAGGATCCCGAGGCGCGCGTGCAGTGGCTGTTCGTGAGCAAGCCCATCGAGGCGATGCTCCTCGAGTGGGCGCGGGCGCGCGGCGAGTCGGGCGAGACCCTCGCCCGCGCGATGGATGCGATGATGCAGCCGCCGCCGCCGGCGCAATCTCACGACGACCACGTCCACGTGCGGACCGCGTGTGACGCGCGCGAGATCGCTGCCGGCTGCGAGCCGACGGGGCCGGTCCGGCCGTGGGTGCTCGCCGCCGACGCTCCCGCCGCGCCCGCCGATCCGGGGCCGAGCACCGGCGAGCTCGTCGCGGCGCTGCTCGTTCCCCTCCCCGCGCCGTCCTCGCCCCTTGCGGGCACGCCGGTCGATGCCCCGCAACACCCGTCCTCCGGCCGCTGAGCCCGCCGCGCACCTGCTCGTCCGCGGGGACGCGCGGGACCTCGGGCGCCACGTGGCGGCGGGCAGCGCCGACCTCGCCTACCTGGATCCGCCGTTCAAGGTCGAGAAGAGCTTCGGGGCCCGTACCACGCGCGGGCTCCGCGTCGACGGACCGCTCGCCTACGACGACACGTGGGAGTCGCTGGAGGCGTACCTCGCCTGGCTCGAGGAGCGCATCGCCGCGACGCGCCAGCTCCTCTCCGATCGGGGGACGCTCTGGCTGCACCTCGACGCGCGCGCCGTCCACGAGGCGAAGGTCGTCTGCGACCGCGTCTTCGGCGCGCGCCAGTTCCGCGGCGAGGTGATCTGGGTCCCCGGGAACGGGAGCAAAAGCAGGAGCGGTCCCGGCATGGGCCACCAGACGCTCCTCCTCTACGCACGCGGCAAGGACCCGGTGTGGAACGCGCGCGACCCGGTGCTGCGCGCGCCCTTCGCCGCGACGAGCCAGGCGATGCACTTCCAGCGCGCCGACGACGATGGCCGTCGCTACCGCGACCGGATCGTGAACGGCAAGACCTACCGCTACTACGCCGACGAGGGCCGCGCGCTCGGCAGCGTGTGGACCGACTGCCCGGCCATGGTCGCCAACACGCCGCTCCGTGCCGAGTCGACCGGCTACCCGACGCAGAAGCCGCTCAAGCTCCTCGATCGCATCGTGCGCGCGACGAGCCTGCCCGGCTCCCTCGTCGTGGACCCGTTCGCCGGCTCCGGCACCACGCTGGTCGCCGCGGCGCAGGCGGGCCGCCGGTTCGCCGGCGCGGACGTGGGCGAGCTCGCCATCGCCACGATCCGCGCTCGCCTCGAGGCCGCGAGCGTTCCGGTCCGCTTCGTCCTAGACTCGGAGCACGATGACCGACAGCGGCGACGCAGCCGACCGACCGACGCCGCGGGCGCTCCTCCCGCTCTTCCTCGACGTCCGTGACCGCGCGGTGCTCGTCGTCGGCGGCGGTGCCGTCGCCACGCGCAAGGCGCTCGACCTCGTGGAGGCCCGGGCGCGCGTTCACGTGGTCGCGAAGGAGGTGTCGGCGGAGCTCGCCGAGGCTGCCGCCCGCGAGCTGGGCCCGGACGACGGACCGGACGCGGCGCTCACCGTCGACGCGCGCGGCTTCGAGGCAAGCGACCTCCACGGCATGTGGCTGGTCTTCGCCGCGACCGATGATCCGGTCGTCCAGCGACAGATCGCCGACGAGTGCGAGGCGCGGCAGATCTTCTGCGTCGCCATCGATGATCCGCCGAACGCCACGGCCTACGGCGGGGCCGTCCTGCGCCGCGGCCCGGTCACCATCGCGATCTCGACCTCCGGTGAGGCCCCCGCCCTCGCGCGGCTCCTCCGCGAGGTGCTCGAGCAGGCGCTGCCCGAGGAGAGCTTCGTCGACGCCGCGCGCGCGCTCCGCGAACGCTGGAAGTCCGACCGCACGCCGATGAAGTCGCGGTTCGCCGAGCTCGTCGCGGCCTTCAAGTCCCGCGTCTAATCCCTCAGCGAGGCTTCTTCTTCCAGGGATCGGGGAAGTCGTCGAGCTGGATGCCCGGGCGCTCGGCCTCGGCGTCCGCATCACCGCCGTCGGCATCGGCGGCGTCGGCGTCGACCGCGCCGTCCAGGTCGGGGGCGGCCGCGAGCCCGGCGTCACCGGCCGCGAGGGCGTCGCCCTCCGCGTCGGCTCGCGCTTCCTCGACCGTCGCTGCGTCGCGCGGCCCGGCGGGAACCGGAGCGTCGCCCGGCAGCAGGCGGAGCGCCGCGTAGGCGCCCCCGATGGCGAGGAGGCCGAGCACCGCAACGACACGCGTGCCGCGGCCGCCGGCGCGGGGCGGCTCCTGGAGCTGGTCGGAGACCCGCGACAGGCGCGGCGGGGCCTCGGAAGGCGCGAGCTGGGTCGCCGCGTGAGCGAGCGCGACGTGTCCCTCGCGCCTCGTTGCGGGAGCGCCGCCGGTGCCGCCGCCGCGTGCCGAGGCGAGCTCCGCCTCGAGCGCGTTCGCCACCTCGGTCATGTTCGCGAAGCGGTCCTCGACCGCGCGCGAGAGCGTCCGCGCGATGACGCGCGCGACGCCCGGCGAGACCCCGGGTGCGCGCGCGTCGAGGGCGGTGGGCACCGGTCCGAGCGCATTGCCGGGATGGACGCCCCCGAGCAGCTCGTAGGCCGTCACCCCGAACGCGAACTGATCGCTCCGTGCGTCGGCGGGGTCGCCCATGAAGAGCTCCGGCGCCAGGTACCCCGGCGTCCCCACCACCATGCCGGCGTCGGTGTGGAAGCTCGCCGCCTCGAGCGGCTTGGCGAGCCCGAAGTCGAGGACCTTCACGACGTCCTCGTCCGAGACCATCACGTTGGCGGGCTTCACGTCGCGGTGCACGAGGCCCGCCTTGTGCGCCGCGGCGAGGCCGCGCGCGATGCCGACGAGCCAGCCGATCTTCCGCGCGACGGGGATCGCCGGATCGCCGACGTACGCGCGCAGCGGGGCGCCCGACACGAGCTCCATCACGAGGAAGACCGTGCCGTCGATCTCGCCGAGGTCGAAGATGGCGACCGTGTTCGGATGCGCGAGCCCGGCCGCCACGCGTGCCTCGCGCACGAGCCGCGCCGCCGCGTCGGGGACCGCGAGGTCGGGATGAATGACCTTGAGGGCCACCTTGCGGCGAAGCTTCTCGTCGAAGGCGCGATAGACCTCGCCCATCCCGCCCACGCCGATGGAGGCCTCGATCACGTAACGCGAGAAGGTCTGTCCGGGTCTCAGCAAGCGTCCCCAACCTAGTCCAAGTCGGGGCCTTCGCCGCTGCGCGAAGTGCGCGCGGCTGGGCTCCCCGTGGACCGCCTGGTGCCCCGCTGATCCAGCCGAGGACAGCCCCGCCGAGGGCGTGAGAGGCCGGTTTGCGCGGTTTATCGAGGTGCGGCCTACATGTCGGCTACGGCACGGCTCTCGCTGAGGTGGGGACCATGCGCTTCTTCCCCCTCTCGCGCTCCGCCTTCGTCTGGACTGCCCTTCGCGTGATGCTCGCCGCCGCGCCCGCCGCGGCGGTCGCCTGCTCCGCGGCCGAGGACACGGGCACGGCGGCGGACGACGTCACGTCCGTCGAGAACACGAACGTGAAGAGCCAGGCCATCGGCAACTGCTGGCTGTACGCGACGGCCGGCTGGGTAGAGTCGCTGCACAAGGGGGCGACGGCTCGCGACATCGACGTGTCGGAGGCGTACTGGAACTACTGGTACTGGTACGAGGAGATCAGCGGCGGCGACATCTCGCTCGACAACCCGATCGGCTGGGACGGCATCGTCCAGGGCGGCTGGTGGGGTGTCGGCGCCGAGCTCATCGAGCGCTACGGCTGGATGTACGAGGGCGACTTCATCCCGGCCGCGGACGCCAAGGCCAAGCGCCACGAGGTCGCGGTCGCCGCGATCAACGCCTCGCTCTCGTCGGGCGCCCTCGCGAACCCGGCGGCGCGCCGCGACCCGCGCATCGTGCGCGCCGAGCTGAACAAGGCCTGGGGGCTCGCCCCGAGCACCGTCGAGGACCTGGAGCGTCAGTTCCCCGTCCTGCCGGCGAAGGCCGTCGCCTCCGCGCCCGATGCCGGCGACCTCGACGGCGGGGTGCCTTCGTCCTCGGCCCTTCCGGATCCGCCCGATCATCTCGTCTCGATCACCGCTCGCGCGGCGGGCGGCTCGCTCGGCCTGACGCGCATCCACGCGCCGCAGGAGCTCGAGGTCATCGCCGCCGACGGCACGCCGACCATCACGCTCGCCGACGCGGTCGGCACGAAGGCGCCCGGCACGAGCGTCGGCGACGGCCAGCGCGCCGGCGCCGAGGCGTGGACCGAGCTCCACTACGACTGGGCGGAGGGCGACACCGCACGCCGCCGCGCGCTCCTCAAGAACCTGCAACATACACTGAATCAGCGCCTCGCCGTCCCGCTCGGCTGGGCCGTCGCCAGCAATCCCAAGGAAGGCGTCTACCGCGGCGAAGGCGTGAGCGACTACACCCTCACCGGGCTCCACGAGTCCATCCTCGTCGACTACGAGGTCGAGGACGTGCCCGGCTTCGGGAAGCTCTCGGTCGACGTGCGCGAGACCCGGCCCGAGGCGCTCGAGGCGAGCCTCGACGACGCGGCTCGCATCACGTTCTTCCGCATCAAGAACTCGTGGGGCACGGACCCCGTGTGGACGCCGGAAGAGATGCGCCAGTACGGGATCTCGCCCGACAACGACGCGGGCACCGCCGCCAAGCCGAACTACCTCCCGTCGAAGCCCGGCTACAACGACCTGAGCATCGACTACATCGACACGTCGACGAGCTGGGGCGGCAACGTCGCGAACAGCCACCTCGCGCTCCGCCTCGCGCTGCCGAAGAAGCTTCGCTTCGCGGTGCCGGCGCCGGGCAGCGCCGCCTCCGACGCGGGCGCCGATGCCGCGGTGGGCAGCGACGGCGGAAGCCCCGCGGACGGCGGAGCCGGCAAGAAGAAGTGACCCCGCGTTGCCGCGCCCCGCGATGACTGGTACGCGCGAGGCGTGGGTCTCCTCTCCTCGCGCACCTTCGTCTCGGCCTTCGGCGTCCTCTCGCTGATCGCCTCCGCCTGCTCGTCCGACCCGGAAGCGGGCGCCGGGCCGTCGACGTCCATCACGAGCACGAACGACGCGGTCGACGGCGGCGCGGCCACCGCAGCCCCCGACGCGGCCGCGCCCACCGCCTCGTGGTGCAGCACCCCGGTCGGCGGCAAGGTCTCGCTGCCCACCGACGACGCGGTGCACGCGAAGGAGCCCACCGAGTGGTGGTACTGGACGGGCCACGTGAAGACCGCCGAGGGCCGCTGGTTCGGCTTCGAGGAGGTCTTCTTCCGCGCGCAGGTGCTCGGGGTTCCCGGGTACATGGTGCACTCCGCGGTCACCGACATCGACGGCAACACGTTCCACCACTTCTCGACGCTCGGGCCGGGAGACCTCGCGCCCACCCCGAACGGCTTCGACTTCGCGAAGGCCGGTCACAGCGTCAAGGGCGGCGGCGGTCACGACGCGCTGGTCGCGGCGGGCGACGGCTTCGGCCTGTCGCTCGACGTCTCGACCGCGAACCGTGCCACCCTGCAGAACGCGACGGGCTACACCGACTACTCGTTCGGCGGCTACACCTACTACTACTCGCGCGAACGGATGGACGCGAAGGGCACGATCACGGTCGGCGGCGACGTGTTCCCGGTGACCGGCACCGCGTGGTTCGATCACCAGTACGGAGACATCCAGACCGCGGTGAGCCGAGGGTGGGACTGGTTCGCGCTCCAGCTCAACGACGGCCGCGAGATGATGCTGTTCGTCGTGCGGGACCACGGCAAGCAGGTGCTCGTCGGCGCGTCGGTCACGGACCGCGACTGCAACGCCACCGAGGTGCCGTCGGGCCAGGTGTCGCTCGCCTCGGCCGGCACGTGGCACAGCCCGCACACGGCGTGCACGTATCCCGCCGGCTGGACCGTGAAGGTCGGCAGCGAGACCTTCGTGATCAGCCCGTACGTCGCCGATCAGGAGGTCTACACGTCGACCCCGATCTACTGGGAAGGTGCCTCGAAGGTGACGCGGGAGGACGGCACGCTGCTCGGCCGCGCGTACGTCGAGCTCTCCGGCTACTGCCCCCAGCTGCCCTGACGCCGCGGCGCGGCCGGCACGGCGGGCGCGGACGGCACGACGCGCCGGCTCACCACCTCGCCGACCACCACGAGCGCGGGCGTCGGCAGGCCGGCGGCCGCCACCGCATCGGCGATGGTCGCGAGCGTCGCGATCACCTCGCGCTGGGTCGGCAGCGTGGCGTGCGCGATGACCGCGACGGGCGTGGTCGGCGCGCGGCCGGCGCGGACCAGGGCCTCGGCATCGTCACGCAGCGTCCCGAGCCCCATGTAGAGGACGACGGTGCCGGCGGCGGGGACCCGCGAGGCGAGGTCGTCCTCGACCGCGTCGTGCCTCGGGCGCGCGGTGACGAACGACACGCTCGTCGACTCGTCGCGGTGCGTCAGCGGGATGCCGGCGCTCGCCGCCGCCCCGAGCGCCGCGCTGATGCCGGGAACGATCTCGAAGGGAATTCGCAGCGCCGCGAGCTGCTCGGCTTCCTCACCGCCGCGGCCGAAGATCATGGGATCGCCGCCCTTCAGACGGACCACGTCGCGCCCGGCGAGGGCATGCTCGAGCACCCGCGGATCGATGGCGGGGGCGTGCGGGCAGGTCCCCTTTCGGCGACCCACCGCGATCCGCACGGCCGTCTCGGGAGCCATCGCGAGGATCGCGGGCGAGACCAGCTCGTCGTAGGCGAGGACGGTGGCCGACCGGAGGAGCCGGTAGGCGCGGAGGGTCAGCAACTCGGGATCGCCCGGCCCGGCGCCCACCAGGAAGACCCGGCCGCGCGCCGCGGACCGAACGCCGCTGTCCTCGAGCTCGTCGCGTTCGTGGCTCATGACGTCGCCGTCCCCCAGCGCCGCGCGATCGCGCGCTCGAACGGGGCGAAGAGCACGCGCTCGCTGGCCCGGCTCAGCACGACGATCACTGCCACGATCCCGAGCACGAGCGCGGTGTCCGCGAGGTCGCGTCCGGTCTCGAGCAGCTGACCGAGGCCGCCCGAGACGAAGAGGAGCTCGCCGGCCATCAGCGACCGGAGCGCGAAGGTCCAGCCCATCTTCGCGCCCGTCAGGATCCCGGGCAGCGCGGCGGGCAGGAGCACGCGCACCATGAGCGTCGTGCCGCGCGCGCCCATGGTGAGCGCAGCGCGCTCGATCGTGGGAGGCAGCTGACGGACGGCGCTCTCGGTCGCCAGCATGATGGGAAGGGCCGCGCCGAGCACGATCACGACCTGGATGGCCGCCTCGGAGAGGCCGAACCACACGATGGCGAGCGGCAGCCAGCAGATCGAGGGCACGCTCGACAGCCCGAGGAGCAGCGGTCCGAACGCGCGCCTCGTCACGTCGCTGCGCGCCAGCAGCAGCCCGACCGGGATCCCCGTGGCGAGCGCGATCGCGTAGCCGACCGCGAGCCGCAGCGTGCTCGTGATCACCGCACGCACCAGCGTCCCCGCAGCGAGCGACGCCGCGAGCGAACGCGCGACGTCGACCGGCCCCGGGAAGAGCGGGCTACCGGCCAGCCTGGATGCCGCCGCCCAGAGGGCGACGAGCACCGCTGCCGTCACGGCCGTTCGCATTGCCCCACGCACCGTCTGCCTCCTCTCGTGCAACCTTCTCGACCTCCGTCCGGATCCCGGCGGCGATCGCCGACACCAGCCGCGCCGCTCGTGGATCATCGGTCCGGCGCGGTCGCGGCAGGTCGATGGCCACGTCGCCCAGGACCTTGCCGGGGCGCGCGCCGATGAGCACCACCCGATCGCCGAGACGTACCGCCTCCTCGATCTGGTGGGTGACGAAGACCATCGTCGTGCCGGTGGCGCGCACGATGCGCTCGACCTCGTTCTGCAGGAGCTCGCGCATCTGGCCGTCGAGTGCCGCGAACGGCTCGTCGAAGAGGATCATGCGCGGCCTCGTCGCGAGCGCCCGGGCGATGGCGCCGCGCTGGCGCATGCCGCCCGAGAGCTCGTGCGGGTACGCATCGCGGAACCTGAGGAGGTGCACGAGGCGAAGCAGCTCCTCGGTGCGCTCCTTTCGCTCCGCGCGCGAGAGGCCGCCGAGCTCGAGGGGGAACGCGATGTTCTGCTCCAGCGTGAGCCACGGGAAGAGCGCCGCATCCTGGAACACCACCGCGCGATCCGGCCCCGGACCTTCGACGCGCGCGCCGTCCCAGAGCACGTGGCCCGAGGTCGGCGCGAGCAGGCCGGCGAGCAGGTTCAGTATCGTGGATTTTCCGCCGCCCGAAGGACCGACCAGGCAGAGCGCCTCGCCGGGCGCGACGCGCAGTGTGACGTCCTCCAGGATGGTGACCGCGGGGTCGCCCAGCGTGAGCGACACCCCCTCGAGAGCGGCGATGGGCGGTTCGTGCGAAGTTGGCGAACGCTCGGCGACGACGAGGCTCGGCTCGAAGGGAGCCGCCGGGCCTGCCGGCCACTCCTTCGTCGCCGCGTACATTCCTCCGTTATACTAGAAACGCGTCCACGAGCAAGGTCACCGTCACCCGCGCTCGTAGAGGATGACGTTGTGGTAGCGCGCCTCCGACGAGCCGGCGTTCTCGTACGCGTGGGGCCGGTCGGCCTCGAACGAGACACTGTCCCCCGCCATGAGGTCGAACGTCTCGCCGTCGAGGTGGAGGCGCAGCGACCCGCTCAGGACCACCACGAACTCGTGCGTGCCGGGGGTGTGCGCGTCCGAGGTGTGCGTGGCCCGCGCCGAGAGCCGGAGCTCGTAGAGCTCCACCATCGACGAGGCCCCGGCCGGGGTGAGCGGGCGGCTCTCCAGCTTGCCGTCGAGCGAGCGGAGCACCTGCGCATCGCCGCGCCGGAGGATGCTGGTGCCGCTCCGCGTCTCGCCGATCAGGTCCGCGAAAGGGATTCCGAGGCCGACCGCGATCTTCCACAGCAGCCCCACCGTGGGGTTCGTCTTCACCGTCTCCACCTGGGAGAGGGCGGCGCGGCTGACCCCGGAAGCGCGCGCGAGATCGTCGAGCGACATGCCGCGCGCCTTGCGCTTGCGCCGGAGGTTCGCGGCCACGCGCTGAGCGAGCTCGGCCGCGCCCAGATCGTCGCCGAGCGTGGGCTCCGCGCTGCGCCCTTCGCCGCCCGCGACCTGCTTCGTGACCTGTTTCGCCTTGCGTGCCGCCAACGCATCCTCCACTATACTAGACAAATGAGCGTTATCGCGAACGCCAGCCCGAGCCCCACGGTATCACGGGCGAAGGGGCGCGGATTCGTCGTCTGGCTGACCGGCCTCTCCGGCGCCGGCAAGAGCACGATCGCCGGGGCGCTCGGTCCGGCGCTCCGCGCCGCCGGCCAGAAGGTGGAGATCCTCGACGGGGATCTCGTGCGGACGCACCTCTCGAAGGGCCTCGGCTTCTCCCGCGAGGACCGCGACCTGAACATCGCGCGCATCGCGTTCGTGGCCCATCTGCTCGCGCGGAACGGGGTCGCGGTGGTCGTGTCCGCCATCTCGCCGTACCGGGCGACGCGCGACGACGCGCGCCGCACCATCGGCGACTTCGTCGAGGTGCATGTCGCCCCGCCCCTCGCGGAGTGCGTCCGTCGCGACACCAAGGGCCTCTACAAGAAGGCGCTCGCCGGGGAGATCGGCCAGTTCACGGGGATCAGCGACCCGTACGAGCCCCCCGATGCTCCCGAGCTGACGCTCGACACGAGCGCCCTCGACCTCGACACGACCGTGGCGCGCGTGACCGCGAAGCTCGCCGCGCTCGGCTACCTCGAACACGCCTAGGAAGTACCTGAAAATGCCTGCCGCCAACCTCCCCCGCTTCTCCCAGGCCGCCGACGTCGACGAGTTCGTCGCGAAGCTCGAGGCCTACGAGCGCGGCGAGCTGACCCCCGACCAGTTCCGCGCCTTCCGGCTCCTCCGCGGCGTCTACGGCCAGCGCCAGGAGAACACGCAGATGCTCCGGGTGAAGATCCCGTTCGGCCGGCTCGACTCCCGCGGCTTGAACGCGCTCGCCGACGTGGCGGACACGTACTCGCGCGGCTTCGGTCACGTCACGACCAGGCAGAACGTGCAGTTCCATTTCCTCGCGATGGAGGACGTCGAGGCCGCGATGCGGCGCCTCGACGAGGCGGGCCTCACCACCCGCGACGCATGCGGCAACTCCGTCCGTGCCGTCACCGCCTGCGACGTCGCCGAGATCTGCGGGTCCGCGCCGTTCGACGTCTCGCCCTACGCCGAGGCCGTAACCCGGCAGTTCCTCGGGCACCCGCTCGCGTCGTCCCTGCCCCGCAAGTTCAAGATCGCCTTCAGCGGCTGCGCGTCGGACTGCGCGAAGGCCGCCATCCACGACCTCGGATTCATCGCGCACGTGAAGGACGGGGTCGCGGGCTTCAAGATCGTCGCCGCCGGGGGGCTCTCGTCCTCGCCCCAGGACGCGCTCGTCCTCCACGACTTCGCGCCCGCCGCGGAGATCGGCCGGGTCGGCGAGAGCGTGCTTCGCCTCTTCCACGCGCTCGGCAACCGCGACAATCGCCAGCGGGCGCGCCTCAAGTACGTGCGCAAGAAGCTCGGCGATCACGGCTTCCGCGAGACCTATGCCCGGTACCGCGCGGAGGTCGACGCCGAGGCGCTGGCCGAGCTGTCGCTCCCCGCCGCCGCCGACCGCACCCCCGCGCCGGCGATGATGGACGATGCGGGGTTCGCGAGAGACGGCGCCTACCTCGCGTGGCGCGCCACCTCGGTGCTCGACCAGGTGCAGCCCGGGTACCACGGCGTCTACCTGCGCCTTCCGCTCGGCGACATCACGAGCGCGGAGCTGCGCGAGCTCGGGCGCATCGTCGACGTCTTCGGCGACGGCACGGTGCGGCTCACCATCGACCAGAACATCCTCCTGCCGTGGGTCGACAAGCGGTCGCTCGGCGCGCTCTACGTCCGGCTGTCGAAGGCGGGGCTCGCGCGCCAGGATCTGCACACGGTGCGCGACGTGACGAGCTGCCAGGGCGCCGACACGTGCAACCTCGCCATCACCTCGTCCCGCTCGGTGTCGTCCGCGATCACGGCGCGCCTCGAGGCGGAGGGGCTCGGCGCGAGCGGCGACGCCGCGCGCACGCTCATCAAGATCAGCGGCTGCCCGAACTCCTGCGGCCAGCATCACATCGCGGATCTCGGCTTCCATGGCGGCGCCAGGAACACCGGCGACGGCGCGGTGCCCGTCTACCAGCTCCACCTCGGCGGCGGCGTCGACGAGCGAGGCGCGCGCTTCGGGCGGCAGGTCGTCAAGATCATCGCCCGCCGCGTCCCCGAGGCGGTCGTGAGGATGCTGCGCCTCTACGAGGAGGAGCGGGCTCCGGGCGAGACGCCCGCGGCGTTCTTCGAGCGCGTCGACGGCAAGCGCCTCGTCGCCTACCTGGGCGCGATCATCACCGATCCGCCGACCCCCGAGGAGCGCGCCGACGTCGGCGAGAGCGCGGGGTTCCTCGTGCACAGCGGTGAAGGCGAGTGCGCCGCATGACCTCCCTGCCCTCGGCCGGGCTCGACCTCGCCCGCGCGAACGAGCGGCTCGAGGGCGAGACGCCGGAGGCGCGCCTCGCCTTCGCGGCGGAGCACTACGGTGCGGACCTCCTCTTCACGAGCTCCTTCGGCGCGCAGAGCGCGGTGCTGCTCCACCTGTGGAGCGTCGTCTGCCCCCAGCTGCCGGTCGTCTTCATCGACACGGGGTTCCTCTTCCCGGAGACCCTCGCCTACCGCGACCGTCTGGCGAGCCGCCTCGGGCTGGCGGTGAAGGTGCTCGTCCCGGACGTCACGCACGACGAGTTCCTCGCCACCTACCCGGCGGACATCCAGCGGACCGACCCGGACTTCTGCTGCAGCCTGAACAAGGTGGCCCCGCTGGCGCCGCTCCGGGAGGCGGCCCGCGCCTGGGTGTCCGGCCTCCGTCGCGACCAGAGCGCCGAGCGCGCGAACACGGCGATCCTCGAGCAAGAGGGAGCTCTCGTGCGGGTCCACCCGATCGCGACGCTCACTGCTCGGGACGTGAAGGCATACCTCGCGCGCCACGATCTCCCGGAGCACCCGCTCGTGGCGCGGCGCTTCCTCTCGATCGGCTGCGCCCCGTGCACGCGCCCGGTACGCGACGGCGAAGAAGAGCGTGCGGGGCGCTGGGGCGGCCTCGCGAAGACCGAATGCGGCCTCCACCCGGCGCGCGGCGCGGCCCCCGCGTCCGGGCGCTGAGCCATGAACCGCCGCATGTTCCTGGCCGGCGCGGCGGGCGCGCTCGCCACCGCCGCCGCGGGCGTTGCCCTCGGTCGGCGCGAACGTGACCACGGCGTCGTGCGCGTCGGGGTGATGGCGAACCTCACGCACGCGCCGCTGCTCGCGGGCCTCGGCTCGGGAAGGATCGCGGAGCTCCTCGCGCCGGTGCGTGTCGAGTCGCGGGTCTTCCGCTCGGGCCCGCGCGTCACCGAGGCGATCCTGGGTGACGCCATCGACGTCGGCACCACCGGCCCGGCGCCGGTCATCGTTCATCATGCGCGTCACTCCTCGGGCGGCGACACGGGGCTGCGGGTGCTCGCCGGCTGCTCGTCGGGCGGAGCCTCGTTCGTGGTCACGAGGAGCTCGGGGATCCGCGGACCGGCGGACCTGCACGGCAAGCGGCTGGCGGTCACGCAGATCGGCACCACGCAGGATCTCACGCTCCGCTCCTACCTCGCCGAGCACGGGCTGCGCGACGCGACGGCCGGCGGCGACGTGCACGTCAACGCGATCACCGGCGCCGTCGTCCTCGCGCAGATGAGCACGCGCGAGATCGACGGCGCATGGCTACCCGAGCCCTGGCCGACGCGGATCGTTCGCGAGCTCGAGGCCGTCCGCCTGCTCGACGAGCGCGATCTCTGGGAAGGCCGCCGCTTTGCGAGCGCGATCCTCGTGACGCGCGGGGCGCGGGCGCACGATCCCGAGGTGCTCCGCCTCCGGGAGGCCCTCGCGCG
The DNA here is from genome assembly GCA_028287035.1 of Labilithrix sp. The sequence continues at coordinate 10,141 of JAQBQL010000212.1, read as the reverse complement.
CGAGGTGTCACGGGCGCTCGCCGACCCCGCGCGGTGCCGTGACGAGGCCTATGCGGAGCTCGTGCGGCGCGTCGGCAGCCCGGGCAGGCGGAGCGACTTCGATGCCGCCTGGAGCTTCGTCGACTTCACGAGCGATCCCGTCCACGCCAGCATCCAGCGCTTTGCTGCCGAGTCGGCAAGCCTCGGCTTCGTTCCGCCTGGCCTCGGCATCGAGGGCCTCCTCGGCTGAGGGGCGTTCCGCCGCGGTCAGCGCGTGGCACGGAGCGTGCTCTTGCGGGGCCAGGCCGTTGGAATGTCTGCCTCCCCGTCGTTCGCCCAGCACCTGCGCATCGACCACCCGCTCATCCTCGCCACGTGGCAGGAGCGTGTACGCGCCGAGATGCCACATGGGGGAAAGCTCGGGCCCCGGCCGTCGCTCCGCGAGCACGTGCCCGTCATCCTGCGCGAGCTCGCCGAGGAGCTCGAGGGCACGGGCCGGCGCCTGCCGCCGCAGCCGGACCGTCACCGCGCGTTCCAGCAGTACGGCGTGCGTGCGGCGCTCGAGGACCTCACCATCCTGCGCGAGGTCACGGTCGAGCACCTCGCCGAGAAAGGCATGGCGGACGAGGACGTGGTCCGCCGCGTTCACCGCTTCTTCGACCGGGCGATGGCCGACGCCGCCGAGGAGCTCATGGCGCGCTCGCACGCCTCGGTCCGCGCCGACGCCGATTTCCGGGACCACATCCTCGGCATCCTGAGCCACGATCTGCGGAACCCGCTCAGTGCGATCACCATGGCCCTCGGGCTCGTCCTCGACGATCCGCAGCTGCGTGGCCCGACCCACCGGGCGGCCGAGCGCGCGGCAGCCAGTGCGGGTCGGATGGTGCGCATGCTCCGGGACCTCTTCGACTACGCGCGGACGCAGCACGACGCGAAGCTCCTCCTCGAGCCGGCACCCTGCGACGCGTCCGTCCTCGCGCGTGAGGTGGTGGAGGATCTGCGCCTCGCCAGCCCCGGCCGGGTGATCGAGCTCGACGCCGAGCCATCGGTCCGTGGCCGCTGGGACCGCGAGCGGCTCGCGCAGCTGCTCTCGCACCTGATCGGCAACGCGCTCCAGCACGGCGACCCCGACGCGCCGGTTCGGGTCAGCCTCGGGGCAGAAGGAGGGCTCCACGTGCGGGTCGAGAGTCGCGGCGAGCCCATCCCGGTGGCGCTGCGCGGGTCCCTCTTCGCGCCGTTCGAGCGCGGCACCGCGGGGCCTTCGCGCAACGGAAATCTCGGCCTCGGGCTCTATATCGTGCGAGAGATCGCGCGCGCACACGGAGGGGACGCCGAGCTCACCGCGAGCAACCCCGAGGCGACCACCTTCACCGTGCGACTCCCGAAGGCCGTCCCAGCAAGAGCCCATGGCTGATCAACACCGACTCGAACGCATCGCTGACGCACCCCAGGTCATCGCCCCCTCACGCATCGAGACCGGGGTCCATCGCCTCGACGACATCCTCGGCGGCGGGTTGCTGCGCGGCGGCGTCTATCTCGTCGCCGGCGTGCCCGGCGCGGGGAAGACGATCCTCGCCAACCAGCTTTGCTTCAACCGCGCGAGGCGCGGCGAGACGTCCGTGTTCGTGACGATGCTTGCTGAGAGCCACGGCCGGATGCTGGGGCACCTCGAGGGCATGGAGTTCTTCGACGTCGAACAGGTCGGCTCGCGCATCCACTACGTGAGCGGGTTCCCGGCGCTGAACAAGCTCGGTCTCGACGGCGTCCGCGATCTCCTGCGCAAGATGATCCAGAAGCGCGGAGCCTCCATGCTCGTCGTCGACGGCGTGCAGCCGCTCGAGCGCCGCGCCGAGAACGCGCTGGCCTTCCAGCGCTTCGTCCGCGAGCTGCAGACGTTCGGCATCCTCTTCGACTGCACGGTGATGCTGCTCTCGCCGAGCTTCGCCGAGGACGCGCAGGGCGCAGCGATGGTGGACGGCGTGATCGAGCTCACCCATCGCCAGGTCGGCCCGCGCGCGGTCCGCGAGCTCGCGGTGCACAAGATGCGCGGCTCCGCGGCGCTCCTCGGCCGGCACGAGGTCCAGATCGGTCCCCGAGGCCTCCTCGTCCACCCGCGTACGGAGGTCGCGTTCGCGAGCCCCCCCGAGCACGCCGCCGAGGACCGCGCGCGCGTGCAGTTCGGGGTGCCGGCGCTCGACGCCATGCTCGGGGGCGGCGTGCTCAGCAGCTCCGCGACCATGCTGCTCGGCGCGGCCGGCACCGGCAAGACGGTGCTCGGTCTGCAGTTCCTGGCGGAGGGCGCGCGGCGCGGCGAGCCTGGCGTCTACTTCGGCTTCTACGAGACGCCCCCGCGGCTCGTCGACAAGGCGCACTCGCTCGGCATCGACCTCCAGCAGGCGGTCGATGCGGGTCTCGTCGAGATCCAGTGGCAGCCGCCGCTCGAGCACAACATGGACTCCCTCGCGGAGCGCCTCCTCGAGCGGATCCGTGAGCGCAAGGTGCCGCGCATGCGCCTCTTCATCGACGGCGTGAGCGGCTTCCGCGACGCGGCCGTCTATCCGGACCGGCTGAAGCGGTTCTTCTCGGCCCTCACCCACCAGCTGCGGGAGCTCGACGTCACCACCGTCGTGGCCGAGGAGACCCCGCTCTTCCACGCGAACGTGGAGCTCCCGAACGAGGAGTTCGCGGCCATCGTCGAGAACATCGTCCTCCTCCGCCACGTGGAGTTCGGCTCGGAGCTGCGCCGCCTCGTCGCCATCCTGAAGTCCCGCGAGAGCGCCTACGACTCGCACATCCGCGAGTTCTTCATCACGCCCGAAGGCATTCGCGTGGCGGACACGTTCGACTCCGCTTCGCACATCCTCACTGGCAGCGCCTCCTTCGTCGATCGCGGAGTCGAGCCGAAGGCGCGCCCGGCAGGAGCGGTCAAGAAGATCGCGAAGAAGCGGGCCACGACCCGGAGACGTCGATGACGCGGGCGCTCATCGTGGACGACGAGCTCGACATCGCCGAGGTCCTCACCCTGGTGCTGGAGGACCGCGGGTTCGAGGTGGTCTCCGCATCGGACGGCGCGGAGGCGAAGGCGCTGCTCGCCCACGAGCTGCCGGACATCATCATCACCGACCTGATGATGCCCTTCCTCGACTGCGTCGAGCTCGCCCGGTGGATCCGCGGCGAGGAGCGCCTGCGCGGCATCCCGGTCGTCCTCATGAGCGCGGTGCGCGCTCCGAACAAGAGCGACGAGGCGCTCTGGCAGTGCTTCCTCCAGAAGCCGTTCACGCTCGTCGAGCTGGTCAAGTGCATCGACGAGGTGCTGCAGTCGAGCAAGCCCGCCGACCCCGCGGCCTGAGCTCGTTCAGGGCGCCGGCGGGGCGCCGAGGCTCGCGAACCACGCGTCGAAATCGGCGATGGCGCGCTCCGACATGCGCTCGTAGCGCTCGCGCTTCTTGAGCCGCTTCTCCTTCTTGTCGGCGAGCGGCGGCATGCACGCCCACGTGATGTTCGACGGCTGGAAGCGCTCGTTCGGGCGCATGAGGTGCGTGCGGATCCCGCCGAGGGCGGTCGTCTCGGGCGGCGGGCGGAGCGCCTCGCCCTTGAGCGACTGCGCGAGGAGGAGCGCGCACAGGAAGCCGCCCGCGCAGCTCTCGACGTAGCCCTCGACGCCGGTGACCTGCCCGGCCAGGAAGACGCCGGGCCGCGCGCGCAGCTGCATGCGCTCGTCGAGGAGCTTCGGCGAGTCGACGAACGTGTTGCGGTGGACGCTGCCGAACCGCAGGAACTCCGCCTGCTCGAGGCCGGGGATCATCCGGAGCACGCGCGCCTGATCGGTCCAGGTCATGCGCGTCTGGAAGCCCACCAGGTTGTACGCGGTCGACGCGACGTCCTCGGCGCGGAGCTGCACGACGGCGTAGGGACGCCGGCCGGTGCGGGGATCGGTGAGGCCGACCGGCTTCATTGGCCCGAAGGCGAGGGTCATCTCGCCGCGCGAAGCCATCACCTCGACCGGCAGGCAGCCCTCGAAGTACTTCACGTCCTCGAACGCACGCGGCTCGACCTTCTGCGCGTCCACGATGGCGGCGACGAATGCCTTGTAGCCAGCCTCGTCGAACGGACAGTTGATGTACGCCTCGTCGCCGAGCGCCTCGGCATCGAGCGCCGAGCGCTCCTTCTCGGCGCCCGCCTCGGCCGTGGGATCGACGGGCGCGCCCTTGCCCCAGCGAGACTGCCGGAACACCTTCGCCTCGTCGATCGAATCGGCGCTCACGATCGGGGCGATCGCGTCGTAGTACGCGAGGTGCTCGGCCCCGACCACGCGGGCGATGTCGGCGGCGAGCTCGTCGCCCGTGAGCGGCCCGGTCGCGAGGATGACGGGATGCTCGGGCGAGGCCTCGGGAATGCCGCGGATGATCTCGTGACGGAGCGTGATGCGGGGATGGTTCGTGATGCGCTCGGTGACGACGCGCGCGAACACCTCGCGGTCGACGGCCAGCGCGCCGCCGGCCGGCACCTTGGCGACGTCCGCGCAGGACAGCACGAGCGAGCCCGCGCGCCGGAGCTCCTCCTTGAGGAGGCCCACCGCGTTGACGAGCGCGGCGCCGCGCATCGAGTTCGAGCAGACGAGCTCGCAGAGGTCGTCGGTGTTCTGGGCCGGCGTGCGGGCGTGAGGCTTCTGCTCCACGAGCACGACGTCGATCCCGCGCTCCGCGAGCTGGAATGCTGCTTCGCAGCCGGCGAGACCACCACCAACGACTGTGACCGTCATGACGGTGCGGGACTTAGCCCTGCCCCGCCCCGTTCACAAGGCGTCAGGCCCGATCGACGGCCACGACGCCCTGCACCTTGGAGAGCGCGCGCATGATGCCCTTCAGCTGGTTCAGGTCCGAGCACACGAAGGTGAAGACGTTGACCGCCTTGCCGTCGTCGCCGGCGCGGCAGTTCGCTTCCGTGATGTTGATGGCGAGCGTCGAGAAGGTGTGCCCGACCGTCGCCAGTATTCCCGGTCGGTTGGCGGTGACGACGCGCAGCTGCACCGCGCGGTTGATCTTGGCCTTCTGGTCCCAGCTGATCTCGACCCGGCGCTCGGGATCGGTGTCGAACGCCTTCGTGCAGCCGCGGCGGTGGATGGTGACGCCGCGCCCGCGCGTGATGAAGCCGAGGATGTCGTCGCCGGGCAGCGGATTGCAGCACTTGGCGTAGCGAACGAGCACGTCGTCGATGCCGTTCAGCTTGATGCCGCCGTCGTCACCGCGGACCTGGTTCGCGACCTTGCGGACGAACCCGGCGAGGCGCCCCTCGCGCAGCTCCTCGGGCGGGATGCTCTTCGCGCCGTCGAGGGACGGGGGCGCCACGACCTCGAGCACGTCCTTCGGATCGATCTTCCCGTAGCCGATCCCGATGTAGAGCTCGTCGAGCGTGCCGATGCTGACGGCCTCGAGCAGCTTGCGCGTCTCGCCCTCGTTCTTCAGCAGCTTCGAGAGCGACACCTGCCCGCGCTGGAACTCGCGCTCGAGGAGCTCGCGGCCCAGCTTCAGCGACTTGTCGCGCTGCTCCTGGCGGAGGTAGTTGCGGATCTTGGCGCGGGCGCGCGTCGTGACCGCGATGTCGAGCCAGTCCTTGCTGGGCTGCTGGTGGGGCGCGGTCACGATCTCGAGGACGTCGCCGTTGCGCAGCTTGTAGCGAAGGGGCTCGAGCTTGCCGTTCACGCGCGCGCCGGTGATGTGCTCGCCGAGCTGCGAGTGGATGGCGAACGCGAAGTCCACGGGCGTCGACCCGCGCGGGAACACGCGGACCTCGCCCTTGGGCGTGAACACGTAGACCTCGTCCTGGAAGAGGTCGACCTTGACGCCCTCGAGGAACTCGGCCGGATCCTTGAGATCCTTCTGCCACTCCATGAGCTGACGCAGCCAGCCGAACCGCTCCGCGTCGGCATCGGCGACGCCGCCGCCGTGACGCTCCTTGTACTTCCAGTGCGCCGCGATCCCGCGCTCGGCGACACGGTTCATCTCGTGCGTCCGGATCTGGATCTCGATGCGCTCGCGGCCGGGGCCGATGACCGTCGTGTGCAGCGACTGGTACATGTTGGGCTTGGGCAGCGCGATGTAGTCCTTGAAGCGGCCGGGCACCGGCGTCCACTTGGAGTGGATGACGCCGAGCGCCGCGTAGCAGTCGCTCACGCTCTCCACCGACACGCGGAAGGCGATGAGATCGTGGATCTGCTCGATCGTCGCCTCGTTCGCCTTCATCTTGCGCCACACCGAGTAGAGGTGCTTGGCGCGGCCGGTGACGTCGGCGGCGAACTCCTGCTCGGCGAGCCGGCTCTGCAGGGTCTTCGAGACCTCCTGGATGTAGCGCTCGCGCTCCTTCGCGGTCTTCGCGACCGCGGTCTTCACCTCGGCGTACGCGTCGGGCTCCATCCAGCGGAACGAGAGGTCCTCGAGCTCGCTCTTGAACGACTGGATGCCGAGGCGGTTCGCGAGCGGCGCGTAGATCTCCATCGTCTCGCGGGCGATGCGTTCCTGCGCCTCGGGCTTCATGTGCTCGAGCGTCCGCATGTTGTCGACGCGGTCGCACAGCTTGATGAGGAGGACGCGGATGTCCCGCGCCATCGCCACGACCATCTTGCGGAAGTTCTCGGCCTGGCGGTCTTCCTTCGAGGTGAAGTTGATCTTGCCGAGCTTCGTGACGCCGTCGACCAGCGTGGCGACCTCGGCGCCGAACTCGCGCTCGATGTCCTTCGTCGTGGCGAGCGTGTCCTCGACGACGTCGTGGAGGAGGCCCGCGCAGACGCTCGCGGTATCGAGACGGAGCTCGGTGATGATGCCGGCGACCGACGCGGGATGGATGAAGTAGGGATCGCCCGACTTCCGCTTCTGGCCCGTGTGCGCCTTGCTGCTGTACTCGTAGGCTCGCCTGATGAGCTCGGAATCAGCACTCGGCTGATACGCCCGCACGCGGTCGATGATGTCCGTGACCTGGAGCATTTTGTGATCGAGCGTCGTCCGCATCCGCAGAGAACGGTCGCCATACTCAAAGTACCACCCGGGTTTCACGCAGGCAACGGCACGCGCCCCGCCACTTCCCGATATCGGCGATAACCCTGATACGCTCCGCCCCGACGTCGTGCCGATCGCGCCGGGGGAAACGTTCGAGCGTTACGAGATCGAATCGCTCATCGGGCGAGGCGGGGTGGGCGAGGTGTATCGCGCGCACGACACCCGTCTCCACCGCAAGGTGGCGCTCAAGGTGCTCCGCGCCGACCGCGAGGACGAAGGCTCCGTCTCGCGCCTCTTCCGCGAGGCGCGGGCCGCGGCAGGGCTCACCCATCCGAGCACGGTGGCCATCCACGACATCGGCGACCACGAGGGGATCGTCTACATCGTGATGGAGCTCGTGCAGGGCGCGCCGCTGTCCGCCGACGTGGGCGACGGAGCCGTGCCAGTGGCGCGAAAGGTGGGGTGGCTGCTCGACATCGCCCGGGCGCTCGCGGCCGCGCACAAGGCCGGCATCGTCCACCGCGACGTGAAGCCGGCGAACGTGATGGTGTCGGACGAGGGCGCGGTGAAGGTGCTCGACTTCGGGCTCGCGAGGCCGCTCGTCGACGGGAGCTTCCGCACGCAGCACGGCCACGTGCTCGGCACGCCGCGCTACATGGCCCCGGAGCAGCTCGCGGGCGGCGCGGTGGACGGGCGCTCCGACCAGTATTCCTGCGGGCTCCTCGCGTACGAGCTCCTCTCCGGCAGCCACCCGGGCGGCGCGCTCGCGGGCGTGCCCGAGCCGTCTCCTCTCGACGAGGTCACGCCCGAGGTCGGGCCGGTCGTGGGGCGCATCGTGAGCCGGATGCTCGCGCTCGTGCCGGAGGAACGCTTCGCGTCGATGGACGAGGTGGTCTCGGCGCTCGAGGACGCACGGAGCGGGCGTCCGGTGCGCGTCTTCGGCGCGGCGTCGGGCGATCGGGGCGACGTCGGCGAGGCCGCCACCCAGCAGGCGCGGGCGGGCCTCGGGTCGGTGACGCAGGTGGAGGTGGGCGCTCCCGCCGGAAGCGTCGCCCTCTCGACCGAGTCCTCCCCTGCCCTCGTGGCCGCGCGCCGGGCGCAGGCGCAGGAGGCCAGGGCGCTCGCGGCGCTGCTGCCTGCGGCGGACCTCGCGCGGACGCTGCCGTCGCGGGATGCGGGCGGGCCGGTGCCCATCAAGACGCTGCTGTCGGGCGGACAGGACGCCAAGGCCCGCGTCGCCACGCAGCCGCTCGCCGAGTGGCCGCGCCAGGATGCGCCGCCGCCGCAGCGGACGGCGCGGCTCGAGACCTCGCCGGTCGCGCACCTGCCCGTCCCGCCCCCGGCCGGGCGAGGCGTGGCAGATGGGGCAGCCTCACCCCGCGGCGCCGCGCACCCTCCGGCCGAGCGGCTCGTGAGCGGAGCGCCGCGAGCATCCTTCCGCCCCGGAGCCGGCACGCTGGTGGGCGCCCTGGTGGTGCTCGCCGGCTGCGCGTTCGCGGGGGCCTATTACGGATCGCGCGCCGTCGCGCGGGAGACGGCGCGCGCCGGACCGGCCGCTTCCGTCGCCACGTCTGGGACGGCCGACGCGGTAACCACCGCCGACCTCGCGGCGAAGGTCGACGCCGCGGCGCCGGCCGAGGCAGCGGCGGCACGTGCTGCATCCGCGGCTCCGGCGGAAGCGACGCCGCGCGTGTTCGAGGGCGCCGGCTCGGCGAAGGCGGCGGCGCCGCTCGCACCGCGAAGGCCACGGCCAAGGGCGACCGCCACGCCCGCGCCTGCTGCGCCGAGCGGCGATCCTGGCCTCTTCTGAGCGACGCGCGCCGCGCTGCGCTATGGTCCCGCCGCCTTGGCATCCATCTACGTGCATTTTCCGTGGTGCCTTGCGAAGTGCCCGTACTGCGATTTCGTCAGCTACGCGTCGGAGCGCGAGGACATCGACCACGTCGGGTACGCCGATGCGGTGGTCCGCGAGGCCGAGAAGCGCGCGCGGCAGCTCGCGAAGGCCGGCCGCCCGCTCACCATCTCGAGCATCTTCTTCGGCGGCGGAACGCCGAGCCTGTGGGAGCCGCGTGAGCTCGGGCGGGTGCTCGCGCGGCTGCGGGCGATCTTCCCGGCGACCGCGGGCACGGAGGTCGAGGTCACGGTGGAGTGCAATCCGACGTCACTCGATCTCGAGCGCGCGCGAGCGCTTCGCGACGTCGGCGTGAACCGTCTGTCGATCGGAACCCAGTCGCTCCGGGCCGAGCAGCTGCGCTTCCTCGGTCGACTCCACGATCCGGACGGCGCGCGGAAGGCGATCGAGGCGGGGCTCGCCTCCGGCATCGCACGCGTGTCGACCGATCTCATCTTCGGCCTTCCCGACCAGCCGATCGAGGACGCGCGCGCGCAGGCCGACGCCCTCGCCGGCACCGGTCTCCAGCACCTCTCCTGCTACCAGCTCACGATCGAGCCCGGGACGCAGTTCGGGGAGCGCCGCAAGCGCGGGCTGCTCCCGATGGCCGACGAGGCGGTGGTCGCCGACGCCTTCCTCGCCATCGAGGAGACCCTCGAGGCGCGCGGTCTCCGGCACTACGAGATCTCCAACTACGCGGTGCCCGGCCAGGAGGCCCGGCACAACCTCGCGTACTGGCGCGGCGACGAGTACGTCGGCCTCGGCTGCGCGGCGTTCGGCTTCGCGCGGGACGCCGAGCCCACGACCGTGCGCGCCGGCCTCCGCTGGCGCAATGCGATCGAGCCGAAGCGCTACGTCGAAGGGACGCGCGCGCTCGGCGACGACGTGCTCGGTGAGGGCGACGGGCTCACGATGTTCGCCGAGACGCTGGATGCCGAGGCGCTCCTGCGCGAGCGGATCATGCTCGGCCTCCGCCTCGCCGACGGCCTCGACCTGGGGCGCGCCGGGCGCGATCTCGGGGTCGAGCCTTGGACCGCCGAGCGCACGCTCGCCGCCGACAAGCTCGTGGCGCGCGGCCGGCTCGCGCGCGACGGCGACGTCGTCACCATCCCGCGCGCCGCGTGGCTCTTCACGGACGACATCGCGGCTCGCCTCTTCTGACCGCCGAGCGGCGGCTCACTTCCGGTCGGTGAGGGCGCGGTTCGGGACGGCGGCGCTCGCCGCCGGCTCGGGAACGCTCGAGGCGGACGCGGCGGATGGCGGCGGGCGCGCGGCGGCG
>JAQBQL010000203.1 GCA_028287035.1 Labilithrix sp. | reverse complement strand
CGCGGCCGCCTCGTGAACCTGGGCTGCGCCGACGGTCACCCGTCGTTCGTCATGTCCTCGTCGTTCACGAACCAGGTCATGGCGCAGATGGAGCTCTGGGCCAACCACTCGAAGTACGAGAAGAAGGTCTACACGCTGCCGAAGAAGCTCGACGAGAAGGTCGCCGCGCTCCACCTCGACAAGCTCGGCGTCAAGCTCACGAAGCTCGACAAGTCGCAGGCCGACTACCTCGGCGTCTCGATCGAGGGCCCCTTCAAGCCCGAGCACTACCGCTACTAGGCAGGTGGGGCTCCGCCCCTCGCTTCGCGAGCCTCCCCGGGATGTGACCGGGCCGGTGCGATTCGCCTTCGGCGACCGGCGCTCCGCGCCGAAGACGCACCTCGGTGGTGGCGAGCGAGACTGATGATGAACGAGGGCCTGCTTCCTACCCGGAGGCGGGCCCTTCGTCGTCGGGGAGCAGCGGCGGCAGCTCGCGGAGCGCGGTCCTCGAGGCCCGGAGCGCGGAGCGGGCCAGCATCGACGTCTGGTCCGCGCCTGCCGCGACCGACGGCTCGAGCTCCGCGACCGCCTCCTCGTGGCGGTCGGCCATCGAGAGCGCGATGCCGAGGCGCAGGGAGAGGTAACGCCGGCGCTCCGGCGGATACTTCTTCGTCGCGTCGGCCTCGCGGATCGCCTCCTCGATGAGCGCGACGCCGGCCTCGGCGTCCGCGGCGAGCGCGGTGGCGAGACCATGCGCCCCGAGGACGCCAGGCCTGGTCAGCGGCGGCAGGAGGGCCCGGTCACATTGCGCGTAGGCCGCGCGCGCCTCCTCGAAGCGATCGAGGCGCATCATGAGCTCGGCGTCGCCGACGTGCGCGGCGGCGTGCTCGGCGGGCGTCTCCGGGGCGCCGGCGATGAGCCCGCGCAGGCGCGTCACCTCGTGGACGTCCCGCGCCTCGTAGGCCTGCTCGAGCTCGCCGAGCCGGCCGCGCAGGGCCGCCGAAGCGCCGTAGGTCCACGCGAGCATCCCGCACGCGGCCACGATGGCGGCGAAGCCGAGCGGCTTGTTCACGTACAGGAGGCCGACGTCGACCAGGAACACGACGACGAGCGGCAACGGCACGAGCCACAGCACGCTGCGCCGCGCTCGCCGCAGGAACCACGCCGCGGAGCGCTCGAGCCAGGTGAACGTCGTCTCTTCCGCGACCGTCAAGGTGCCTCGGATCAGGGAGCGGCGGCGGCGATGTCGACGACGATCTTGAGCGCGATCCGCTGGCCGGCGTCGACGCGCAGCACGACGCCCTTGAAGGGCGTCGCGAGCTCACCCACGCCGATCGTGCCGTTGACGGGCGCGCCCGCCTGCAGCCTCACGATCGACGGGTCGACCGGCACCATGAGCATGCCGATCTCCGAGTAGTTGATGGTCTCGAACACGAGGCGTGCGCCGCGGTGCTCGAGGACGACTGGGACCTTGCCGCTGAAGCGGAGCGCGTGGCGGCGCGAATCCCGGCTGTCTCGCAGGTAGATCGGCTGGGGCGCCGTCGACCGCTCCACGGTGTACATCTCGCGCGTGTGCATCTCGAGCGCGGTCAGCCGCCGGCCGTAGACGCACGCGGTGTCCAGGTTGATGCGCCGGGGCTGGATGTCGATGCTCTCGATGGCGCTGTGCCCGTGCACGATGATCTTCGAGTAGTTCGGCTCGGGCATGCCGGGGCGATGGCGCATCCACACCATCTCCTCGCCGTGCACCTCGACGTCGATCTCCTCGAGCGCCGTGGGAAGCCCGGCGTGGACGAAGCAGAAGTCGCCCGTCACGTAGTGGTAGAGGAGGCCCTCGTAGAACTCGCGGTGCTCCTCGGGCATCACGAAGACGCCGTCGTGGTCGGCGTAGGAGGCGAGGGTGGCGCTCCCGCCGTTGTAGATGAAGCGCGCGACGCGGCGCGGGTCGGACCCGTCCAGGAACTCGCGGAGCATCAGCTCGTGGTTGCCGAGCAGGCACACCACCTTGCAGTACTGCTGGAGCTCGAGGATGGTGTCGACCACGCCGCGCGAGTCGGGCCCGCGGTCGATGTAGTCGCCCAGGAAGACGACGACCGAGTCGCGGCGGAGCGGGAGCTTCTGGATGAGCGCGCGCAGCTCCTCGGCGCACCCGTGGACGTCGCCGATCGCAAAGAGCGCGCTGGAGTCGGCATCCGGCGGCGGGATGGAAGGAGCGGCAGCCTCGCGCGCCATGGTGATCAGAGTAACGCCCTTTGGCGAGAATTATCCAGGTCCCTCGTGCGCTTCTCGCCTCGCGCCCGGCAGCGGTGGCCTCGCATCCCCGCCGCGGCGCGCGCTCACATCTGCCCGACCACCGGACGTGCCGGGCCACCGTCGAGCAGGTCGACCGGAGAGCACCGGTCGATGTGCCCGAGGAGCCGCATGTAGAGCCCGAAGCCGGCCAGCTTGCGGAGGCGGTCGTCGAACCCGCGGGCGACCTCGAGCGGGATCCCGAGCTGCTGGTTCTCCTGCTGGCGCATCCAGCCCGCGCAGTAGTTCATCGCGAGCCCGATGCGCCGCTCGCCCGTGCGGTTCGCGCCGCCTCCATGCCAGAGGCTGCCGTTCCAGACGAGGACGCTGCCGCGCTTCATCACCGCGGGGATCGTGACGTGGTCCTCCCCGAACTGAGGGCTGCGGTCGGCGGTGTGGGTGCCGGCGACGAGGCGGGTGGCGCCGTTCTCCTCGGTGAAGTCGGTGAGGGCCCACATCGTGTTGCAGACGATGGGAACGTGCGGCTTCGGCAGGGGGATCAGCTGGTCGTCGGCGTGGATGGGCTGCGCCGCCTCGCCGCCGAGGATGGTGATCGACGAGAGCGACGACACGAGGCACCCCTTGTCGAGCACGCCCTGGACGATGGGCAGGATGGCGTCGTGCACGGGCACCTCCTCGAAGACCTTGCCGCGCGCGAGCAGGTTGTAGATGCGCAGCGTCGCGAGCCCCTCGAAGATGTTGGCGGCCGGGGTGACCGCGAGCTCCGCGTGCAGCGCGTCGATGGCGGCGACGAGCCGATCGGTCAGCGCCGGATCGATCGCGTCCTCCACGATGGTGAACCCGTCGTGGGCGATGCGCTCGATGTGCTCCCGGGAGGTGGTCATGCCCGGAGCGTACGACGGGCGGGGGCGCCGCGCTCCACGGCCGGCTCGTCGAGCTCCTCGCCTTCCGCCGCGCAGGCGAGGAGCGCATCCCGGAGCTCGGCGCTGGCCGAGGCGTTCGCCGCCACCCGCACCAGCGCGCGCGCCGCCGGATCGCCATGCCGCAGCGCGAGGGCCGCGCCGATGCGCTGGTCGGACGGGGCGCGCGCGTCGAGCACGAGACGCACGAAGTCCTCCTGGGAGAGCGCCTGGTCCCGGAAGCCGGGCGGCGCGAGGGCGAGGCGCTGGAGGTCGGCGCGCCAGACCGCGAGAGGCCGCCCGTCACGCGCGACGCTCGCCAGGTCGCGTGACTCGCTGGCCTCGTGGAGCGCGCGTCCCTGCGCGATGCGGCCGGCAAGGGCGTCGATCTGTATCCGCGACTGCCCGATCGTGAGGAGCTGCAGGGAGCGCCCGTGCGTGAGCGCGAGCTCCACGCCGGCATCGTGCGCCCGCACCGCGGCGATCTCCTCGTAGCGCACGAAGGGCCGCCGCCAGCGCCCGAGCAGGCGGACGCCGTCCGAGCCGATGACGGCGCGCGGCCACCCGAAGGCGAGGAGCACCACCGTGACGAGCGCCGCGGTGAGCGCCAAGGTCGCGAGCACCACCGCGTCGCGTGCCTGGTCCGGGCCGAACAACGACTCGAACGCGAGCCCGATGCCGAAGCCGCCGACCGCCAGCCCGGTGAATGCCGAGAGCACGCCGAGGACGAGCGGTCCGACCGTCCCGCGGAGAGCGACCGTGAGCGCCCGCTGGCCCACGTCGACCCCGAGGTGCTGGAGCACCTGCTCGGGCGTGACCTGTTCGTCCGACATGAGGTGCGCGGTGACGATGCGGCCGCCCTCGAGGTGCAGGACCACGGCGCGCGTGGCCGGCACCTCGTAGCCGGAGCGGATCTCTCCGCGCGACACCGCGAGCCGTTCGCTGCCGACCGGCTGGACCACGAGGCCCTCGGGCACGAGCACGAGGGCGCCGCCGAGCCGGCCGCGTTCCCGCAAGCCGACGAGCGTCGCCGAGGCGATGAGGGCGACCGACAGGAAGGCCGGCGCGAGCCAGACGCTCGCGGCGCCGGCGAGCGCGCAGATCGTGAGCGGCACGAGCATCAGCCCCGCCGAGAGGGTGACGCTGGTGAGCCACGGCCTCCGGATCTGCAGGGCCCGGCAGCGGACGGTCTGCGTGACGCTCACGAGGGCTGAGCGTACCCCCGGATCAGGCCGCGACCTTCACGAACTCCGGCGAAGGCTTCGCGAAGTGATAGCCCTGCAGGAGGTCGCAGCCGAGCTCGCGGAGCTTCTGCAGCTCGTGGATGGTCTCGACGCCCTCGGCGACGAGCTGCATGCCGGTGTCGCGGCACGCGTCGACCATCGACGCGACGAGCCGCTGGCGGAGCGGCGACGACGCGAGATCGCGCGTGAGCGTCATGTCGAGCTTCACGAAGTCGGGCTCGAGCATGGCGATGCTGCTGAGACCGGCGTAGCCGGCGCCGAGATCGTCGATCGCGAGCCGATAGCCGAGCGAACGGAGGCGGCGGATGCGCGCCACGATGTCGCCGACGTCGTCGATGGCGCCGCGCTCGGTGATCTCGAGGACCACGTTGTCGGCATAGGAGGACAGCGGGCTGCTCGAGGAGAAGAGCTCGGGGTCGAACAGATCCGAGGTGTGCACGTTCACGAACAGCGCCGCGCCGCGCGGGATGTTGGCGGCGGCGTCCGCGCAGAGCTCGCGGACCGCGCGACCGAGCTCGGGCATCCGGCCCGACCGCTCGGCGTACTCGATCATCGGCAGCGGCGTCTGGAAGCCGGGCTGGCGGCTCCGCATGAGCGCCTCGTAGGCGATGGGTCCGTGCGAGGCGAGCGACACGATGGGCTGGAAGGCCATCCACAGCGAGCCGAGCGCGCCGTCGAAGCCGGCCGCCTGGGACGGGTCGGCGACGACCTCCTTGGGGCGGCGATGGACCTGCTGGCCGCGGGCGATCGCCCGGAGGAGCGCCTCGCGCTCGATGGGCTTCGTGAGGTACTGCACGGCGCCGAGCTCGACCGCCTCGCGGGCCGTCTCGATCGACGGCGCGCCGGTCATCAGGATCACGGGGATGTCGCACCCGTAGCTGCGGAGCACGTCGAGCAGCTCGGTGCCGGTCATGCCGGGCATGTGGATGTCGGACAGGACCACGTCGTAGCCGCCGGCCATCGCCTCGCGGGCGGCGTGCTGCGCGTCCTGCGCGTTCTCGACGGTGTACCCGCCGGAGACGAGGATGCGTTCGACCGCGCGGAGCACGAGCTTGTCGTCGTCCACGAGGAGGACGTCGGCACGCTTCTTCCGGGGATGGTAGTGACTCGGCGGCTTCGTGCTTCTGTCCATGGTCAATGTCTGAGAACGGCCGCTGCAGAGCCGGGGTTCACGAAAAAGGTCACGGGACGTCCTTCTTCGCGGCGCTCGCGAGATCCTTGGCCCACGCGCGTAGCCGGTCCTCGTCCGGACCCTCGAGCATGATGCGTAGCTTCGGCTCGGTGCCGCTCCACCGGACGAGCACGCGGCCGTGGTCGCCGAGCGCGTCCTTCACCTTCGCGGTGCCCACCGACAGGTGTCGCATCTGCTCGAGCGGCTGACGTGCCTTCAACGTGACGTTCTCGAGCACCTGGGGAACCCGGGTCATCGCGGCATTGGCGATCTCGGACAGCGGGCGCCCGGTGCTCACCATGATCGCGAGGACCTGGAGGGCAGCGACGATGCCGTCGCCCGTCGAGGCGTGGTCGAGGAAGATGAGGTGACCTGACTGCTCGCCCCCGAGGTTGTAGCCGCCCTGGCGCATGGCCTCGACGACGTAGCGGTCGCCTACCTGTGTGCGCACCAGCTTCCCGCCGCGCGCGACCATGGCGCGCTCGAGGCCGAGGTTCGACATCACCGTCGCCACGAGCGTCTTCTTGGCGAGCTGGCCGGACTCGAGGAGCTGCTCGGCGCACATCGCCATGACGACGTCGCCGTCGACGATCTGCCCCTTCTCGTCGATGACGATCAGGCGGTCGGCGTCGCCGTCGAGCGCGATGCCCATCGCCGCGCCACGCTTGACGACCTCGGCGCGGACGTTGTCGGGCGCGAGCGCCCCCGCGTCCTTGTTGATGTTGGTGCCGTTCGGCTTCACGCCGATCGCGGTCACGCTCGCGCCGAGCTCGCTGAAGACGAGCGGCGCGACCTTGTAAGCGGCGCCGTGCGCGGCATCGACCACCACGCGCACGTTGTCGAGCGCGAGGCCGCGCGGGAAGGTCGCCTTCGCGAACACGACGTAGCGGCCGCCCGCGTCGTCGAGGCGCGAGGCCTTGCCGATGCCCGGGCCGGTGGGGCGGGGACCGAGGAGGGCGTCGTTCGCCATGAGCTCCTCGATCTCGACCTCCTTCTCGTCGGGCAGCTTGAAGCCGTCCGCGCCGAAGATCTTGATCCCGTTGTCCTGGTACGGGTTGTGGCTCGCGCTGATGACGATGCCGGCATCCGCCCGCATGCTGACGGTGAGCTGCGCGACCGCCGGCGTCGGGAGGGGACCGCACAGGATGGCGCGCGCGCCCATCGAGGTGATGCCCGCCGCGATCGCCTGCTCGATCATGTACCCGGAGAGCCGCGTGTCCTTGCCGATGAGGACGCGGGGCGTGTGGGTCTTGCCGCGGCCGGCGACGAACGCGACCGCCTTGCCGAGCGCCAGCGACAGCTCGGGGGTGATCGGGTGAACGTTGGCGGTCCCGCGGATCCCGTCGGTCCCGAACAGGTGACGTTCGACGGGCTTCTTCGCGCCGCCGCGCGACTTCGGCGCCGCCTCCTTGACGCTGACCGGAGCTCCGGTGCTCGCGGGGCCGCTCTTGCTCTTCTTCGACGTCGCGCCTTCTGCCATGACTCTTCTTGCCTTTTGCCCGTGGCTATTCACGGAAGTTCACGAACGACAGCTCGAGATCGAGCTCCATGCTGCGGACGAGCGCGATCGCCTTCTGGAGATCGTCGCGGTTCTTCCCGGTGACGCGCACCTGGGCGTCCTGCATCTGGGACTGCACCTTGAGCTTCGCGTCCTTGATGCCGGCGATGATCTTGCGCGCGGGCTCGGCCTCGATGCCTTCCTTGACCTTCACGAGGATGAACGCGCCGCCCTTCGAGGTCGGCTTCGGGTCCTGGATGTCGAAGAACTTGAGGCCCACCTTGCGCTTGATGAGCTTCTCGAGGACGACGTCGAGCGCCGCCTTCGCCCGGTCGCGCGCCGACGAGCGAATGTCGATCCCCGCGTCCGTCTTCTCGACGGTGGTCTCGGTGTCCTTGAAGTCGAAGCGCTGCGCCAGCTCCTTCTGCGCCTGGTTCAAGGCGTTGTCGACCTCGTTCCAGGGGACCTTCGAGACGATGTCGAAGCTCGGCATGGCGGCACCGAGGCTACAGGGAACGGACCCGTCCCGGTAGCCGTCAACGCGCCGCGCCCTAGAGCGCGACGGGCGGGTCGCGGGGCAGCCCGAGCAGATGCGAGCGAGCCTCGCCGACGAGGTAGAGGGAGCCGCACACCACCACCGGCGTTTCGTGGTGTTTCGCGGCGGCGCGCGCGAGATCGAGCGCCTCCGCGACCGAGGAGGCCATCGCGCCCGGCGCCTGCGCGGCGAGCTCGGCAGGCGTTGCCGCCATGCGACCCTGCGGGCAGGCATACACGCGCGGACAGGGGAGCTTCGCGAGCTCGGCCAGCATCTCGGGCCACTCCTTGTCGGCGAGCGCGCCGAAGACGAGCGCGCCGGGCGCCGGCAGGCCACGGGCCGACTCCTCTTCCACGGCGGTGACCAGCGCCGCGGCGCCGTCCGGATTGTGCGCGCCGTCGAGCAGCCACGTGCCGGCCCAGCGGCCCGAAGGGATGGTGAGGTGCTCGAAGCGTCCCGGCCACGACGTCGCGAGGAGGCCGGCGCGCCGCTCCGCCTCGCCGATGCCGAGCACGCGGGCGACGCGGGTGGCGATGCGTGCGTTGTCCTGCTGGTACGCCCCGCGCAGCGTGATGGGGAGCGAGTCGAGCGCGATGGCGTCGCGATCGTCGCCCATGACGATGGGGAGCGCGCCCGCGGCGAGCGCCACCTCGAGGGCGGCGGCGCGCAGCTCCGGGGTCATCGGGCCGAGGACGAGCGGCACGCCCTGCTTGGCGATGCCGGCCTTCTCGCGGACGATCTCCTCGAGCGTGTTCCCGAGCATCTCCACGTGGTCGCGCGCGACGCGGGTGATCGCGGTGACGCGCGGCCTCTCGATCACGTTGGTGGCATCGAGCCGGCCGCCGATGCCGACCTCGAGGATCGCGAGCTCGACGCCGGCCTCGGCGAACGCGAGGAACGCCGCAAGAGTGGCGGTCTCGAAGAACGAGAGGTCGGGACCGAGGTCGAGCGCGCGCCCGAGCACGTCCGTCAGCAGGGCGTAGGTGATCGGCTCGCCGTCGATGCGGATGCGCTCCGCGAAGCGACAGAGGTGAGGTGAGGTGTAGAGGCCGGTCTTCTTGCCTCCCGCGCGGGCCATCGACTCGATCATCGCGCAGGTCGAGCCCTTGCCGTTCGTGCCCGCCACGTGCACGACCTGGAGCTTCTGCTCGGGGTTGCCGGCGCGCGCGCACGCCGCGCGCATCGGCGAGAGCCCGAGGCGCATCCCGAGCGGCACCCGGGCGTAGAGGCCGGTCAGCACGGCGTCGAGCGTGCTCGGACGAGGCGCCCGCAGGATCGCCTCCTCGCCGTCCATCACGTTGCCGGGGCGCTGCCCGTCGCGGCCGAGGACGTTGCAGTGCCGGCGTGTGCCGGGACCGGAAGCAGGTGCCGGAGGATCGTCGCGATCTCGCGCTTCATCTCGAGGCGGCTCGTGACGCGGTCGATCATGCCGTGCTCGAGCAGGAACTCGCTGCGCTGGAAGCCCTCGGGCAGCTTCTGGCGAATGGTGGTCTCGATGACGCGCGCGCCGGCGAAGCCGACGAGCGCCTTCGGCTCGGCGATGTTCACGTCGCCGAGGAACGCGAAGCTCGCCGCGACGCCGCCGGTCGTGGGGTGGAGAAGGACGCTGATGAACGGCACGCCGACGTCCTTCAGGCGCTCGCGCGCCGCGACCGTCTTCGCCATCTGCATCAGGCTGAGGATGCCCTCCTGCATGCGCGCGCCGCCCGAGGCCTGGAGGAGCACGACGGGCAACCGCTCGGCCACGCCGCGCTCGAAGAGGCGCGCGATCTTCTCGCCGACCACCGAGCCCATCGAGCCGCCCATGAAGTTGAACACGAAGGCGCCGTACGCGACGGGCAGCCCGTCGAGCCGCGCCCTCCCGATCTCGATCGCCTCGCGGGACCGCGTTGCCTTCTGCGACGCGGCGATGCGCTCGGGATACGGCCGGCCGTCGCTGAAGCTCAGGGGGTCGACCGGGGAGAGGTCGGCGTCCCACTCGTCGAGATGGCCCTCGTCGAGGAGGAGCGAGCGCCACCCGGCAGCCTTCAGCTTGTGGTGCTGCCCGCACTGCGGACAGACCTCGAAGTTCTGCTCGAGCGCCTCCGCGGTGAGCGTCTCGCCGCAGCCGTCGCACTTGCGGAAGACACCCTTGCCGAAGCTCGTCTTCTCGCTCGCGTCGAGACCAGCGGGTTTCTTGTCGGGCCACACCATGATCGCGTCCGCTTCTAGCACGCCAGCCGGGCGAGCGCCTCACCCCCGAGCCTGACCGTGAGCCACTGCCGCTCGACCTTCGCGCCGAGGCTCTCGTAGAAGCGGATCGAGGGCTCGTTCCAGTCGAGGACCTGCCACACGAAGCGCGGGCAGCCCTCGTCGACGGCGCGCCTCGCGAGCGCCTTCATGAGCGCGATGCCGGCGCCCTTGCCGCGGTGCTCGGGCTCCACGAAGAGGTCCTCCAGATAGAGGCAGCTCCGGCCGCGCCACGTCGACCACTGGAAGAAGAAGAGCGCCATGCCGATGACCAGGCCGTCGTCCTCGGCGAGGAGCACCTCGAACCGCGGACGGTCGCCGAAGCCGTCGCGCAGGTAGTCCTCCTCGGTCGCGACGACCGCCTCCGGCTCCTTCTCGTAGAGGGCGAGGGCCTTGACCAGCGTGAAGATGGCCGGGACGTCGGCCGGCGCGGCCTTACGGATGACGAGCATGGGAAGAGAGTAGTAGCTTCGTCCGCATGGAGCTTCCGCCGCTGTATGCCCTCGGGTTCGCGGCCTCTACGACCCTCGTGCTGCTGGCGCTCTTCCGCCTCGGGCGGCGCGTGCTCACCCCCGGCACGACCGTCGGGAAGAGCTTCGGCGAGGACAATGCCGCGCGGCACCTCCTCGACGTGGGGCAGGTGCTCGCGGTCTTCCTGGTGGCCGCGGCGGCCGTGAAGAACTGCGTGCGCGGGGAAGACCTGCTGGCGGACGTGATCGCCGCCGGCTCCTTCGGGGTGCTCGGCCTCGTGCTCGTGGCCCTGATGGGCCGCCTCGGCACGCACCTCCTCCTCCGGTCGCGGCTCCCGGCCGAGATCGCGCGCGGCAACGTCGCGGCAGGCCTCGCGGGCGGGGCTCACTACGTGGCGACCGGCATCGTGGCGGCGCATGCCATCGCCGGCAGCGTGCTGCGCGACGTCGGGCTGTCGCTCCTCTTCTTCGTGCTCGCCATGATCGCCCTGTGGGCGTTCGTGACGCTCTTCCGCGCGCTCACCACGTACGACGACGCCGAGCAGATCCAGGGCGAGAACCTGGCCGCGTCGCTCAGCTACGCCGGCGTCTCGATCGCCGTCGCGATCATCGTCGGCTCCGCGCTCGACGGCGACTTCGTGAGCTGGGCGACCTCGGTGAAGGGCTTCTGCTCGATGCTGCTGCTCGCGCTGGCGCTCTACCCGGTGCGGCAGGTGTTCGTGCAGACCCTGCTCCTCGGCGCGCCCCTCCGGCTGCGCGGCGGCCGGCTCGACACCGGGATCGGCATCGAGCGTAACCACGGCATGGGCGTGCTCGAGGCGGTGAGCTACGTCGCGACCGCCCTCGCCGTCGCCCGTCTCGTGGGATGAACGACGCGCGCACGTACGAGGCGTTCGCGAAGCGCGTCACCGCGAGCGGCATCGTCACCGACCCGTTCGTCTTCGGCGCGCCGCGCTTCCGCGAGGAGCCGGTCGTGGTCAGCGCCGCCGAGGCGCGCGCGATGTACCGCGTCGCCGAGGCGGTGGCCGAGGTCTACAACGAGCTCTGTCTCATCGTGGGCGACGAGCCCGCGCTGCTCGACTCGTTCTACGGGCTCACGCCGTACCAGAAGGCGATGTGGCTCGCCTCCGCGCCGCTCTGGCACGTGCTCGCCCGCGCCGACGTCTTCGCGACCGACGAAGGCTACCAGATCGCCGAGCTGAACTGCGACACGCCAACCGGCGAGGCCGAGGCGATCGTCCTCGGACCGCTCGCGGCGCGCGCCGGCATGACCGACCCGAACCGCGGGCTCGCGGCGCGCTTCGCGGCGGTGACCGAGCACTTCGCCGGCGTCATGCTGGCGAAGGGCGCGGCGTCTGGAGCGCCGCGGCGCATGGCGCTCGTCTACCCGACGGAGCTGCCCGAGGACCTCGCGCTCGTGCGTCTCTACAAGACCACCTTCGAGGCGCGCGGCTGGGAGGTGGTGCTCGGCTCGCCCTACAACCTCGCGCTCGACGAGGCGCGCGGGCTCCTCCTCTTCGACGCGCCGGTGAGCCTCGTGCTCCGCCATTACAAGACGGACTGGTGGGGCGAGCGGCAGAGCGCGTGGGACGACGAGGACGTGCTCGACACACGCCCGCTCGACGAGCCGCTCGAGGCGGTGCTCGGCGCGGTGCTCGATGCGCGCGCGTGCGTCGTGAATCCCTTCGGCGCGGTCGTCCCGCAGAACAAGCGGTCCATGGCCTTCATGTGGGAGCAGATCCACCGCTTCTCGCGCCGTTCGCAGGAGACGATCCGCGCGCACGTGCCGGTGACGCGTCGCCTCGAGGCGGTGCACAAGGAGCAGCTGCTCGCGCAGAAGGACGACTGGGTGCTGAAGAGCGACTACGGCGCCGAGGGCGACGAGGTCGTCATCGGCAAGCTCGTGACCGCCGAGGAGTGGGCGTCCTCGCTGGCGCACGCCCGGAAGGACCGGTGGATCGTGCAGCGCTTCTTCCGCGCCGCCGCGACCGAGCGCGGCGAGGTCACGAACCATGGCGTCTTCGTGCTCGCCGGCGAGGCCGCGGGCCTCTATGCGCGCGTGCAGGTCGGCGCGACCGACGACCGGGCGCTCAGCGCGCCGGTCCTCGTCGCGAGCGGTTAGTCGTCACGCGGCGCACCTCCTCGAGGAAGCGCGGCTCGAACACGCCGTCGACGCGCACCGAGTACCGGAAGAACGGGTCGGCGTGGACGCCGTGCCAGTCCATGTCGTTGAACCAGTAGACCGGCGCGTCGACCACGACCTCCTCGCGGCCGTCCGGCGTGGCGAGGTAGAACCGCTTGTGGCGCGCGCCCGGGACGGCGCGGCTCGGCTCGAAGCTGATCGACTGGGCGATGGCGAGGGCCTTGCCGGGCTCGCTGTCGCGGTGGGCGGGGGCGTGGTCGTTCGCGAGTAGACCGAACACGACGGCGCGCCCGATCTCGCGGAAGGGCAGGGACTCGACGAACGCGACGGTCCGCGGGAAGACGGCGCGCGCCTCGTCCGAGAAGTCCTTGCCGCGGCCCGAGTGCTTGTCGTCCCAGCGCTCGTTCTCGAGCAGGTGGTAGCAGACCTTCCACGGGAAGTAGACCCCGTGGCGTTGCTCGAGGAACCGCTGCTGCGCGCCCGAGAAGGGGTGGTCCGTCTCGTCGCCGAGGACGAGGTCCGGGTCGTCGGCATCGGCGCCGGGATCGTCACCGAGGAGGAGGAGCTCGCGCCGCTCCTCGGTGCTCATCGCGCGCACCGCTTCCATCGCGTCGCGGTAGCCGTCCCGCTCCACCCACGGGGCGCACACGCCCATCCACTTCAGCGTTCCGCCCGTGTACCCGGTCTCGACGGTGGCGAGGCCGCGCGTGATCTCGGCGTGGAGGTCGGGCAGCGCGCTCGTGTCGATCAGCTCTGACAGATCGGCGTAGGGCTGCCCGAAGATGCCGGCGAGCCGCTGCGGCGGACGCATCGGCGGAACGGCCGAGCGCCTGGCGAGCGCCGCCACGAGGGCCGCGCCTTCCTCGACGTCCGTGTAGCGTGCACGCATCTCCACGGAGCGCAGGCCGCGCTCCTGGCGTTCGCAGGCGAGGCGGTCCTCCTCGTGCACGCGCGCCCAGAAGCCGCTCACGTCGTCGGCGGAGCCTGCGGGCGCGTCCTCGTGCAGGTAGATCGAGGCGGTCACGCGGGTCTTCGCCTCGCCGGTGGCGACGAGCACGAAGACGAGCAGGTAGTCGGGCTGGAGGCTCGTGAGCAGGTCGGGAAAGCGCATCGCGTCGTGGACGACGCGGCGATCCTCGTCCGGGACGAGCCACGGGCGCCCTTGCCGCGTCCCGGAGAGCGACACGGTCTCTGCGGCATCGACGAGCGGCATGATCCCGCCGCGCCACGGCCCGTCGTCGCCGGGCGTCCACGTCTCGGCGCGGGCCGACGGCGTGAGGGCCTCGAGCGCCGGATGGGTGCTCGTGAAGTGGAGCGACTCCTGGAAGTTCTCGAGCACCACGCTCAGCCGTGCCGCGATCTCGTAGGTGACGTGATGCGCGCGCACGAGGCGGTCGAGGTCGGCGCGCAGCAGCCAGGGCGGCACCTCGCCGAGCACGTCCTCGAGCGGCGGAGCGTCGGCCTCGAGCGTCACGAACACGAACCCGTGCGCGACGGCGAGGCGCACCGGCGCGAGATCGGGGACGTTCGCGCACGCGCGCCCGTCGAGCTCGAACTGGAAGCCGTGGTAGGGGCACGTGAAGCGCGCGCAGGCCCCGGCCGCCCCGTCCGGGAGGAACGCGGTCCCGCGGTGCGTGCAGACCGCGTGAAAGGCGTGCAGGGCGCCGGCCGCATCGCGCGCGACGAGGACGCCGGCCGGGGTGAGGGGGACGGTGAAGAAGGATCCGGGCCCGGGGACGTCCTCGACGCGGCCGACGCAGCGCCAGCTGGGAGGAGCAGGGGCGGGGGAGGAGGACAAACCCATCGAAGGACCCGAGGCACGCTATCATCCCCGGCCCGCATGCCGCCTGCTCCCGCCGAGACCCGCGCGACGACGGTCGGCAAATGGCTGCTCGCCGCGGTCATCCCCGTCTCGGGCCTCGCGATCGGCTCGGTGCCCGTCGAGGTGCTGGTGTTCGTGGCGAGCCTCGCGAGCCTGTCGTGCGGGCTGCTCTGGCTGGAGCGGGACATCCCGATCTCGAAGGCGAGCCGCTTCGTCCTGCTGGCGCTCGGCACGCTGCTCGCGGCGACGCTCGTGCAGGCCATCCCGCTGCCCGCGGCGGTCACCGCGCTCGTCGCGCCCGAGAACGCGGACATCTGGTCGAGGGCGCTCCTGCCGCTCCACGAGGCCGGCCCTGCGTTCCACCCGATCAGCGTGGCGCCGACCGCCACGCACGTCGAGCTCCTGAAGGGCCTCTTCTACGGATGCGTCTTCCTCTCCGCGCTTCGCGTGACGTCGCTCGAGAACGGCGAGCGCTTCCTCACGCGCGTCGTGATCGGGTCGAGCCTCGCCATGGCGCTGAGCGCGCTCGGTCACGCCGCGGTGTCCGCCGACAAGGTGTTCGGGGTCTACCAGCCGCAGGAGATCCACGCGTATGCGCCGGGCCGCTACGCGCCCCTCCTCAACACGAACCATCTCGCGGCGTACATGAACCTGGGCGCGTGCGTGTCGCTGGGCGCGCTGCTCGCCCGCCGTAGCGTGCCGCGCGCCATCTCGGGGAGCGCGGTCGTCGTGCTCGCCGCGATGAGCATCTGGCAGGGCTCGCGCGGCGCCGCCGGAGCGCTCGTGTTCGGCTCGCTGCTCGTCTTCGGGCTCACGTTCTTCGGCACGAAGCGGCACGACACCTCGCGCACCGGCACCCTGGTGCTCGCGGCCTGCGGGCTCGCGGCGACGACGCTCGTGGTGCTGTCGTACGCCGAGGCGACGAGCCACTTCCGCGACCTCGACACGATGAAGGGCGAGGTCGCGCTCCGCTCGCTCGCGCTCGTGCGGGCCTCGCCCTGGCTCGGCTCGGGACGCGGCTCCTTCGAGACGGTGTTCGCCGCGATCCGTCCGGGCATGGACTACGTGACGTGGACGAACCCGGAGGACATCGTCGTCCAGTGGGTCGTCGAGTGGGGGATCCCCGTCGCCGCCGCCGGCTTCGGCCTGCTCTTCTGGGCGTTCCGTCCGCAGATCGTGCTGCGCGCGGTGCGCCCCGCGGTCGGGGCGTGGGCGGCGGTCGTCGTGACCTTCCTCCACGACCTCGTCGACTACCACCTCGAGGTGCCCGGCATCGTCGCGCTCACCTGCGTCTGCGCGGCCCTCGTGGTCAGTGGCCGGCCGACCTCGCGCGACCCCTCGCGCACGTCACCCGCTGGCTCGGCGCGCGTCGCCGCGTTCGTGCTCGCCGGCGCGAGCCTCGTGGCGGTGGTCTGGGTGCTGCCCGATGCGCAGCACGGCCTCGCCGCGACGCGCCGCACGCTCGGCGCCGAGGCGATCGACCGCGCCGTGCCGGACGCGGAGTTCCGGAACGACGTGCGCGCGTCGCTGCTGCGCTATCCCGCCGAGCCCTTCGTGCCGCTCATGGGGGCGGTGCGTGCGCAGGCGGTGGACGGAGCGAGCGTCGTCGGCTGGGTGGGGCGTGCGCTCGAGCGCAGCCCTCGCTTCGGCCGGGCCCACCTCGTCCTGGCGCGCAGCCTCGTCACCCGCAACCCCGCGCAGGCGCGCCTCGAGTACCGCCTTGCGTATGCCTACGACACCTCCCTTCGGGACGCGGTGGTGAAGGAGTCGCTGCCGCTCGTCCACGACAGCTTCTCGGCGCTCGAGGTGGTGCCGGAAGGGCCGGCGGGCGCCGAGCTGCTCGACCGGCTGGTCGCGGGGATCGCGCCGCGTCTCCCGTCGACGGCAGTGATGCTCGACGAGGAGCTCGAGCGGCGCGTGCCGACCTCGATCGAGGCGGCGCGGCGCCGGATCGAGGCCGAGGTGCTCGACGCGACCAGCGACGCTCCGTGGTGCGACGGGAGCCCGGCCTGCCTCGACCGCGCCGCGGCCGCCGCGCGCGAGCTCACCCAGCGGGACCCCGCGAAGTGCGAGGGCTACGTGCTGGTCGCGCGGGTGCGCGCGAAGCGGGGCGATCCCGCCGGCGCGATCGACGCGCTCGAGCAGGATCTCGAGAAGGTGTCCGATCACATGCATTGCCAGCAGGAGCTCATCGCGCTCGGGCTGGCCACCGGCCAGGTGCGCCGCGCCGACGCGATGCTCGACATGATCGTGCGCTCCGGCTGCGGGGCCGCTCCGGAGTGCCTCGAGCTGTACGGATGGGCGGCCTCGATGGAGGAGCAGCGCGGACACTTCCTGAAGGCGGTGCGGCTCCACAAGCGCATCCTCGACATCACGCCGGACCGCGAGGACCTGCTCGAGCGCATCGGCGCGCTCGGCGACAAGACGGGGCTGCTCGCCGATGGGCTCGAGGCGTATCGCACGCTCGCGATCCGGCACCCGTCCGACCCGCGTTACCCGGCGCGGATGGCGGAGCTGCGCGCGCGCGCGCACCCGGCGCCCACGGTGCCATCGCCAGCGACGTCGGGGTCCGCGGAGCCCTGACGTCCTTCGCTGCTACGCGGAGAGACGGAGCGGCGGACGGAACGTCGTCTCGGCGACGCGCGCGAGGTGCTCCCCGATCGCGATCGATGCGGTGGCGGCGGGTGATGGCGCGTTGAGGACGTGGAGCATCGCCTCGCCGGCCACGAGGCGGAAGTCGTCGGCGAGCTTGCCGTCGCGGTCGACCGCCTGCGCGCGGACGCCGGCCCGGCCAGGCTCGAGATCCTTCGCCTGGATCGCGGGCACGAGCTTCTGCAGCGAGCGCACGAACGTCGCCTTGTGGAGCGAGCGGTGCATCTCGGAGACGCCCGTGGCCCAGTGGTCGCTCGCCATCTTCCAGAAGCCCAGGTACGTGACGAGCGCCGCCGCGTCCTCGAAGGCGAAGCTCGTCTTGGCGTAGCCCTCGCGCTTCAGCGCCAGGACGGCGTTCGGCCCCGCCTCGACGGTGCCGTTCACGGCGCGCGTGAAGTGGACGCCGAGGAACGGATACCGGGCGTCGGGCACGGGGTAGATGAGGTTCTTGCAGAGGCCCCGGCTCTCCGGCACGAGGTCGTAGTACTCGCCGCGGAACGGGATGATGGCGATGCCCGGATCCATCCCGCACATGAGCGCGATGCGATCGCACTGGAGCCCCGCGCAGTTGACGATGTTGCGTGCGTGGACGACGCCCGCCGCCGTCTCCAGGGCGAGCTCGCTCGGCCCACGTGTGACGCCGAGCACGCGCGCGCCGAGCCTCACCTCGCCGCCGCGCGCCGCCACCACCTTGGCCATCGCGCGCGTCACCGCGGCATACGAGACGATGCCCGTACCGGGCACGAAGAGGGCGGCGACGCCGGAGACCGCGGGCTCCCGCTCGGCGAGCTCGCCGGCCTCGCAGCGCTGCACGAGGACGCCGTTCTGGACGCCGCGCCGCTCGAGCACGTCGAGGGCGGCGCGCTCGCGGTCGTCGGTCGCGACGATGACCTTGCCGCAGAGCTCGGTGGGCACGTCGTGCTCCTCGCAGAAGCGGAGCATGCGTGTCCGGCCCTCGACGCAGAGCCGCGCTTTGAGGGACCCCGGCTTGTAGTAGATGCCGGAGTGGATGACCCCGCTGTTGCGGCCGGTCTGGTGCTGGGCGAGCTCGGCCTCGGCCTCGAGCACGACCACGCTACGTCGCCCGCCGGACCGCTCGAGCAGCGCCATGGCCGTGGCCATGCCGACGATGCCCCCGCCGATGACCACGGTGTCGAAGGAGTGCATGGAGCTCACGCGACGGGCTCGGCCGCTTGGGTGCCGGCCGGCGCGTGCGGCGCCACCTGGGGCGCGTGCTCGGCGAGGAGGCGCTGGTACGTCTCGAAGAGCGCCTGCCAGATCAGCTCGGGCCGGAACTCGCGGAGGACTCGCTCGCGCCCCGCCGCGCCGTGGCGCCGGCGCAGCTCGGGATCCGCGACGTAACGCCGGATCGCGGCGGTGAGCGCCACGGGGTCGCGCGGCGCGACGAGCGTTCCGGTGACGCCGTCCTCGACCGCGTCGGTGCAGCCCGCGATCGTGGTCGCGATGACGGGCAAGCCCATCGCCGCGGCCTCGAGCGGCACGTTCGGGAAGCCCTCGTGGAAGTACGTGGGGAACACGAACAGATCGAGCGCGGTGTAGAACGCCGGAGTGTCGTCGACGTAGCCGACCACGTGGACGCGCGGATCGCTCTCCATCCGCCGCTTCACGTCGTCGGGAATGGGGTCGACCGCCTCGAACGGTCCGCCGACGACCAGGTGCATCTCCGGGTGCTCGTCCTTCACGGCGTCCCACGCCGCCATCAGGTCGACGATGCCCTTCTTCTGGATGAGGCGACCGACGAAGCCGATGAGCAGCGCGTCGTCGGGAATGCCGTAACGCGCGCGCGTCTTCTGGCGGCTGTCCTCACCGAGACGAGCCGGGGAGAAGCGACCGGCGCCGTCGACGCCGTTGCCGCTGCCGCTCCTGAGCGTCTCGATCTTCCCGGCCGGACAGAGCCCTTCCGCGATCACGACGTCCCGCACCGAGTGGCTCACGCAGAGGACGTGGTGCGCGAGCGAGCAGGAGATGCGCTCGCTCCAGCGGTAGAGGTGCCGCCGCGCGCCGGTCGCGGTCATCAGAGGCAAGCCGCGGATGTGGTAGATGCGCACGGGGACGCCCGCGAGGGTCGCCGCCATCATCCCGAGGAGGCCGCCCTTCGGCGTGCCCCCTTGGACGATGTCGGGATCGAGCCGCCGCAGCACGCGCCAGAGCCGCGCCACCGCCACGAGGTCCTGGAGCGGCGTGATCTTGCGCGGCATGGACACGGCGGTGACCGGCACGTGGTCGCGCTCGGCAAAGCGATCGAGGAACTCGCCGGGCGTCGCGATGCCGTGCGGCTCGATCCCACGCTCGCGCATGAACGCGACCTGCCCGCGCAGGAAGAAGAACAGCGACTCGGGCGCGGTCATCACGTGGACGAGTCGCACCGGGCGCTCTACCGAGGACGGCATGCGGCGGTTCTAGCGCGAAAAGCGGGGCCGTGCGCGTCGAATGGAACTTGCGGCCGCCGCAACCAAGTGGCAGTAGTGGCGCGTTTTCCGAGGCTGAACGTCGTGTCCGAACCGTCCGAGCTCCCGCACTCCAGGCCGTACTCCGCGCACGCGAGCGCGTATATCGACGAGCCGGTCTCGATCGGCGCCGGCACTCGCATCTGGCACTTCTCGCACGTGATGAAGGGCGCCGAGATCGGCGAGGACTGCAGCATCGGTCAGAACGTCGTCGTGTCCCCGGGCGTGAAGATCGGCCGCGGGACGAAGATCCAGAACAACGTCTCGCTCTACGAGGGCGTCGAGCTCGGTGACTACGTGTTCTGTGGTCCGTCGTGCGTGTTCACGAACGTCGTGAACCCTCGCTCCGAGATCGTGCGGAAGACGGAGTACCGCGCGACCAAGGTCGGGCGCGGCGCCTCGATCGGCGCGAACGCGACCATCGTGTGCGGCACCACCATCGGTCGCTACGCGTTCATCGCGGCGGGCGCGGTCGTGAAGCGCGGCGAGGTCCCCGACTACGCGCTGATGGGCGGCGTGCCGGCGCGCCAGCTCGGCTGGATGAGCCGGCATGGGTACCCGCTCGGCGCGGCGAACGCCGAGGGCCATCGCGTGTGCCCCGGCTCCGGCTGGCGCTACGAGGAGACGGCCGACGGGCGCCTCCGCTGCCTCGACCGAGACGAAGACGCCCCGCTGGAGGCCTCATGACCGCCGTTCCCCTCCTCGATCTGAAGGCGCAGTACGAGACGATCGAGCCCGAGGTGCGGGTGGCCATCGATCGCGTGCTCGCCTCGCAGCACTTCATCCTGGGTCCCGAGGTCGAGGCGCTCGAGAAGAGCATCGCCGAGTACTCGGGCTGCGCGCACGCGGTGGGCGTCTCGTCGGGCACCGACGCCATCCTGGTCGCGCTCATGGCGCTCGGCGTCGGCGCCGGTGACGAGGTCATCACGACGCCGTACACCTTCGTCGCCACCGCCACGTGCATCGCGCGGCTCGGCGCGCGCGCGGTGCTGGTCGACATCGAGCCGGAGAGCTTCGACCTCGACGTGAGCCGCGTCGAGGCCGCGATCACGGAGCGGACGAAGGCCATCGTGCCCGTCCACCTCTACGGGCAGATGTCGGGCGTCACCGCCCTCGCCGAGCTCGCGGCGCGGCGCGGGATCCCCGTCGTCGAGGACGCGGCGCAGGCGATCGGCGCGGAGGAGAACGGTCGCCGCGCCGGATCGATCGGCGCGCTGGGCTGCCTCAGCTTCTTCCCCTCGAAGAACCTCGGCGCGTTCGGCGACGGCGGCATGGTCGTGTCGAACGACCGGCAGCTCGCCGAGCGCGTGCGCCTCCTCCGCAACCAGGGCCAGAGGCCGAAGTACTTCAGCCAGGAGGTCGGCGGGAACTTCCGGCTCGACGCGCTGCAGGCCGCGGTGCTGCGCGCGAAGCTCCCGCACCTCGACGCGTGGACGGCCGGCCGGCAGCGGAACGCCGCCCGCTACCGCGAGCTCTTCGCGAGCTCCGGCCTCGTGGTGGCCCACGGGGAGCTCGCCGGCGGCGCGCACGTTGCGCTTCCCGTCGAGCTGCCGGGCCACCGCCACGTGTACAACCAGTTCGTCATCCGCGTGCGTCGCCGCGACGAGCTGCGCGCGTTCCTCGCCGACCGCCAGATCGGCTCGGAGGTCTATTACCCGCAGCCCATGCACCTCCAGACGTGCTTCGCGTCGTGGGGCTACGAGCGCGGAGCGTTCCCGGCGAGCGAGCGCGCGGCCGCCGAGTCGCTCGCCATTCCCATCTATCCCGAGCTCACCGACGGCATGCTCGCCACCGTGGTCGACGCGGTCCGCGACTTCGTCGGGACGACGCCCTGAGCACGCCCATGGCTCCGGTGACGGTCGATGACGTTCGGCTGGTGGAGCTGCCCTCGCACCGCTCCGCCGACGGCGAGCTAGTGGTGGTCGAGCACGGTCAGGCGATCCCGTACGTGGTGCGTCGCATGTTCACCGTGCGGGCCGACGCCGGGGCGATCCGCGGCCGTCATGCGCACAAGCGTTGCTCGCAGTTCCTCGTCTGTAGCCACGGCCGGATCGAGGTCGACTGCGATGACGGGTCGCGTGAGGTCACGTTCGAGCTCGCCACGGGGACGCGCGGCCTCCTCGTGCCGCCTGGCATCTGGGCGACCGAGCGCTACGTAACCGCGGATTCGGTGCTGGTCGTGCTCTGCGATCGCCTGTACGAGGCGGACGACTACCTTCGTGACCACGACCAGTTCCTCGCGTGGCGCCGCGCCCATGTCTGACCGTCCCGCGACGCTGCTGTCGAAGCTCGCGCTCACGCTCGGCGGGCGCGCCGCCTCGTGGCTCCTCATCGCCGTCGTCGCGTCGCTCGGGCTTGCCGGCGTGGAGCTCGGGATCTCGGTGTTCCTCCAGCTGTTCATGAAGGCGCTCGGCGTCCTGAACCAGGACGTGCACACCGCGGCGCTGTTCGGGCTCGCCTCGCTGAGCCCCTCCGGCCTGGCGGTCGGGCTCTGCGTGCTCGCCCTGGCGCGTTCGTCGACCCTCTTCCTGGTCGGCCAGAGCGCCAACATCTCCATGGAGATGATCACGGCGCGGCTCAGGCGGATCGCCGTGTGGGAGGCGCTGCTGCACCCCGCCAAGCTCTTCGTGCCCGCGGCCTCGATCAATGCGCGCATCGGCGACCTGGCGAACAAGTCGGCGCAGTTCAGCGCGTCGGCCTCGGTGTTCGTCTCGGCCTCGGTGCAGGTGATCGCCCTCGCCGGGGTCATGTTCTTCACCGCGCGGGGCGAGACGCTGATCGCGCTGGCGGGACTCGGTCTCGTCGGGTTGTTCGTCCTCCGGATCAACCGGCTCACCCGCCGCGTCGCCGCGAACGTGCCCATCGAGCTCCGCGTGATGACCGAGGGCATCGAGCGGGTCGCCCGCAATACCACCCTCGTTCGCGTCCTCCGCACGGAGCGCATCGAGCACCGCCGCCTCGTGACCTCGATCGACGCGTATGCCCGGCACCTCATCAACGCCGCCTATCTCGCGAACTTCGCGGGCGCGGTGACCCCGTTCGCCGGCATCCTCCTCATCATCGTCATCGTCGGGTCGAGCCAGCGCCTCCTGCACACGCCCGGCATCACGCTCCTCTCCTTCCTCTACCTGTTCGTGCGCTTCGTGCAGACGCTCGGCGGCGCGGTCATCTCGTTCTCCACGGCGAACGCGAACTGGCCGTCGTTCGAGGACAGCCTCCGGTTCGTCGGCAAGTTCCGGAAGGACGAGGTGGCCGCGGCGATGCTGAAGGAAGCGCCGCTCACCGGACGAGCGACCGAGCGCACGGCGAGCGTGGACGGCGACGCGCCGGCGATCGCGATCCGCGGCGTGACGTTCCGCTATCCCGGCTCGTCGCAGGACGTCGTACGAGGTCTCTCGGCGGACATCGCGCCTGGCTCGCAGCTCGGCATCGTGGGACCGAGCGGCTGCGGCAAGAGCACGCTGCTCGGCCTCGTGCTCGGCCTCTTCGAGCCGTCGGGCGGCACGATCACGATCGGCGGTCGTTCGTCGAAGGACTACTTCGCGGACGCGCGCGTGCGCATCGGCTACGTGGGCGCCGAGGCCTTCCTCGTCGCCGGAACCGTGCGCGACAACCTGCGCTACGGCATCTCGATCGAGGCGAAGGACGAGGACCTCTGGGCCGCCCTCGCCGAGGCCCAGCTGCGGAACGTCGTCGAGGAGCTGCCTGGCCAGCTCGACTACCTGATCGCGGAGGACGGGTCGGGCCTGTCCGCGGGGCAGAAGCAGCGCCTCTGCCTCGCGCGCGCCCTCCTCGGCAAGCCGCACCTCCTCGTCCTCGACGAGGTGTCCGCGAACCTCGACACCGACACCGAGCGCCTCATCGCCGAGTCCTTGAAGGGCCTCCGCGGGTCGTGCACCACCATCCTCGTGTCGCACCGCAAGGGGATCCTCGCGTACGCCGATCCCGTGATCAATCTCGAAGCGCAGAACACCTGAGCGCGCTTCTTCGGCTGCTTTGCGCCCACGCGGCGAAAGGTTATAGATGCGCCACATGTCGTCCGCCTGCCTCGTCTGCAAGACCCCGATCGAGCCCTTCATCGACTTCGGCCGCATGCCCATCGCGAACGGCTTCCTCACGCAGGCGGAGGTCGCGGACGAGTGGTTCTTCGACCTGCGCGTCGGCTACTGCTCGACGTGTCACATGGTGCAGCTCACCGAGCTCGTCGACCGCGAGCGGATGTTCCACGACCAGTACGCCTTCTTCTCGTCGACCTCGACGCGCATGGCCGAGCACTTCAAGCGCTTCGCCGAGGACGTGAAGGCGAGCTGGGGCGACGAGAAGGATCCGTTCGTCGTCGAGATCGGGTCGAACGACGGGATCACGCTGCGCAACTTCGCGGCGCAGAAGATCCGGCACCTCGGCGTCGAGCCCTCGGCGAACGTGGCCGAGGAGGCGCGGAAGAAGGGCGTCGACACGATCTGCAAGTTCTTCGACGCGGACACGGCGCGCGCGATCGTCGCCGAGCACGGGCAGGCCGACGCGTTCATCGCCGCCAACGTCATGTGCCACATCCCGTACATCCACTCGGTGGTCGAGGGCATCGCGATCCTCCTGAAGCCGAACGGGGTCGTCATGTACGAGGACCCGTACCTCGGGGACATCGTGCAGAAGGTCTCGTACGACCAGGTGTACGACGAGCACGCGTTCTACTTCTCGGTCGCGTCCGTGTCGTACCTGTTCGGTCAGCACGGGATGGAGGTCGTCGACGTCATCCCCCAGGAGACGCACGGAGGATCGATGCGCTACGTGATTGCCCACGAGGGCGCGCGTCCGGTCAGCCCGCGCGTCGCCGCCCAGCGCGCGCTCGAGGAGCAGCTCGGGCTCATGAAGGCCGAGACGTACGAGGAGCTCCGCCGGCGCATCGAGCGATCCCGCGACGCGCTCGTCGCGCTCCTGAAGGAGAAGAAGGCCGAGGGCAAGCGGGTGGTCGGCTACGCCGCCACCTCCAAGAGCACCACGGTCACGAACTACTGCGGGATCGGGCCCGATCTCGTCGAGTTCATCAGCGACACGACGCCGATCAAGCAGGGGAAGCTCAGCCCCGGCACCCATATCCCGGTCAAGGCGTATGCCGAGTTCCAGCGCGCCTATCCCGATTACGCGCTCCTCTTCGGCTGGAATCACTCCGTCGAGATCATGGCCAAGGAAGAGGCGTTCCGCGCCGCCGGTGGCAAGTGGCTCGTCTACGTGCCGGAAGTGAAGGTGATGGGTTGATCCCCTGCGCCAACCCGACGGCGCAGTATCTCTCCGCCAAGGCCGACATCGACGCCGCGGTCGCGGCGGTGCTCGCGCGCGGCTGGTACGTCCTCGGTGACGAGGTGCGCGCGTTCGAGGCCGAATTCGCGAGCTGGGTCGGCGTCGGGCACGGCGTCGGCGTGGGCAGCGGCACCGACGCGGTCGCGCTCGGCCTCCGCGCCCTCGGCGTGGGACCCGGGGACGAGGTCGTCACCGTCTCCCACACCGCCGTCGCCACGGTCGCCGCCATCGAGATGACGGGCGCCTCCGCGGTCCTCGTGGACATCGACCCCGCGACCTACGTGATGGACGTGACGAAGCTCGAGGCGGCGCTCGGCCCGAAGACGAAGGCGATCGTCGCCGTGCACCTCTACGGGCACCCCGTGGACCTCGAGGCGGTCGCCGCGCTCGCCGCTGCCAAGGGGATCCCGGTCCTCGAGGACTGCGCGCAGGCGCACGGCGCTTCGCTGGGCGGTCGGCGCGTCGGCTCGATGGGCACGCTCGCGGCGTTCAGCTTCTATCCCACGAAGAATCTCGGCGCGATGGGCGACGGCGGCATGGTCGTCACCGGCGACGCCGCGCTCGCGGCACGGGTGCGCGAGCTACGCGAATACGGCTGGCGCGAGCGCTACGTGAGCGCCGTGACGGGCGTGAACTCGCGCCTCGACGAGCTTCAGGCGGCGATCCTGCGGGTGAAGCTCCGCAAGCTCGACGCGGACAACGACGCCCGCCGCGCGGTCGCCGCGCGCTACGTGAAGGGCCTGGCGGCCACCGGTCTCGTGCTTCCCGTCGAGCGCCCTGGCGCGCGCCACGTCTACCACCTGTTCGTCGTCCGGGCGCCGGGGCGTCGCGACGAGCTCCAGGCCAAGGCGAAGGCGCAGGGCGTCGGGACGCTCATCCACTATCCGGTGCCGATCCATCTCCAGCCCGCCTACCGCGGTCGCCTGCGCGGCGCCGATCGGCTCCCCGAGACGGAGCGCGCCGCGCGCGAGGTCCTGTCGCTCCCGATGTTCCCCGAGCTGCCGCACGCGGACGTCGACACGGTGATTCGCGTCCTGGAGAACGAAGCATGAAGATCGTCGTCACGGGCGCGCTCGGCCACATCGGCTCGTCCCTCATCCGATCCATCCGCCCGGGCGACTTCGAGCGCGTCGTCCTTCTCGACGACATGCTCACGCAGCGGTACGTGTCGCTCTTCGACCTGCCGGACGGCGTCCCCTACGACTTCGTCGAGGGCGACGTGTTGAAGGACGATCTCGAGCAGCTCTTCGAGGGCGCCGACGCGGTCGTGCACCTCGCCGCCATCACGAACGCCGCGGCGAGCTTCGACAACCAGGAGCAGGTGGAGCGCGTCAACTTCGAGGGCACCGCGCGGGTCGCGCGCGCCTGCGCGAAGGTGGGCGCCGGCCTCATCTCGCTGTCCACCACGAGCGTCTACGGCGTGTCCGAGGGCGTCGTCGACGAGGCGTGCGACGAGAGCGCGCTGCAGCCCCAGTCCCCCTACGCCGCGAGCAAGCGCAAGGCCGAGAAGCTCCTCGTCGAGCTCGGTCGCGACGAGGGCCTGCGGTACGTGTCGCTCCGCTTCGGGACGATCTACGGGGTGTCGCCGGGCATGCGCTTCCACACCGCGATCAACAAGTTCGTGTGGCAGGCGTGCATGGGCCTGCCGCTCACCGTGTGGAAGACCGCGCTCGACCAGAAGCGTCCGTACCTGGACCTCAGGGACGCGGTGCGCGCGCTGCGCTTCTTCCTCGCCGAGCCGAAGCGCCTCGACGGCGAGATCTACAACGTGCTCACCGACAACACGACGGTCGGGGCCATCGTGGAGCGGATCCGGGCGCTCGTGCCGGACACCAAGGTCAACCTCGTCGACAGCCGGATCATGAACCAGCTTTCCTACACCGTCGCGAACGAGAAGGTGCAGAAGCTCGGGTTCCGCTTCGAGGGCAATCTCGACACGGCGATCGCGGAGTCGGTGAAGCTGCTCCGCAACGCGCGCGTCAGCGGCCGGTAGCGCCGTCCTCGCGGAACACGGGCCGGAACAGCTCCTGCGCGGCCTGCGCGCCGTCGTCGGTGAGGTGGCCCGAGTCGCGGTACCACGCGTGGCGCTCGTCCCCCCCGCGGCACACCTGGTCACCGCAGAAGGCGGGCCGGACGTCGATGACCCTGACCCGCGGGTGAGATCGCGCGAGCGTCTCGAAGAACCGTAGCTCCCGGTCGTGCGCGGCGACGTACGAGCTGACCGGCAGGACACCGGGAACCGGTGCGCGCCGGTCCGCCTCGTAGCTGAGGAGCGGGTCGAAGGCGTTGGCGGTCGGCGGGTCGATCACCATCCACGTCCTCACGCCGAGCGCCGACAGGCGCGCCACGACTTCATCGAGCGACCGCTCGAGCTGCTCGTCGGTGATGCCCGCGTACGTGCCGAACCAGGAGGAGGCGAGGACCACGTCCGTGACCCGCCGCGCCCGCGCCTCCTCGAGCACCGCGTCCTGGACGCGCGAGCTGCAGAACTCGACGTCGGGGGTCGCGCGGCAGTTGCGGGCATTCAGGAAGAGCGCAGCGTGCTCCTCGGTGGCGAGGCGCACGAGCGCGCTCGACCACATGTCCGCGTGGCTGTTGCCCCACACGAGGACGCGGCGACTCGACGCGTCGTCGGCGCGGAGCGGGCACACCGCCGCCGAGGGGTGGAGCGCGCGGAAGAGGAGGCCGCAGCGGTCGCTCCGTGCGTGGAAGGCGGCGGTGAGGAAGGGGCGCGCCGCCGGCGGGAAGCGCCAGGCCGCGCCCTCGGTGAGGTACGCGAAGGCGCCCGCGCCGACGAGGAGAGCGGCGGGGACCGCGGTCGCGAGCAGGATCGCCCGCGAGCTCCGGAGCACGCGCCGGCTGCGGATCGGCGCCTCGACGAAGATCGTCGTCGCCTCTGCGAGCGCGCACGCGAGCGCGAAGAGCCCGACCGCCACCCACGGCTTGCCGACGTCGGCGCGCAGGATCTGGGCGAACGCGATGACCGGCCAGTGCCACAGGTAGAGCGGATACGAGACGAGGCCGACGTGCACCGCGGCGGGGTGCGAGAGCGCGCGGGACACGGGCGAGCCGCCGCCCGTCCCGCCCAGCACGATGAGCACGGCGCCGAGCACCGGGAGCACCCCGAACGGGGCCGGAACGGGGGTCGCCGGGGTGAACAGCACGACCGACGCGACCACCGCGGCCATCCCCGCAATCGACGCCGCCGACCGCACGGCGGGGCCCGGCGCCCGCTCGTGGCCACGCTCGTGCTGCACGAGCGCGAGGAGCCCCCCGGCGGCCAGCTCCCAGGCCCGCGCCGGGAGGAGGAAGAAGGCAGCCTTCGGCGAGACGTGCGCGAGGAGCATCGCGGCGACGAACGAGCCGAGGAGGAGACCCCCGAGGAGCTGCAGCTGCCGCGTGAACCGTACGCGGCGCGTGAGCAACAAGAGGAGAGGCCACAGGAGATAGAACTGTTCCTCCACCGCGAGCGTCCACGTGTGCAGGAGCGGCTTCATGTCGGAGCCGCGGAAGTACTCGCCATCGGCGAGGAAGAAGACGTTCTGGAGCGCGACGAACTGCAGCACGAGCGACGCCGCGAACGACCGCATGTCCTCGGGGTAGAGCAACGCGAAGGCGGCGACGGTGACCGGGACGGTGACCGCCAGCAGGGCCGGCCCGAGCCGCCGCACGCGCCGCAGGTAGAACTGCGCGATCGAGAAGGTGCCCGCCTCGAGATCGGCGCGGATGAGGCCCGTGATCAGGTAGCCGCTGATGACGAGGAAGACGTCGACCCCCACGTAGCCGCCGCCAAAGCCCGGAACGTGCAGGTGGAAGAGCACCACCGACAGGACCGCCACCGCGCGCAGGCCGTCGATGTCCGGTCGATAGGTCGCAGCCCTTGTCATGGAGGCGCGGCACTATACCCGCGCCGGGCGCGTCGCGCAGTCCGGCGGCGGCAGGGCGACCAT
Organism: Labilithrix sp.; assembly: GCA_028287035.1. The sequence goes on along the minus strand of JAQBQL010000203.1, from coordinate 31,965 downwards.
GAACGTGCGTCGCCACGCTCGCAACGAAGCTGGCTCAGGTACGCCGGAGCCGGCCCCCACGCGCCACGCAGGCGGGGCCGGTACGATTGACCTCGCGTGGTAGAGCAGGCTAGAGACGTCGCGATGATAGTCCTCGTCACCGGAGGAGCCGGCTTCATCGGCTCGACCGTGATCCGGCGGCTCGTCGCCGCGGGACACACGGTGGTGAACGTGGACCTCCTCACGTATGCGGCGGACCTCACGTCGCTCGCCCACCTCGAAGGGCAACCGTCGTATGCCTTCGAGCGCTCGGACATCTGCGATGCGGAGGCGATGCGCGAGATCTTCGCTCGCCACCGCCCCGAGGCCGTCCTCCACCTCGCAGCGGAGTCTCACGTCGACCGCTCGATCGACGGACCCGCCGCCTTCGTGCACACCAACGTGGTGGGAACGTTCACGCTGCTCGAGGCGGCGCGCGCGCACTGGAGCGGTCTCGAAGGCGCGGCCCGCGAACGCTTCCGCTTCGTGAACGTCTCGACGGACGAGGTGTTCGGCTCGCTCGAGCCCGAGGCCTGGTTCACCGCGGCGAGCCCGTACGAGCCGAGCTCACCGTATTCGGCCACGAAGGCGAGCGCGGATCATCTCACGCGCGCCTGGCGCACGACGTTCGGCCTGCCGACCGTCGTGACGAACTGCTCGAACAACTTCGGTCCCTGGCAGTTCCCCGAGAAGCTCATCCCGCTGGTCACGATGAATGCCATCGATGGCAAGCGATTGCCGGTCTACGGAAGAGGCGAGAACGTCCGCGACTGGCTCTTCGTCGAGGATCACGCCGAGGCGCTCGTGGACGTCCTCACGCGCGGGCGCGCGGGCTCGACCTACCTGGTCGGCGCCCGCAACCCGCGGCGCAACATCGATGTCGTGCGCGCCATCTGTACCCTCGTCGACGAGCTCGCGCCGAGCCAGGCGATAGGCCCGCGGGCGAGCCTCATCGAATTCGTGGTGGACCGCCCGGGCCACGACTTCCGCTATGCGATCGATCCTTCGGAGATCGAGCGCGAGCTCGAGTGGCGCCCCCGTCATCCCTTCGAGGAGGCCCTTCGTCGGACCGTCGCTTGGTACCTCGAGAACCGCGCCTGGTGTGAGCGCGTCGGCGGGGCGAGCGGGCGCGCCCGCCGCGGCCTCTCGGGTGGAGCGGCATCGTGAAGGGGATCATCCTCGCCGGCGGCGCCGGTACGCGGCTCTACCCGGCGACGCGCGTCATGAGCAAGCAGCTGCTCCCCGTCTACGACAAGCCGATGATCTACTATCCGCTGTCGACCCTCATGCTCGCGGGCGTCCGCGAGATCCTGATCATCTCGACGCCGCACGACCTGCCGCGCTTCCAGGAGCTCCTCGGCGACTGCCGCCAATGGGGAATGTCCGTCTCGTACGCCGAGCAGAAGGTGCCGGACGGCCTCGCCCGGGCGTTCGTGATCGGCCGCGACTTCGTGGGAACCGATCCCGTTGCGCTCGTCCTCGGTGACAACATCTTCTACGGCGCGGGTCTCCAGGTCGCGCTCGCCGAGGCTGCGTCGCACACCGAGGGCGCGACCATCTTCGGCTACTCGGTGAGCGACCCGGAGCGTTACGGGATCGTCGAGCTCGACAAGTCCGGGCAGGCCATCTCGCTCGAAGAGAAGCCGGCGCGGCCGCGGTCGAAGCACGCGGTGGTGGGGCTCTACTTCTACGACAACCACGTGCTCGACTACGCGGCCGCGGTGCAGCCCTCGCCGCGCGGCGAGTACGAGATCACGGACGTGAACCGCGAGTATCTCGCGCGGAAAACGCTGCGCGTCGTCCGCCTCGGTCGCGGGACCGCCTGGTTCGACACCGGCACGCACAAGTCGCTCCTGGAGGCCTCCAGCTTCGTCGAGGTGATCGAGAGCCGCCAGAACCAGAAGATCTGCTGTCCGGAGGAGGTTGCCTGGCGGATGGGTTTCATCGACGGCGAGCAGCTCTCGCGGCTCGCAGCCCCGCTCGCGTCCTCTTCGTACGGGCAGTATCTGCTGAAGATCCTGGACGAGGGACTCTGAGCGTCGATGGAGATCCACCCCACACCCATCGCCGGGCTGTTCGTCGCCGAGCCGCGGATGTTCGGAGACGCACGGGGCTTCTTCCTGGAGAGCTACCGGCGCGACCGCTACGTCGCGGCAGGCATCACGGACGATTTCGTCCAGGACAACCAGTCGCGGTCGGCGCAGGGCGTGCTCCGCGGGCTCCACTTCCAGGTGAAGCGCCCTCAGGCGCAGATCGTCACGGTCCTCCGCGGCCGGATCTTCGATGTGGCTGTCGACCTGCGGCCCGGGTCGGCGACGTTCGGCCGGTCGTTCGGCGCCGTGCTGTCGGACGAAGGTCCGCGGCAGATGTGCATGCCGCCCGGCTTCGCGCACGGGTTCTGCGTGCTCAGCGAGGTTGCCGACCTCCACTACAAGGTCAGCAGGTACTACGACCACGCCGACGAGGGCGGGCTGCTGTGGAGCGATCCTGATCTCGCGATCGCGTGGCCGCTCGAGCCGGCGAGCATCTCGGAGCGTGACGCTGCATACCCGCGGCTTCGCGACCTCGGCCCCGCGAGCCTGCCTCACGATCCTCCCGAGGAGCGATCATGACGGGCAGTCCCGAGCCGGTGTGGCAGGGCGTCTTCGCGTCCTTCGCAGAGGCCGGCGGAGAGTCGAGCGTCTTCGAGGGGAGCATCTGGCTCGACAAGATCGTGGAGCGCGCACGCGCCGCGATGAGCGGGACGGGCGAGGGGGCCATCCCGCCCGTGGCGGTGACGTCGGAGTACGCCCTGCCTTTCATCGCCGCTTCCCTGGCGCGCCGGGGCACCCCGCTCCGGATCCTCGACTTCGGCGGCGGCATGGCGACGAGCTACGTGCCGCTCCGCGCCATGCTGCCGCCGCAGCAGTCGCTCGAATTCGTGGTTGTCGAGAACGGTCCGATCGGTGACGCGGGCCGCGCGCTCTTCGCGGCGAGCCCCGAGGTGTCGTTCCGTACCGACCTGCCCGATCGCGGCCCCTTCGACATCGTGCACTTCGGGAGCTCGCTCCACTACGTCGACGACTGGAAGGGGCTTCTCGAGCGCATCGCCTCGCTCGGGCCCGCCTCCCTGCTGTTCGCCGACCTGACCGCAGGCGACAACCGCACCTTCGTCACCACGCAGCGGTTCCACGACCGGCGCATCCCGGTGCGCTTCTGGAACGTCGACGAGTTCGTCGACGTCGTCTCCGCCCTCGGCTTCGAGCTGGCGATGAAGGCGCGCTACCGCGGCTACTATCTCGGTGTGGAGCAGGAGCTGCCCACCGCGAACTTCGATGTCGAGCATCGCCTCACGTACACGTCGCAACTCGTCTTCCGCAGCGCCACGAAGCAGTAAGAAGGAATAAGTCATGTTCATCCGAGAAGACCTCGAGAAGTCGAAGCGAGAGACTGCCGCCGCCGCCGCGAAGGACGAGGCTCTGCGCAAGACATCCCTCGATTTCCTCGTCGAGTCGGACAAGCATGGATATGGCTACCAGTGGACGTGGCTGGGGCTGCCCTTCATCCAGATGCCGCAGGACATCGTGGCCACCCAGGAGATCATCTGGGCCACGAAGCCCGACGTCATCATCGAGACGGGAATCGCGTGGGGCGGGTCGGTAGCCTTCTATGCCTCCCTCCTGCAGCTCATCGGGAAGGGCGAGGTCGTCGGGATCGACCTCAATCTGTACGACCACGTCGCCGAGCAGATCATGTCGTTCCCGTTCTCGAACCGGGTCCATCTCTACAAGGGCTCGTCGACCGACCCGGCGATCGCCGCCAAGGCGCTCTCGCACGTGAAGCCGGGCCAGTCGGTGATGGTGCTCCTCGACTCCAACCACACGCACCAGCACGTCCTCGACGAGCTCCGCATCTACGGCCCGGCCGTGACGAAGGACCAGTACCTCGTCGTGTCGGACACGGTCGTCGAGGACATGCCGAAGCAGGAGCACCGGCCGCGTCCGTGGGGACCGGGAGACAACCCGAAGACCGCGCTTCGTGCCTATCTCGCCGAGACCGACCGCTTCGAGGTGGACCCGTACGTCAACGGCAAGCTGCTCCTCACCTATTCCCCCGACGGATACTGCCGGTGCATCAAATGAGCGAGATCTTCATGGCGGGCCCGTGGATCACGGAGCTCGAGGAGAGGACCGTCCAGGACGCCGTGAAAGACGGCTGGTATGGCAAGAAGGCCTACCACTACGTCGAGACGTTCGAGGCCGAATTCGCGAAGTATCACGACCGCCGCTTCGCGCTCATGACGCCGAACTGCACCACGGCGATCCATCTGTTGCTCGCCGCGCTCGGCATCGGGGAGGGCGACGAGGTCATCGCGCCGGACTGCACCTGGGTCGGTTCGGTCGCGGGCATCACCTACCAGCGGGCCGAGACGGTCCTGGCCGATATCGACCCCGTCCACTGGTGTCTCACGCCCGAGAGCATCGAGAGGGCGATCACTCCGCGCACCAAGGCCGTGATCGTCGTCGACCTCTACGGGAACATGCCGGATTGGGATGGCATCAAGGAGGTCTGTGATCGCCGTGGGATCACGATGATCGAGGACGCCGCCGAGGCGATCGGGTCCGTCTACAAGGGCGTCCGCGCCGGCAAGTTCGGAGTCGGGTCGACCTTCAGCTTTCATCGCACGAAGACGATCACGACGGGCGAGGGCGGCATGCTGCTGCTCGACGACGAGAAGCTCTTCGAGCGCGCGAAGTTCCTGCGGGATCACGGCCGAGCGCCGGGGACGTACTTCAACACCGAGGTGACGTTCAAGTACATGCCGTTCAACGTGCAGGCGGCGCTCGGCTATGCGCAGCTGCAGAGGATCGAGGAGCTCGTCGGCAAGAAGCGCTGGATCTGGGAAGGGTTCCGGAAGCGTCTCGCGGACATTCCCGACCTGCTCGTGAACCCGGAGCCCGCGGACGTGGTCAATGGCGTGTGGACGACCGCTCTCGTGTTCGGCAAGTCCCACGGCATGACGCGCGATGCGGCGCTCGTCGAGGTGCCGAAGCTCGGGCTGCCGGTGCGGCCGTTCTTCTATCCGCTCACGTCGCTCCCGGCGTTCGATCGCGAAGAGGAGGGCCGCCGCCTGAATCCCGTCGCGTACGACGTGTCGTCCCGCGGCATCAACCTGCCTTGCGCGATGAACCTGACCGACGCCCAGCTCGACCAGTACAGCGCGGGAATCCATACGCTCCTCGGGCGGTGAGATGCGAGCCGCGCGCGATCACGTGAACCGGGTACCGCCGCAGGTGGTGCTGTTCGGCGGGACCGGCCAGGCCAAGGTCCTGCGTCCGATCATCGAGGCGAACGGGGGCGCCGTGGTCGCGGTCTTCGACGACACGCCCGGCCTCGTGTCGCCTTTCCCGGACGTGCCGATCTTCCAGGGGTTCGAGGCCTTCGAGAGGTGGGTGAGCGGTCGCGATCGATCGGCGATCGGGTTCAGCGTGGCCATCGGGAATCCCCACGGACGGGTGCGCCTTCGTCTGCACGAGCGCTTCGTCGCGTCCGGTATCGCGCCGGTCACGTTGGCGCACTCCACGGCATTCATCGACGACGACGTGGAGCTCGGCGTAGGATGCCAGATCATGGCGGGCGCCGTCATCTGCACGGAGGCGCGCATCGGCCGTCATTGCATCGTGAACACGCGCGCAAGCATCGACCACGAGAGCGTTCTCGCCGACGGCTGCGAGGTCGCCCCGGGCGCCACCCTCTGCGGTCTCGTGCAGATGCACGTGAACGCGTGGGTGTGCGCCGGAGCGACGGTCCTCCCGCGGATCACCATCGGTGAGGATGCCATCGTCGGAGCCGGCGCCGTGGTCCATCGGGACGTGTCCGCCGGCGTCACCGTCGTCGGCGTTCCCGCTCGTCCGATCGCGCGGAGAGCCCGGGCGTCATGACCGCGACGCCGCTCGTGTCCATCGGCTGCGCCGTCTACAACGGCGCGGCGACGCTCGAACGTGCGCTCGCAGGGCTCGTGGACCAGGACTACCCGAACCTGGAGATCCTCATCTCCGACGATGGGTCGACGGACGCGTCGATCCAGATCTGCGAGGACCTCGCGCGCCGCGACCCGCGCGTGAAGTTCCAGCGCAATCCGCGGAACCTCGGCATCATCGGTAATTTCAACGGCCTGATCGACCGCGCGACAGGCAAGTACTTCATGTGGGCCGATCAGGACGACGTCCGTGACCGCACGTTCGTCGGGAAGGCGGTGGCGCGCCTCGAGGCAGACCACGAAGCGGTCCTCTGCCACTCGTACACGGGCGTCTTCATCGGGGATCCGAGCGACCTCAAGTACATCATCACGCTCCACGGGGTGCGCGACGAGACGTCACCGGTGCGGCGCTACTACAAGTTCCTGCGGTGCTTCTCGGACACGACGATCTACGGCCTCATCCGCCTCGACGCGCTGAAGCACACCCACCGTTTCCGGACCGACCTGGGCTCCGCGGGCATCCTGCTGTTCGAGCAGCTGCTCGCGGGCAAGTTCATCGAGATTCCCGAGGTGCTCTACTGGTACTCGGCGCGAGGCGTCCGGAACCGCCCGGCGGTCGCCGAGGAATACGCGCGCTCCAATCCCGGAAAGAAGTTGCCGCGGTTCTATTTCCCGTTCCTGGTCGTCGCCAAGCACCAGACGAACGACATCGCGCAATCGGCACTACCGATCAGCGAGAAGCTCGCCCTCGGCACGGTGCTGTGGGGGCATACGTCGGCGGTCGCCCTCACGAAGCTCGTCTACCGGACGCTCTCGCTGCCGCTGAAGGACCGGATGCCCGATTGGTTCACCCGCGTCTGCGACGACATCGTGGAAGGCAAGGAGCACCTGAAGCTGCTCGGTCAGGAGGAGCTCGACGAGGACCTCTTCCCGCGGGCGTGGACGCTCAAGGGCGGTGAATGACGAGATCGCGGGCGGCGCTGCACACGTCGTCGGCATAGAGCGCGTGGTCCCGCCACCGCGCCGCGGCCCGCTCCGAGGCGGTCCGGTAGCGGTCCGGCTCCTCGAGGAACGCCAGCACGCTGGCGGCGGCGCGGGCGAAGTCCGGAGGGCGGACGACCACGCCGTCCTCGCCGTCGGTGCAGTAGCGCGGCATCTCGCCGACGGGCGTGACGACGGGGACGAGCCCGAGCTGCATCGCCTCGACCACCGACATCGCCATTCCCTCGAAGCGGCTCAGCTGGAGGTAGAAGTCGTGCTCCGCCGCGACGCGCGGAAGGTCTCTCCGGTCGATCGGCCCGCGAAAGTGGACGCGCTCCTCCAGGCCCAGCCGGGCACGCTCCGCGAGGAGCCCGGGAAGAGCGCCGTTGTCGGGTCCCCACACGTCGAACCGAGCGTCGACTCCGCGTCCGACGAGCTCGGCGATGAAGCGAACGGCGTCGTCCACCCCCTTGTAGCTGTGAAGGCGCCCCCAGCTGACGAACGATGCACGGGGCTGCCGGCCCGCGGGTCTCACTGACGCGAGCCGTTCGGTGACGAACGAGATGACCCTCGCCTTGGCCTCGAACCGGGGCGGCACGCGGGCGGTCAGCGTCGCCTGCGAGTCTGCCCAGATCGCGTCTGCAGCGCGCATGGCGAGGGCGTTCAACCGGAGGTCCACGATGTTGGTCGTGAACGCCGAGTGGACGAAGTGGGCGAGCTTCATCCGGGGGAGGGCCGCCTTCGCGGCGAGGGCGATGGGAACGCTTCTCCACAGCGAGGTGACGAGCACGTCCGGACGCCACTCGAGCACGTGACCGAGGGCGCGCGCATAGGCGGCCGGAGTGAACGAGCGGGCGCGGGGCACGATGACGCGCGTGGCGTCCGCCATGGTCACTTCCCATGCGATCGGCATGAGCCGGAAGTCGCATCCGAGATGCGAATGCATGGCCATCGAGCGCGCCGCCGACTCGACGCCGCCGAGCCCGTCCGCCGGGATCACGTGCAGCACGCGCACCGGGGACGATCGTGGCCTGCCCACGCGTCGAGGCTAGCATCGCCGGAGCGCCACGTGAGCTGACGTCGGTCGCGCCTCGTGCTATCCGGGGCCCAGCCATGACCCAGAGCTACAGCGAACTCATCCTCGAGCATTACCGCAAGGAAGCGGAGCTGCACGGCCGTGACGCGTCGTCGACGATGCGCGACGAGATCACGCGCGGCCGCGAGGTCGCCGCCGTCCTGCGCGCCTTCGACTGGCTTCGCGAGCGCGGCGCGCCTACGAAGAACCTCGTCGATATCGGCTGCGGCAACGGCTACCTCCTCGAGGCGCTGAGCCAGCGTCCGAACCCGCCCGAGCTGAAGGGCATCGAGTACACGCCCGAGATGGTGGCGATCGCCGAGGAGCGCAAGGTCCCGGGAGCGACCATCGTCCAGGGCGACGTCCGCGCGCTTCCGCTCGCCGACGGCTCGTGCGACCTCGTGGTCACCGAGCGCTGCATCATCAACGTCATGGACCGCGAGGACCAGGCGAAGTCCCTCCGCGAGGTCGGGCGCGTCCTCGCGCCGGGCGGCCACTTCCTGTGCATCGAGGCCTTCGAGGACGGGCTCGCGCAGCTCAACGAGGCACGCGGTGAGCTCGGGCTCGAGCCGAACACCGCGCCGTACCACAACATGTGGTTCGACAAGGCGTGGTTCCTCGACACGATCGCCCCCCAGTTCGAGGTCGTCGACCTCGCGGCCGAGCGCGATCCCTCGCTGCCGACGCCGAACTTCCTCTCGTCGCACTACTTCATCAGCCGCGCGCTCTACCCGGCGGTCACGAAGCGCGAGGTCCTCTACAACACGCACCTCGTGAAGTTCTTCTCGTTCCTCCCGCCGATGGGGAACTACGCGGCCATCCAGTTCTGGCTCCTGAAGAGGAAGTAGCGATGGCGCAGCGGGGGTGGCAGCTCCTCGTGAAGAAGGCGGTCGACCGCACCGCCGCGGCGGTCGGGCTGGTGGTCACCGCGCCGCTCATGGCGGCGACCGCGGCCGCCATCGCGGCGACGATGGGCCGTCCCGTGGTCTTCCGGCAGACGCGGCCCGGGCTCGGCGGCAAGCCGTTCACCATCGTGAAGTTCCGCACCATGCGGGACGCCATCGGCCCCGACGGCAAGCCGCTGCCCGACGCGGAGCGCCTCACGCGCCTCGGGAAGATCATCCGTGCGACGAGCCTCGACGAGCTCCCGCAGCTCCTCAACGTGCTGCGCGGTGAGCTCTCGCTCGTGGGGCCCCGGCCGCTGCTCGTGCAGTACCTGCCGCGCTACTCCGCCGAGCAGGCGCGCCGCCACGACGTGCTGCCCGGCATCACCGGGTGGGCGCAGATCCACGGCCGCAACGCGGTGGACTGGGCCGAGCGCTTCCGGCTCGACGTCTGGTACGTCGACAACTGGAGCCTCGCGCTCGACGCGAAGATCCTGCTCGCGACGGTGAGCACGCTGGTCAGGCGCGAGGGCATCAGCCGCGAGGGCCACGCCACGATGTACGAGTTCATGGGCGAGACCTGAGCCCCGCCGTCGTCTCTCAGGAGGCGATGGTGAGGTGCCGGTCGACGAGCCCGAGGTTGCGCGCGAGCTTCGCGAGGCGATCCCAGAGCGGCTTCTCCGTCCCGTAGCGCGCGTGCGGTACCTGGGGCCGCGCCACGTAATCGGCGAGCTGCTGCGCGGTCCAGCCCATCTTCTTCAGGAAGTAGTCGATGTCGTCCTGGAGCTCGGCGTCGGACGGGTAGGGGATGCGCTCCATCGTGCGGAGCGCGGCCTCGCGCGTCGTCTGTCCGCTGATGATGAGCGTCGAGAGGTGGAGCTTCCGCTTGTCGATCCCGAACTTCGTCGGGAGGATGTAGCCCTGGTAGAAGCGCGTGAAGATCGACTCGTAGTGCTTGTACGCGTAGACGCGGTAGCCGAGCTTCTCGACGAGCTCCTCGGTGCAGCGCGGCTTGAAGTAGTCGACGTAGTCGAGCAGCGGGATCCAGCGCGTGCGGCGGACGTACTTGTCGAAGACGTAATCGGCCGTGCCGATCGTCGGGAACGTGTCGATCTTCACGTTCGCGCGCTTGGCGAGCGCGAGGATGTTCTTCTTGTCGAACTTGAACCAGTTCCAGTTCGACGGCATCTCCATGCCCTCGGTCGTGGTGTTGGTCCCGCCCAGGATCCACCGGACCCCGTACTTGGCGGCGGTCTGGTAGTTCACCGCCAGCATCGCGTTGTCGTAGAGGAGCTCGACGTCGAGCACGTCGGCCGAGAAGAACGCCTGCATGAGGCGCCGATACTCCTGCCAGTTGATCACGTGCGTCGCGAGGTCGACGTCGAGCTTGCGGACGAGGTTCTCGATGTTGTTCGCCGCGAGCTCGGAGTCCCACCCGTTGTCCATGTGGACGGCGAGCGGCCGGAGCCCGGCATTCTTCACGGTGTAGAGCGTGTACGCGCTGTCGGCGCCGCCGCTGAGGCCGACGATGCAGTCGTACTGCTTGCCCTGTCCGTCGGCCTTGATGCGCCGTACGAGGGCGTCGAGCTTCTCGGCGAGCTTCGCGGGGTCGTTCGGCTGGAACGACCGCAGCTTCTTCTCGAAGTTGCGGCAGTAGTTACACTGGCCGGCTTCGTCGAAGAGGATCCCGTCCGCCGTCGTGTCCATGATGCAACGCGTGCATCGCTGATACGCGGTGGTCATGTCAGGTCCCCAGCAGGCGCACGATTTCCGGGTACGCGGGGTAACTGATGAGCACGGCGCGGTGCGGACCCTGGAAAACGAACATGCTCCCTGCTGCTGCCGCCGAAGCTCCCGCGTCCTTGACGACGGACCGCAGGTGCTCGGTGGTCCACGCGCCACCGCAAGCGATGACCGGGAGCCGTAGCCGAGCGGTGAGCTGACGGATTAACTCGTTGTCATAACCCATCTGGGTCCCGTCGCGATCCACATTGTTCACGAGGATCTCGCCCGCTCCCATCCGCACGAGCACGTCCGCGTGCTCGAGGACATCGAGGCTCGTCAGCGCGTCCCGGGAGCAGTCGTAGACGCGGTAGCGGCCGGTCCAGGTCTTCTTCACGTCGATGCAGGCCACCACGGACTGGGAGCCCAGCTGACCGGCGAGCTCGCGCAGCAGCTCGGGGCGGCCGATCAGGGTGCTGCTCACGGCGATCTTCTCGACCCCGAGGCCCACGATGCGCTTCGCCTGCGCGACGGTGCGGACGCCGCCGCCGTAGCAGACGGGCATGAAGCACTCGCTCGCGATCTCCTCGATGAGCGCGTAGTCCGGCTCCCGCCGCTCGCGGCTCGCGGAGATGTCGAGCAGGATGAGCTCGTCGACGCGCTTGTCGTTGAAGATCTTGATCGTGTTGATCGGATCGCCGACGTACTTGCCGGCCTTGAACTTCACGGTCTTCACGAGGCCGCCGTCCTGCACGAGCAGGCAGGGAATCACGCGAGGGAGGAGCATCGCCTTTGGCCGCCGACCCTCAGAGCGCCAGGAAACCGCGGAAGAGCGCCATGCCGAACGCGTGACTCTTCTCGGGGTGGAACTGGACGCCCCACATGTTGTCGCGCTGGAAGGCTGCGCAGAACTCCGCGCCGTGACGGCTCGTCGCGAGGACGTCCGAGGGCACCGCGCAGTCGACGAAGTAGCTGTGCACGAAGTAGAAGCGGAGCGGATCGGCAGGCTCGTGGGCGAGCAGCGCGCTCTCGCGTACGGGGCGGGCCACGTTCCAGCCCATGTGCGGGATCTTGATGCCGGGGTGCGTCGCGGCGTCGAAGTGCCTTACCTCCGCGTCGACCCAGCCGAGGCCGGGCAGCTCGCCCTCCTCGCTCGAGCGACACATGAGCTGCATGCCGAGGCAGATGCCGAGGACCGGTACGCGCCGCTCCACGACGAGCTCGCGGAGGACCGGCAGGAGCCCGAGGTCGGCGAGGTTCTTCATCCCGCGGTCGAAGTGGCCGACGCCCGGGAGGACGAGCTTGTCGGCAGTGCGCAGCACCTCGGGGTCGGAGGTCGCGCGGGCCTTTCCCCCGACCTTGGCGATCATGTTGGCGATCGAGCCGAGGTTGCCCATCTGGTAGTCGACGACCGTGATCATGCCGCGCCGTGCAGCGCGATCCTAGCGCATTTCCGCCCCTGGCCACGCGGGTTTCCGGGGCCCGGAGGCGCGACGCAGCGCAGCGTTTTGCGGCGTCGCTGCCGGCGCAGGTGCGCTAGCCTCCGCGGCCTTGTTGAACGACGCCCGCGGCCTTCCGCAACAGAGACCACGGGAACGGAGCTCGCGCACTCGATGAAGAACGTCGCACTGATCGGCGCCGCGGGGTACATCGCGCCGCGCCACATGAAGGCCATCAAGGACACGGGGCACGACCTCGTGGCGGCCCTCGACCCGAACGACTCGGTGGGCATCATCGACAGCTACTTCCCGAACGCGCAGTTCTTCACGGAGTTCGAGCGCTTCGACCGCCACATCGACAAGCTGCGGCGCAGCAAGGACCAGAAGCAGGTCGACTGCGTCTCGATCTGCTCGCCCAACTACCTCCACGACTCGCACATCCGCTTCGCGCTCCGCTCCGGGGCCGACGCCATCTGCGAGAAGCCGCTGGTCGTGAACCTCTGGAACCTCGACGCGCTCGAGGAGATCGAGCGCGACACCGGCAAGAAGGTGAACACCATCCTCCAGCTCCGGCTCCACCCCGCGGTGATCGCCGCGCAGAAGCAGGTGAAGGAGGACGCGCGCGGCACCAAGCGCGACGTCGAGCTCACGTACATCACGGCCCGCGGGCGCTGGTATCTCCAGTCGTGGAAGGGCGACACGAAGAAGTCCGGCGGGGTCGCCGCCAACATCGGCGTGCACTTCTACGACATGCTCCACTTCCTCTTCGGCGAGCTGCAGGCCTCGGTCGTTCACTACGCGACGGAGACGCGCGCCGCCGGGTTCCTCGAGTACGAGAACGCGCGGGTGCGCTGGTTCCTCTCGGTCGAGCACGACGACGTACCCGAGGCCATCCGCGCGCGCGGGCAGCGCACGTTCCGCTCGATGACCGTCGACGGTGTCGAGCTCGAGTTCTCGGACGGCTTCACGGAGCTGCACACCCGCAGCTACGAGGAGATCTGGGCGGGACGCGGGTTCGGGCTCTCCGACAGCCGCGCCGCCATCGAGACCGTCGCGCGCATCCGCACCGCCGAGCCGGTCGGGCGCACCGGCGACTACCACCCCTTCCTGAAGAACGTGAAAACATGAGCGCCGACGACCAGAAGCGATTCTTCCAGGGCAAGAAGGTGATCGTCACCGGAGGCGCGGGCTTCATCGGCTCGCACATCTGCGAGGCGCTCGTCCCGCTCGGCGCCGACGTGCACTGCCTCGACGACTTCTCCGCCGGCAAGAAGACGAACGTGGCGTTCCTCGAGGCGCACGACAACTTCCACGTCGTCGCCAAGGACGTCTGCGACGACGACGACGCGATGAAGGCGCTCTTCGAGGGGACGAAGATCGTCTTCCACAACGCGGCCTCGAAGAAGAACGTGTGCCTCCTCGATCCCTCGCGCGACCTCGACGTCAACGCGGGCGGCGCGCTCAACCTCCTCGAGTACGCGCTCGAGCACAAGGTCGACAAGTTCGTGCACGCGTCGACGGGCTCGGTGTACGGCGAGCCGAAGGTGTTCCCGACCGACGAGCAGCACCCCTTCGAGCCCGTCTCGTACTACGGCGTCTCCAAGCTCGCGGGCGAGCGCTACGTGGACGTGTTCCACAAGCTCTACGGCCTCGACACCACGATCCTGCGCTACTTCCACGTGTACGGGCCGCGGCAGGAGTCGAACGAGTTCGGCGGCGTCGTCTCGATCTTCCTGCGCAAGATCATCGAGGGTCAGAACCCGGTGGTCTTCGGCGACGGACACCAGGTCCGCTCGTTCACGTGGGTGAAGGACCTCGTCGCCGCGAACCTCGCGGCCGCGATGTCTCCGCGCTCGCGCGGCCAGGCGTACAACGCCGCCTCGGGCATCAAGGTCTCGATCAACGAGCTCGCCGAGAACATGCTGGCGATCCTGGATCCGGACAAGAAGCTCCGCGTCGAGCACGGCGATCCGCTGGTGGGCGACATCATGAACTTCGAGGTCGACAACCGGAAGATCCGGGAGCACCTCGGCGTGACCTTCAACCAGGATTTCTGGGGGACCTTGAAGGTCGCCCTCGGCGACACGAGCGCGTTCCTGGGGCGTTGATGGCGGAGCGGCTCCTCGTTCTCGACGCCTCGTACGGCTACGAGGCCATCCGCTCGCGCCAGCTCGAGGACTCGGTGACCTGCCGGGACCTGGGCGGATTCTTCGAGCACGTGTGGACGGTGCATCCTTTCGCGTCGCTCGTGAGCGAGGGGGCGACGGCACGGAACGGCGCGCCCGAGGTGCACGAGCTCGCCGCCGCGCACACGTTCATCGACGGGAAGGTCGGCCTCACCGACGCGCTCTCCGGCGCGTTCGTCGTGAACTTCGCGGCCGCGCAGGCGGACCTCGTGCGCCGCCTGGTCACGCTGATTCGCCGCGAACGGATCACCGCGATACGCGTGGGGGACCCGCTCTACAACGGGCTGCTCGGCCTCGCGCTGGCCCGCGCCACCGGCATTCCGCTCGTCGTGCGTGTGAATGCCAATTACGACAAGAACTTCGCGGCCACCGGTAAACCGATGATGCCGCGGTTCTTCCGGTCCTATGCGGTCGAGAAGCGGGTCGTCCGGTTCGTGCTGTCACGCGCCGATCTGGTCGCCGCCGTGAATCTCGACAACCTGGAGTTCGCGATCGCGAACGGCGCGCGTCGCGAGGTGTCCACGATCTTCCGTTATGGGAACCTGATCGACAAACGGCACGTCGCGGAGCCCGCGACGCGCAGCATCGATCCGGCGCTCCTCCGCGAGCTCTGGCCAACCCCGTTCCGTTTCGTCCTCTGCATCGGTCGCCTCGAGGCGGTGAAGCACCCGGAGGACGTGGTCCGCGTCCTCGCCGACCTCCACCGGCGCGGTCATGGCGACCTGAAGGCGCTGCTCGTCGGGGACGGGCAGGAGCGTGAGGCGCTCGCGACCCTCGCCCGCGAGCTCGGGGTCCAGGAGCACGTCGCGTTCTGCGGAAACCGGGGGCAGGAGTGGCTGGCCCAGGTGATCCCCCAGGCGGCGGCGGTGATCTCGCCGATCACCGGCCGGGCCCTTTCCGAATGCGCGTTCGGTGCGGCCCCCATCGCCGCGTACGACCTCGACTGGCAGGGCGAGCTCATCGAGACCGGCAAGACCGGCGCGCTCGTCCCGGCGCGCGACGTCGGCAAGCTGGCCGACGCGGTGGCGCGCTTCCTGGACGACCCTGCCCACGCGAAGGCGATGGGTGAGGCGGCACGGCGGCGCGCCTTCGAGATGCTCGATCCGGCGACGCTCGATCAGCACGAACGCGACGAGTACGCGTTGCTGTTCCGCCGCTTCCGGGCCTGACCGAGGCAGCGAGGCGCGGGCCGGGCTACGCGGCGGGGAAGCACCGGCGGACGATCGCCGCGATCTCCTCGCGCTCCGCGGGCTGCAGGCTCGAGCCGCTGGGGAGGCAGAGGCCCTCCGCGAAGAGCCGCTCCGCGACCTCTCCGCCGACCCGCTCGCAGCCCGCAAAGACCGGCTGGAGGTGCATCGGCTTCCAGAGCGGCCGGGCCTCGATGTCGGCCGCGACCAGCGCCAGACGAACCGCCTCGGCGCTGGTGCCCGCCGCTGCCTCGTCGATGGTGAGGCAGGTGAGCCAGAAGGTGCTCGTACCCCAGGGCGCCTCGGGCTGCAGCGTGACGCCGGGAAGCCCGGCGAACGCCTCGCTGTAGAATGCACGGTTCGCCCGGCGAGCCGCGACGCGGTCGGCGAGCACCTCGAGCTGTCCCCGACCGACCGCCGCGAGGAGGTTCGAGAGGCGGTAGTTGTAGCCGATCGTGGAGTGCTGGTAGTGCGGGGCCGGGTCACGGGCCTGCGTCGCGAGGAAGCGGGCGCGCTCCGCGAGCTCCGGACGGTGCGTGACGAGGGCGCCGCCGCCGCTCGTGGTGATGATCTTGTTGCCGTTGAACGAGAACACGCCGAACGCGCCGAAGGATCCGGCGGGCCGGCCGTTGCACGTGGCGCCGAGCGCCTCCGCCGCGTCCTCGATGATGGGAACGCCGTACGACTCGGCGAGCGGGACGATGCGCGCGTAGTCGGCGCACTGGCCGTAGAGGTCGACCACCAGGATCGCCTTCGGGAGCTTCCCGGCGCGCTTGCGCGCCTCGAGCGTCGCCGCGAGGTGGTCGGGACACATGTTCCAGCTGGCGCGCTCGCTGTCGACGAACACCGGGCGCGCGCCGACGTACGTGATGGCGTTCGCGCTGGCCGCAAAGGTGAGGGAGGACACGAGCACGTCGTCGCCCGCTCCCACGCCGAGGAGCACGAGGGCGAGGTGCAGGGCGGCGGTGCCGCTCGAGAGCGCGCACACGTTCGGCACGCCGACGATCGCCCCGAGCTCGCGCTCGAAGCCGTCGACGTGCGGTCCGAGCGGCGCGATCCAGTTCGAGTCGAAGGCGGCCAGGAGAAGCTCGCGTTCGCGCGGGCCCATGTGCGGGGGCGACAGGTAGATGCGGGGCATCGCAGACCCTTCTAGCAGCTCAGAGGGCCGGTGCGCTGATGCGGTCGACCGCGGGGCTCGACGGACGGGCGGGCTCGTCCTGGACGACCTTGGCCTTCGCCACCTCTTGCACCGGAGGCACGAGCGAGGACGGAGAGAGCAGCTCCGGGCTGTACTCGGGGACCATCTTCCGGAACGCCTCGCGGACGCGCTCTCCGGACGAGCCGTCGCTCGCCTGGTGCAGCTCCTCGAGCCGCTCCTGGATCTCCTCCCACGCATGCGGGCGGAAGTTGCCGACGAAGATCTTTTCGTGGCCGGTTTTCTCGGCCTTCTCGGCATCGAACGACAGCTCCTCGAAGAGCTTCTCGCCGGGGCGCATGCCGGAGAAGGCGATGGCGATGTCCTCGTCGGGCGTGAGGCCGGACAGGCGGATCAGATCGCGCGCGAGGTCCACGATCTTCACCGGCTCGCCCATGTCGAGGATGAAGATCTCGCCGCCGCGCCCCATCGCGCCCGCCTGCAGGATCAGCTGGCAAGCCTCGGGGATGGTCATGAAGTACCGCTTCATGTCCGGGTGCGTGACGGTCACCGGGCCGCCGGCGGCGATCTGCTGCTTGAAGATCGGGATGACGCTGCCCGCGCTGCCGAGCACGTTGCCGAAACGCACGGTGACGAACTGCGTCTCGGTGCGCTGGGAGAGCGCCTGCACGTAGATCTCGGCGGTGCGCTTGGACGCGCCCATCACCGAGGTGGGGTTCACGGCCTTGTCGGTCGAGACCATCACGAAGGTCTTCACCTGGTAGCGCGCTGCGAGGTCCGCCACCTTCTTCGTGCCGAACACGTTGTTCTTGATGGCCTCGCCGGGGTTCGCCTCCATCATCGGCACGTGCTTGTGCGCGGCCGCGTGGAAGACGACGTCGGGGCGGTGCGCGTCGAAGATGGCGTCGAGCCGCTTCGTGTCGCAGACGTCGGCGATGGACGGGACCGTCACGACGTCGGGATAGACCCTGAGGAGCGCGCGATGGACCTCGAAGAGGTTGTTCTCGGCCTGCTCGAGGAGGATGAGCTTCGCCGGGCCGAAGCGCGCGATCTGGTGACAGAGCTCGGACCCGATGCTCCCGCCGGCGCCGGTGACGAGCACCACGCGGCCGGCGAGGAAGGCGCCGATCGCCCGCGTGTCGAGCTTCACCGGCTCGCGGCCGAGGAGGTCCTCGATCTTCACCTCGGAGAGCTGGCTCACGGTGACGGTGCCGTCGATGAGCGCGTCGAGCCCGGGCACGGTGCGGAGCGTCACGCCGGTCGGCCGGCACAGCTCGACGACCCGCCGGATCTCCTTCCCGCGAAGCGACGGGATGGCGAGGATGACCTCGTCGATCCGCTGCTTCTCGATGACGTTGGCGACCTCCGCGATGGGGCCGAGGACCGGCACGCCGTGGATGCGCTCGCCCTGCTTGCGCGGGCTGTCGTCCAGGAAGCCAACGGCATCGAACCGGCGGCCGTGGCTCCTGACGATCTCGCGCATCAGCGTCTCGCCCGCGTCGCCCGCGCCCAGCACCACGATGCGCCGGCGCGGCTCGGGTCCGCCCGCGGGCTTGCCATCCTGGCTCGCCGGCCCGCGGCTGTTCGACTGCTGGCCCACCTCGTGGATCGTGCGGATGCCGAGCCGGAGCCCGCCGATGATGAGGATGCTGAAGGCGAAATCCAGCACGAAGATGGAGCGCGGGAACGTGCCCGACGCGGCGAACGCCCAGGCGGTCGCGATGATGGCCGACGAGAGCGTCGCGGCCTTGATCAGAGAGACGAGGTCACGCGAGCTCGAGTACCGCCAGAGGCCGTGGAAGAGGCCGAAGCGCCAGTGCACGAGCGTCCGCACGGTGAGCGACACCAGGAGCAGGCGAGGGGCCAGCGTGAGGAACGCGGCGGGGATCGCGAACTCGAAGCGCAGGAGCACGGCGACGAAGAACGACGCCGTCCAGAGCGCGAGATGCATCGCGACGACGAGCACGCGCCGGTAGGCGATGATCACGTCACGCATGGGGGCGCTCTTTGCTGGGGTACATCACGAGGGGCGCGCGGCAGGCGCCGGGGGACACGGCACACTAGTCGCGCGACGTTTCGTGGCGCAAGGCCGGCGCGGCGTTCAAACCTGCGCGGATGACCAGGTCACCCGGCTTGCCTGAAACGGGCGCCGGCGGGCTCTGCCGGTCACGCACCCCGGGCTAAATCGCGCAATGCGCTGCGCGCTGAACTGTCGCGCGGACGGTGCAACTGTTAAAGCTCCCGTCCGCGCCGCCGCGGCGACCGCATGCTGAACGACCTCATCCTCGTCACGGCCGTGATGGCAGCCCTGCTGTTCGGGACGGCGATGTTCGCGCCCCGCTTCCCGAAGAGCGTGCGGCCGTACCTCTACGTCGCCTTCGTCGAGTACCAGCTCTGCGCGCTCTACCAGTATTACAACGGCGCGGACGCCAACGGGTACCGCGAGGTCGGCACCGAGCTGACGCGCTTCCTCGACGCGCAGTTCTCGTGGGCGGCTCCGGAGGTGCTCGCGCTGATGCTGCACCGGCCGAGCGCGTTCGACGACGTGGTGTTCGGCGCCGGTTCGAACACGGGGTCCATGTGCGCCGCCGCCGCGTGGATCATCTTCTTCGTGCGCGGGTCGGCCTACGCGGCCCAGACGCTGGTCGCGGGGCTCGCGATGTTCGGCTCGTTCGGCGTGTTCCTGGGCCTGCGCGACGCGGCGCCGAAGGTGTCGCCGGTCCGGCTCTTCGTGGCGACGGTGCTGTTCCCGTCCGTCGCGTTCTGGATCGCGGCGCTCCACAAGGAGGCGCTCTGCCTGATGGGCATGGGGCTCATGCTGACGAGCTGGCGGAGGCTCTACCGGCCCCAGCGCCTGGGCGCGATCATCCGGGGGATCCTCGGGATCCTCATCGTCGCCATGTTCCGGACGCCGGTGCTCGCCGTCCTCCTGCTCGGGCTCGTCCTCCACGTCGTGGTCGAGCAGGGCCGGAAGACCGCGCGTGGCTCGATGTTCTCGCAGCCTCGGTACCTCCTGCTCGGCGCGCTGGTCATGGCCGTGGGGCTCTACGCCGTCGGCCGCATCTCGCCGGATCTCGCGCTCGACAAGCTGAACGACACCGTCGCGACGCAGCAGGGTGCCTGGATCCAGGTCGCGAATGGCAGGTCCGGCGCGGGCGGCTCGGCGTTCGACGTCGAGGAGCCGGTGGCCCGCTCGGTCGCGAGCCAGATCGCGCAGGCGCCGCTCTCGCTCGTCAACGCGCTCTTCCGGCCGCAGCTCTTCGACGTGCGGTCGCCATCGGCCCTCGTGAGCGCCCTCGAGATGACCGCGCTCACCGTGCTGCTCTTCACGGCCATCCAGCGGCGCACGCTGAAGGGCGTGGCTCGCGACATTCGCGACTCGCCGTTCCTCCTCATGTGCGCGGCGGTCACCGTCATCGGGTGCACGTTCATCGGCCTGACGACCCGCAACTGGGGGACGCTCGCACGGTACCGCGTGCCCATCCTGCCGTTCTACGGTTCGCTCATCGCCGTGCTCACGACGCGCCGCGAGGAAGTCGCCGCCGTCGCCGGCGGGCTCGCGCGGAAGGCGACCGTGCTATCGAGGGCCCAGCTCGCCCGGGCCCGACGGCCTGGTCGCCCTGCTCCGGGAAGGTCTGCTGCATGAAAGCCGTCATCCTCGCTGGTGGTCTCGGGACGCGTCTCTCCGAGGAGACCCAGCTGAAGCCCAAGCCGATGGCCGAGATCGGCGGCAAGCCGATCCTCTGGCACATCATGAAGCTCTACTCCGCGCACGGCGTGAACGACTTCGTGATCTGCTGCGGCTACCGCGGGTACGTCATCAAGGAGTACTTCGCCAACTACTTCCTCCACATGTCGGACGTGACGTTCGACATGGTGCACAACGAGATGATCGTGCACCAGCGGAAGGCCGAGCCCTGGAAGGTCACGCTCGTCGACACGGGCGAGGAGACGATGACCGGCGGCCGCCTGAAGCGCGTCGAGCCCTACGTGCGCGACGAACAGGAGGTCTGCTTCACCTACGGCGACGGCGTCGCGGACGTGGATGTCACCGCCCAGCTCGCGTTCCATCGGCGCCATGGGAAGTGGGCGACGATCACGGCCGTCGCGCCGCCCGGCCGCTACGGCGCCTTGAAGATGGAGGGCGAGCGCGTCTCCGGGTTCACCGAGAAGCCGCGCGGTGACGGCGGCCTCATCAACGGCGGGTTCTTCGTGATCTCGCCGAAGTGCCTGTCGCTCATCGACGGAGACGCGATCAGCTGGGAGGCGCAGCCGCTCGACGAGCTCGCCCGCCGCGGCGAGCTCATGGCGTTCGAGCACCAGGGCTTCTGGCATCCGATGGACACGCTGCGCGACAAGAACCATCTCGAGGAGCTCTGGCAGTCGGGCAAGGCTCCGTGGAAGATCTGGTGAGCGAGCGCTTCGACATCCGCGACGCGCCGCTCGCCGGCCTGAAGGTGGTCGGGCGGAAGCCGCGCGGCGACGCGCGCGGGTTCCTCGAGCGCATGTACTGCGATGACGAGCTCGCGCCGATCCTGGAAGGCCGGAGCATCGCGCAGATCAATCGCACGCTGACGGTGCGCCAGGGCACGGTCCGCGGGCTGCACTACCAGCGCCCGCCGCATGCCGAGACGAAGCTGGTCAGCTGCATCCGCGGCGAGATCTTCGACGTCGCCGTCGACCTGCGGCGCGGCTCGCCCACGTTCCTCATGTGGCATGCCGAGGTGCTGAGCGCCGCCAACGGGCTCACGTTCTTCATTCCCGAGGGGTTCGCGCACGGCTTCCAGTGCCTCACCGGCGAGTGCGAGCTTCTCTATCTGCACTCTGCGCGGTATGCACCCGGTGCGGAGGCAGGGATCCATCCCGAGGACCCGCGGGTCGGGATCCGCTGGCCGGCGCCGATCGCCGAGCTCTCCGCGCGCGACGCCTCCCATCCTGTCCTGACGCCCGCTTTTCTCGGAATCGAACCATGAAGTGTCGCCACTGCTCCTCGCCCGTCAGCCTGCGCTTCGTCGATCTGGGGAGCGCGCCGCCCTCGAACGCGTACCTGACGGAGACGATGCTGGGCGAGCCGGAGAAGTGGTTCCCGCTGCGCGTCCACGTGTGCGAGGCGTGCTGGCTCGTCCAGACCGAGTTCTCTCCCGCCGACGAGCTGTTCGACTCGGAGTACGCGTACTTCAGCAGCTACTCGACGAGCTGGGTCACGCACGCGGAGCGCTACGTCGCGCAGATGGTGGAGCGCTTCTCGCTCGGCGCGAGCAGCCACGTCATCGAGGTCGCCGCGAACGACGGCTACCTCCTCCAGCACGTGAAGGCGCGGGGCATCCCGTGCCTGGGCATCGAGCCGACCGCGAGCACCGCCGTCGCCGCCCGCGGGCGCGGCATCGAGATCGTCGACGAGTTCTTCGGCGTGGCGCTCGCGAAGCGGCTCGTCGCGGAGGGCAAGCAGGCGGACCTGATGCCCGCCAACAACGTCCTCGCCCACGTGCCGGACATCAACGACTTCGTCGCCGGGTTCGCCGCGCTCCTGAAGCCCGACGGGGTCGCGACGTTCGAGTTCCCGCACCTGCTGCGGCTCGTCGAGCAGACGCAGTTCGACACGATCTACCACGAGCACTTCTCGTACCTGTCGCTCACCGCGACCGCGACGATCCTGGAGCGTCACGGCCTCACCGTGTTCGACGTGGAGGAGCTCTCGACGCACGGGGGCAGCCTGCGCGTGTTCGCGCAGCGCCGTGACGTGAGCCGGCGCCCCGCGACCGAGCGCGTGCAGCAGATGCTCGATCTCGAGGCGAAGGCCGGCGTGACCACGCGCGAGTACTACGCGAGCTTCCAGGCGAAGACCGATCGCGTGAAGGACGATTTCCTCTCCTTCCTCATCGAGGCGAAGCGCCAGGGCAAGGTGGTCGTCGGCTACGGCGCCGCGGCGAAGGGCAACACGCTCATGAACTACGCGGGCGTCCGGCCGGACCTCCTCCGCTTCGTCGTGGACCGGAACCCCGCGAAGCAGGGGAAGTTCATGCCGGGGAGCCGCATTCCCATCGTCGACGAGGGCGAGCTCGCCCGGACGCGGCCCGAGTACATCGTCATCCTTCCCTGGAACTTGAAGCGCGAGCTGACGAAGCAGCTCGACTACGTGAACGCGTGGCAGGGCAAGCTCGTGACGCCGGTGCCCTGACGTCGAGGAGAGACCATGAAGCCCCGCATCGCCTACACGAAGCCGTCGATCACGGACCTCGAGGTCTCCTACGCCACCGACGCGACGCGGAACGGCTGGGGCGAGCGCTGCTACGAGTACATCCAGCGGTTCGAGAAGGCCTTTGCCGCGCACCTCGACACCACCTTCGCGGTCGCCACCTCGAGCTGCACCGGGGCGCTCCACATGGGGCTCGCGGCGCTCGGTGTCGGGCCCGGTGACGAGGTGATCCTCGCGGACACGAACTGGATCGCCTCGGTCGCGCCCGTGGTGCATCTCGGCGCCACGCCGGTGTTCGTGGACGTGCTCCCCGACACGTGGTGCCTCGACCCGGCCCGCGTCGAGGCGGCGATCACCAAGCGCACGAAGGCGATCCTGGCCGTTCACCTCTACGGGAACCTCTGCGACATGGACCGGCTGCTCGCGATCGGCGCGGCGCACGGGATCCCGGTGGTCGAGGATGCCGCCGAGGCGATCGGCTCCAGCATCGGCGGTCGCCGGGCGGGCAGCATGGGCGCGTTCGGCGCGTTCTCGTTCCACGGCACGAAGACCCTCACCACCGGCGAGGGCGGGCTCTTCACCACCAGCGATCCCGCTCTCTACGAGCGCGTGCTGACGTTCTCGAACCACGGGCGCGCGCGCGGCCAGACGAAGCAGTTCTGGCCCGACGTCGTCGGCTACAAGTACAAGATGAGCAACGTCCAGGCGGCGATCGGCCTGGCGCAGCTGGAGCGCGTCGACACGCTGATCGCTCGCAAGCGCGAGATCCTGGCGAGCTACCGGGCGCGCCTCGAACGAGCCGGCGCAATCGCGATGAATCCCGAGCCCGCAGGCACGGTGAACGGCGCCTGGATGCCCACCGTCGTCTTCGACGCGGCGACCGGCGTCACCCGCGAGCGCGGCCAGGCGGCATTCGCGGCAGAGAACATCGACGCACGCGTCTTCTTCCACCCGCTGTCGGCGCTCCCGATGTTCGAGGACCGCCCGGCCAACCGTGTCGCGTGGGACCTCCCGGAGCGCGCGCTGAACCTCCCGAGCTTCCACGACATGAGCAGCGAGGACCAGGACCGCGTCGCCGACGTGATCGAGCGGCTCCTCGATGGCTGAAGCGGCGGACGACGCGCCGCTCGACTACGTGCTCTGGGGAAGCGCCGGTCACGCCAAGGTGCTCGCCAACCTCCTTGCTGCGCGCGGGCGCCGCGTCGTCGCTCTGTTCGACAACGATCCCGGCGCGACGTCGTCCATCGCAGGGGTGCCGCTGTTCGTGGGACGGGCCGGCCTCGAGCGCTGGCGCGCCGGGATCGACGACGTGTCCCGGATCCGCGGCGTGGCCGCGATCGGCGGCCATCGCGGGCCCGACCGGCTGGCCGTGCAGGCTCTCTTCGAGGCGCAGGGCGTGGCGGTCGCGGAGGCGCTCGTCCACCCGGCGGCCTTCGTCTGCCCGAGCGCATCGCTGGGCGCCGGCTCGCAGGTGCTCGGGATGGCGGTCGTCGCCTCCGAGGCTCGCCTGGGGCGCGCGTGCATCCTCAATCACAAGGCGTCCGCGGACCACGAGAGCGTGCTCGGTGATGGCGTGCACCTCGCGCCGGGATCGACGCTGTGCGGGTGCGTGACGCTCGGCGATCACGTGATGATCGGCGCCGGCGCGGTGGTCCTGCCGCGCGTCACCATCGGGGCCGGGACCATGGTGGGCGCCGGCTCGGTGGTGACGCGGGACCTGCCGGCGGGCGTCGTCGCCTACGGCAACCCGGCGCGCATCATCCGCACCCTCTGAGTGCGACGCGCCTCAGACGGGCCGACGCACGCAGCCGGCCTTCACGATCTGGATCTCGCGCGCCGCCGCGTCGAGCGACGGGATGGCGGGGAAGCGCGGGTCCGCGGCCAGCGGGTCGGCGCCGCGCTTGTCGTTGACGAAGGACTTGATGGCGCTGACCGCCTCCTGCGCGAACGGGATCTTGCGCTTGATCTCGTCGATGCGGAGCTTCTTGCGGCGGTCGTTGTACTCGAGCTGCGCGATCTCCGCGCGCATCGTCTCGCGCACCACGTCGCGCGCCTTGGCAAGGTCGAGCGACGCCACCTCGGCGAGGATGCGTGCCGTCACGTCCTCGAGCTTCGCGAGCGCGGGCCGGTCGAGCGGCGAAGGCTCGCGGAAGAAGGCCGGGTTCGTCTGGCGGGCGAGGTAGATCGGCTCCACCATCGCAAGCTTGCCGAGCACCGGTTGCACGACGTTGAGGAAGCGCTCGCCGCTGTCGACGTCGAAGCCCGCCGCCAGCGCGGTGGAGACGAACTTCGTGAAGATCTCCTTCCGCTGCACCGCGTACCAGCCGATGGTCGTCCACGGACCCTTGCCGAGCTCACGCAGCCGCTCGACGGGCGTGTCGTGCTCCATCCAGCGCGCGACCGGGTTGGGCACGCTGAAGCTGAAGTTCTTCGCCTCGCCCCAGGGTACGTAGCCGTCCACCTCGAAGTGGAGGGTCTGCCCGTAGACGACGCCGCACGCCGGATCGCGGTCGAGGTGCGCGATCGCGAGATCGGGCCACGACTCGAAGTAGAAGTCGTCGTCGGCCATGAACATCAGGTACGGCGTCGTGACCTTCTCGACGGTGTCCGCGAGGCGTTCGTAGAACGGGGTGTTCGTCTCGTGGTGGACGATGTCGAGCGCGAAGCCGACCTCGATGCCGGCGAGGTTCTTCTTCAGCAGCTCGAAGCTCGCCTCCGTGCTGGCGTCCATCACGACGAGCCGATGGCGGAACCAGGGCGCGTAGTAGCGGATGGCCCGTTCCACGAAATCGGGCCGATTGCGGGTGTGCATCACGGCGGTCAGCATCGGTCGCCCCCTATCACGGTTCGAAGGGGGGGTCTTCGGGAACAGGTCCGGTGAGCGTTCGCTCGACGACCTCGTGGATGACGACCTGGGGGTGCTCGCGCAGGACGACCGCGGGATCGAAGGTGGGCTGCCAGACGAGCACCGTGCGGCGGAAGTGCCGCGACAGGAACTGGGCGGGCGCCGAGAACTGCGAGTCCCGGAAGACGACCGCCGTGCCGATCTCACCGTCGGCGGACTGCCGCACGACGATGGGCCGGACCGTCCAGGCGTCCGTCGTCTCGTCGGCCGGGAGGGGCGCGCCGTCGGTCAGGATGGTCGCGCCCTGCCGGGCGGTGATCTCGGGGCGCGTCTCTTCGGCGAGCTCCGGCGCCCCGAGCATGTAGCCGAGGCCGCCGCGCCAGTGCGGCGTCTCGCTCCGCACGAAGTCCGACTCCTCGTAGCGATGCCAGCCCGGAAGGACGCCGGCGAGCCACGCGGAGAGCGTCTGGTAGGCGACGAAGCCTCCGACCAGGTTCCAGTGCGTGTCGGTGCGGTAGTACACCTGCTCGCGCTCCTTCGCGGCACGCAGGGGCGGCACGAGGTCGAGCACGGGCACGTCCGAGTGCTCCTTCAGGTACGCGAGCAGCTGCTCGCGGCGCGTCGTCGTGCTGCCGCGGACGATCCAGCTCGGGAGATGCTCCGGATAGATCGTGTGCGTGTTGGGAGCGATCAAGAACACGTACGGGATGCCGCGGGCGGCGAGCCAGTCGCGACGGCGCGCGAGCAGGCGCGCCCACGCCGCCAGATCGCGCTCCTCGAAGGGAAGGAGGCCGCGCAGGTCGTCGACGATGCGATCCCCCGCGAAGTACAGCCAGCCGTCCTCGCCGACGATCACGCGCTGCGAGTCGGAGACGGCGAGGCCGGCGAGCTTCAGCCGCGCGTAGGCGCCCATCAGCGGGCGGCGGAGCCCGAAGTGTCCGTTGAAGTACCCGACGTAGTCACGCGGGTACCGCGCGAGCGCGCCGGGCGAGCGCGGCGTGGGCGGAGGCGGCGAGGTTGCCTCGAAGCGCAGGCGGTTCGCGTCCTGGGTGCGCTCGGGCACCAGCATGACGAGGCCGGGCAGGACGAGCACCGCGGCGAACAGCGCGACCATCCAGCGCTGCGCGAAGGTCGCCTCGAAGACTTCGGCGGGGCGGTGCTGCCGGTGTGCCTCGTTGCTCATCAGAACCGGAAGTACAGGAACGGGTTGTAGGTGTCGGCGGCGACGAAGGCGAGCGCGACCCCGAACAGCGCGAACAGGACGAGCGTGTACGAGCCGGCGAGCGCCCGCCCGACGGGAGCGCGCTGCGGATCACGCGCGAGCGACACGAGCGCCCGCTCGAGCGCCGGCCGCACCGGGAACGAGAGGATCACGCCGATGGCGATGAGCGTGTAGGTCGTCGTCGGGACGCGCACGAACGCCTCGACCGTGTAGCGCGCGCCCGCCACGTGGGTGAGGCCGAGCATCGAGCGGATGACCTCCACCGACCGGCCCAGCGAGCCGGCCCGGAAGAAGACCCACCCGAACATCACCGTCACCACGAGATACACGTGCTGGAGCGGCCGCGGCAGGCGCGTCAGCAGCTTCCCCAGCCCGACGCGCTCGATGACGAGGAAGGCGCCGTGGAAGAGCCCCCACACGACGAAGTCCCAGCTCGCCCCGTGCCACAGGCCGCACAGGAAGAAGATCGTGACGAGGTTCACGTACGTTCGCGTCGGCCCGCCGCGGTTTCCGCCGAGCGGGATGTACACGTAGTCCCGGAACCAGCGCGAGAGCGAGATGTGCCAGCGCCGCCAGAACTCGGTGACCGAGCGCGCCGCGTAGGGATGATCGAAGTTCTCGAGGAACTCGAACCCGAAGAGCGCGGCGAGGCCGATCGCCATGTCCGAGTAGCCCGAGAAGTCGAAGTAGATCTGGAGCGTGAAGCAGACGACCCCCAGCCATGCGAGGCCGGTGCTCAGCTGGTCGCTCGGGACCGTGAACACGCCGTCCGCGATGGTGGCCATGCTGTTCGCGATGATCACCTTCTTCGCGACGCCGACCAGGATGCGGCGCACGCCGCCCGTGAACGAGCTCGCGGTCACCGTGCGGCTCCGCAGCTGGTCGGCGATGTCGTGGTACCGCACGATCGGCCCCGCGATGAGCTGCGGGAAGAACAGGATGTAGAGGCCGAGCGTGAGCGGGTTGCGCTGCGCGCGGGTGTCACCGCGGTAGACGTCGATCTTGTAGGAGATCTTGTGGAACGTGAAGAAGGAGATCCCGAGCGGCAGGAGGATGTGCGGCACGGCGAACGTGCGGACGTGGAGCGCGCTCAGGACAGCATCCACGTTCTCGACCATCCAGCCCGCGTACTTGAAGACGAGGAGCAGGACGAGGTCGCTCATGATCCCGAGCACGAGGATCGCCGCGCCCCAGCGCGAAGCGCGCGTCCGCTCGATCCAGAGCGCCGCCCCGTAGTTCACGCCGATCGACGCGATCATGAGCGGCACGAACTTCCACTCGCCGAGCGCGTAGAAGAAGAGGCTCGCGAAGGTGAGCAGCAGGTTGCGGAAGCGCGCGGGCGTGACGTAGTAGCTGCCGAGCAGCACTGGCAGGAAGAGGAAGAGGAACGCCGGCTCGATGAAGAGCATTCAGCGGGAGGCTGGGTCGCTGCAGCAGCGGAAGCCGATGGTGGCCGCGCCGTTCGGCGCCGGCTGGGCGACGGCGCTGAGGCACGAGGAGGGCAGCACGTAGCTGCCGCCGACGACGGTGCAGAAGCCGTCGCTGCATTGATCGATGAGCTCGCCGACGTTGCCGTTCATGTCGAACAGACCCGGCACGCTGCCCTGACACCCCGGGAAGCTCGCGGTCGGCGCGACCGCTCCCGTGCCGTCGTTGCACTTCGTCGCGTCGCGTGTCGTTCCGCCGTAGGCGTAGGCCCGCGTTCCGCCCGCGGAGCACGCCGCGTACCACTCGCCGGTGGACGCATCGGCTCCGGTGGTCCGGCCGCAGAGACGCTTGCCGGCCCAACGGCAGTAAGAGAGGGCGTCGCAGTAGTCGATGTTCACGACGGGGTACGTGGCCCCGTTCTGCGGCGGCGGGAGCGGCGGGAAGGGGACGAACGAGTCGTTCGCACAGCTGGCGGCGTCGCCCGCGTCGAAGGCCGTCACGTTTCCTCCGTCGGTCGCGGCCAGGAACGTGTCGTACGCCGCGTTCGTGACCTCCGTGCCGTCGATGCAGAAGGTCATGCCGCCGGCGTCGACGAGGACCATCGCGCCATGGGTCGTCGGACAGCCCGCGCCCGCGTCGACCGCCGCGTCGCCGGCCGCGTCGCCGGCCCCGCTGTCGCCGCCCGGCGGGAGGCTCGCTTCGTCGGGGACCGCCGCGTCGGGGTCCGGCGCCGGGAACTCCTTCGTCGCGACCACGTCGATGCCGCAGGCGACCGCCGCGGCGCCGGCGAGGCAGCCCGTGAAGATGGCGAGCGCCACGGTCCTCCGGCGACGGGGCATGGCGCGAGGCTACCCCAAAGAATCGACCGCCGGCCAGCGTTCCGCCCTTCAGAATGGCGGTCGGTCGGCCGTTTCCTGGTCAATGCCCAGCTCGTCGTGGTGTCGCGTCGTCGTGGTCGCGTGCGTCGGTCTCTCGTTGGTGGCGGCGAAGGACGCCGGCGCGCAGGAGCCCGCGGCGGCCCCTTCCGTCACCCCTCCGCCCGGGGCCGAGCAGGATCGCGCGCCCGACTCCGTCTACACCCGCGACGGTCTCCTCGGGCCCGTTCGCGTCGGACCGACGGTCGGCATCGGCGCGCCGGACGGCATGCGCTTCGGCCTCTTCACGACGTGGCGCGGGCTCCTCGGCGTCGGCGGCGCGCTCTCCGTGGTGCCCACGACGGCGATCCCGGGCGCGGCGCCGGCGAAGGTCGGACGCTTCTCGGGCGAGGGCTTCGTGCGGGTCCACCCCTTCCGCGGCGCCTTCTTCCTCGGGGTCGCGGGCGGCGTGGCGCGCACCGAGGGCACGACGAGCGGCCTCGCGGTCGCCTCGCAGCCTTCGTCGCGCGTCGACGTGCGGGCGAGCACGAACGTGATGTACGTATCCCCCCACCTCGGCTTCCGCTGGATGCTCCCGTTCGGGATGACCGCGGGGATCGACGCGGGGGTGGAGATCCCCGTCGTTCCGGGCGCTTCGGACGTCGAGGCGTCGCACGACGGCCAGGCGCTCACGAACGTCGCGGGCAAGCCGTCGGTCGACAAGGCGCTGCGGATCGCGTCCCACAGCGCTATCCCGGTCATCCACTTGCTGGAGCTCGGATACTCCTTTTAGGGAATGACCTGACGCCGCGGCGACCCGGACCTTTACCTGGGCCCCTTCGCTTGCGAGACTACGGGCCGTGGGGTCCCAGTACGCACCCGGAGAGCAGCTTCCCGGCACGGTCTACCGTGTCGTCAGGCACCTCGCGACCGGCGGCATGGGATCCGTCTACGACGTCGAGGACCTGACCGTCGGCAAGCGGTACGTGCTGAAGACGCTGCACCCGCAGCTCGTCGCGCGGCAGGATCTCGCGAAGCGCATGGAGGCGGAGGCGCGCACGCTCGGCAAGCTGCAGCATCCGAACATCGTCGACGTGGTGACCGCAGGCCTCACGACGGACGAGCAGCGCATGCCGTTCTACGTGATGGAGCGGCTGAACGGGCAGAACCTCCGGACCGTCATCGACAAGAAGGGCGCGCTCGACGTCACGCACGCCTTCCGCATCGCCGTCGACATGCTCGACGCGCTCGAGCACGCGCACGAGAACGCCGTCATCCACCGCGATGTGAAGCCGGAGAACATCTTCCTCCACCGCAACGTCAACGGGACGACGGTGACGAAGCTGCTCGACTTCGGCATCATGCGGCTGCTCGACCGCAAGGTGAGCCACACGCAGGGCAAGTTCATCGGCACGCTCCGTTACGCGTCGCCCGAGCAGATCTTCGGCGGTGAGCTCGGGCCGCCGACCGACATCTACTCGCTCGCGCTCGTGCTCTACGAGATGATGGCGGGCCGCGGGCCCTTCGACGACATCGGCGACGCCTACGCCATCGGTGCCGCGCATGCGCAGCGTCCGCCGCCGCCGCTCTCGACCTTCGTGCCGGTGTCGCCCGCGCTCGAGGCGCTCGTGATGTCGGCGCTCGCCAAGGACCCCCAGCACCGCCCGCGCGACTGCTTCTCGTTCGCCGGTGAGCTGCGTCGCATGCTCCGCGACGAGGAGGCCTCGCCGAAGTCGGCGACGCAGGTGAACGTCCTCACCTCGGCGCCGCCCACGAACGCGCAGGCCGCGCTCGCCGGGACCGAGGCCTCGTCGAATCCGCAGCCGCACTCGGGGCCGTCGACCGAGGTGGGCATGCTCCCGCCGTCGGCGCAGCCTGCTCCGCTTCCGGCCGACCGGCTGCTCGCGAACGACCCGCGTCTCGCGCACGGGGCGCCGCCGAGCGCGCGGCCCGACCCGATGGCGCTCGCCGCCACCGTTGCGAGCCAGGGTCCGCCGGCTCCGACGCCGCGCATCTCGGACTTTCCGCACCTCCCGCACCTCCCGCAGCTCCCGCCGGCCGCTGGCGTCGCGGCTCCTGGCGGAGCACGCGCGTCGGGGCTGCCCGCCGTGCCCGTCGACCGTGCCGCCGAGACGCGGGCGAGCGCGCCGGTCGGCGCGACGATGCGGCTCGGCGGTCACAACGGAACGGCGGTCGACGACGAGCTCCACGGTGCAGGTCGCGGGCCGGCGCTCTTCCCTTCGGGGGCGCCTCCGGGGGCGCCTGCGCCGTTCGCGCCCACGCTGCAGGCCATGCAGGGCGGCAATGGCGGGACGCCGGGGTACGGGACGCCCCGTGGCAGCGCGCGCCCGGGGACCGATCCGAGCCACCATGCGGGAAACGGCACCGGACCTCGCGTGCCTTCGCTGAGCCCGCACGTGCGCGCCGGCGGTCCGCCTGCGCTCGGCCTCTATCCCGATGTCGGGCCGGAGCTCGGGTTCGACGCGGCGCCGGCCTCGGGGTCGACGGCTCACACGACCGGCCCCGGTGCGACCGGTCCGATCGCTGGCGAGGCGAACACGCGCCCGCCGCCGCCGCGGAGCCTCCTCGTGCCGATGCTGCTCGCCGGCGTGATCGGGCTAGGGATCGTCGGCGGCGCGGTGGTGTTCGTCACGCGTCCTTTCGGCAGGGCCGACAAGGCGGCGGCGCGCGCGGAGACGGCGGCGGCGCCGACCGCGAGCGCGCCGGGCGGGGTCGGCCCGTCGGGCGTCGCGCAGCCCGCGTCGAGCACGTCCGTCCTCGCGCCGCCTGCCCAGGCCACGTCGCCGGCGTCG
>JAQBQL010000191.1 GCA_028287035.1 Labilithrix sp. | reverse complement strand
CGCGTCCCGGCTTCAGCATCGATCACGACGGGCCGTCCCGCGCGCCCCTCGGCGGGCGCAGCCCCCACGGGGTCGACGCCTGGCTCCCCGAGCCCATGCCGCCCGCGCCGAAGACCATCGAGTACCGCATGCAGGTGCGCGCGGGCGGCCTGCTCGTCTCGCTGCTCGACCCGGACGCGCGGGCTCCGCTCTCCGCGACCGCGCTCCTCCAGTTCCAGGCGCAGCGTCCGACCGCCGACCGCGAAGCCCTCCGCGTCCTCGCGCGCCTCGAGAGCGACGGGGGCGGTCGCCGCGTCGGCATCGAGGTCCGCGGCGAGGACGCCGCCGATCTCCTTCCCCACCTGAAGGGGCGCCGGGTCATCCTCGAGCCGCAGATGATGGAGCTCCGCTTCGGTGACGAGCCCCTCCGTCCGCGCTTCGACCTCGAGCTCGGCCCCGACGGCACGACGGTCCTCGTGAAGACCGCCTTCCAGCGCGCCGGCGACCCGCGGAAGTTCCCGCTCACGCAGGGCGGCTGGTTCGAGGGCAGCCCCGGCTGGCACGTCGATGCGCAGGAGGGCTGGGCGCGTCCCATCGACCGCCGCGTGTCGCCGGGCAGTATCCGCCGGCTCCTCCGCACCGCCTACATCTCGGAGTCGATCGACAACCTCCCGTCGCTCATCGCGCAGGGGCTGCCCAGGGTCGCCCTCGAGGTCGGCGCCGAGCTGCCGGATCTGTCGCAGGTGGCGGACGTCGTCGACGTGAGCCCGACGTTCCGTCTCCGGGCCGGCGGAACGCTGACCGAGGCGCGCGTCTCCCTGCGCGCCGCCTACGACGACGTCGAGGTCGACATCCGCGCCGACGGCATGACCCCGCCGGTGCTCGTGAAGCCGCCGCGCTCCGCCGGTGACGAGGACGACCAGCCGAGCGGGCCGCGCCGGCTCGCCGCGAGCAAGCGCGCGACGGTCATCCGTTGCGACATCGCCGCCCAGCAGGAGGCGACCTCGAGCCTCCGCGCCCTCGGCCTCAAGGCCGACGAGGACGGGATGGGCTTCGTGGCGCGCGGCGACGACGCGCTCCAGTTCTGGACCGAGGCGGTGGGCTCGCTGCCCGACGACTGGGACCTCTTCATCCCCGACGACCTCGTCGACGTGCAGGTCCGCACGACCGCGCTGTCGGCCAACGCGCGCGTCTCGAGCGGCGTCGACTGGCTGTCGCTCCGCCTCTCCTTCGAATCCGAAGGCATCGCGGTCACCCAGGAGGAGCTCGGGCGCTGCCTCGCCGAGGGACGTCGCTACGTCCGCCTCCAGGACGGGTCGTTCGCGAAGATCGACGCCGACAAGGTGAAGGCGGTCCTCCTCCGCCAGGCCGAGATCCTGGCGACGGGCGGCGGGCAGGGAAGCCGCCTGCCGCTGTCGCAGGCCGGGCGCATCCAGGAGCTCCTCGAGCAGGTCGGCAAGGCGAACGTCAGCGCCGACACGAAGGAGCTCTTCGGAAAGCTCGCCAACGTCGACGAGATCAAGGTCGTCAAGAAGCCGCGCAACCTGAAGGCGCAGCTCCGGCCGTACCAGGAGCAGGGCTTCCAGTGGCTCTGGTTCCTGGACGAGATCGGCGCCGGCGGGATCCTCGCCGACGACATGGGTCTCGGAAAGACCGTCCAGACCATCGCGCTCCTCCTCGCCGTCAAGAGCGCGGCCGAGAAGGAGGCCAAGGCGAACGGCGAGACCGAGGGGAAGAAGGTCTTCAAGGCCCTCATCGTGGCGCCCACCAGCGTCGTGACGAACTGGGAGCGCGAGCTCGACAAGTTCGGCCCCTCGCTCACGCACATGGTCTGGCACGGCGCCGACCGCAAGCAGCGCGCCGACGAGCTCGAGGACGCGGACATCGTCATCACGAGCTACGCGCTCCTCCGCCGCGACGAGGCGATGCTCGCGGGGCTCGATCTCCGCTACGCGATCCTCGACGAGGCGCAGAACATCAAGAACCCGCTGAGCGCGACCGCCCGCGCCGCCAAGCGGCTGAAGGCGCGGCGCCGCCTCGCCCTCACCGGCACGCCGATCGAGAACCGCCTCTCCGAGATCTGGTCGATCTTCGACTTCGTGAGCCCGGGCCTCCTCGGTCCGCTCGAGAAGTTCGAGGAGCGGTACGCGCGTCCCATCGACGCGGGCGACGCCAAGGCGGCGCGCCGCCTCCGCGCGACGATCCATCCGTTCATCCTCCGGCGCACGAAGTCCGAGGTCGCCAAGGATCTGCCCGAGAAGATCGAGACCGACCAGTTCTGTGAGCTCGCCGGCGACCAGTCGGCGCTCTACGCGCAGGTCTTCAAGGAAGTGCGCGCCCAGGTCATGGGCGAGGTGGAGCGGCAGGGCATCGCCAAGAGCCACATCCAGATCCTCGCCGGCCTCACGCGCCTCCGTCAGGCGGCGTGCGATCCGCGTCTGCTCGGCCTGCCGCGGGACTTCGGCGACGAGGACTCGGGCAAGCTCATCGCGCTGCGCGAGCTGATCCAGACGTCGGTGGCCGGCGGCCATCGGGTGCTCGTGTTCAGCCAGTTCGTGTCGATGCTGTCGCTCATCAAGAAGGCGCTCACCGAGGACGGCGTCGCCTTCGAGTACCTCGATGGCGCCACCAAGGACCGGCAGTCGAAGGTCGAGAACTTCCAGCGCGAGTACGGACCGCCGATCTTCCTCATCTCGCTGAAGGCTGGCGGCGCAGGCCTCAACCTGACCGCCGCCGACACCGTCATCCACTTCGACCCGTGGTGGAACCCGGCGGTCGAGGATCAGGCGACCGACCGCGCGCACCGCATCGGGCAGACGAAGGTGGTCACCACCTATCGCCTCATCGCCAAGGGCACCATCGAGGAGAAGATCCTCGAGCTCGGCGGCAAGAAGCGGGAGCTCACGAGCGCGGTCCTCAGCGAGGACATCGGCGGGGCGAAGAAGCTCACGAAGGGCGACCTCGAGGACCTGTTCAAGGGCGACACCTGAGCTTAGGCTCGGGCGATGCTCTGGCTCTCGAACTCCACCATCGTCCGTCTCCGTGATCAGCTGAAGGCGCGCGGGCAGCGGCCCTCCCTCGTGGGGGCAGCCGCCGGCGATGCGGATCTGAGCGCGGACGCCGCCCTCGAGCTCGCCATGCTCGCCGAGTACGGGCCGCTGTGCGAGTCGATGTACCTGATGATGAGCGCCGACGGCACGGTCGGCGACGCCGAGCGCGACGTGCTGAAGGGGGCGCTACGGAACCTCGCCGGCGACGCGATCCGGAGCAGCCACATCGACACGATGCTCGCCGTCGCCGAGAAGCGGGTGACCGAGGAGGGACGGGAGTCCCGCTTCCAGGCGGTGGTCGGCGCGCTGCACGGCGACAAGGCGCGGGCCGAGGTGGCGTTCGTGCTCGCCGCCGCCATCGCGTTCGCCGACAACGCGATCGCAGACGAGGAGAACGAGACCCTGAACGACCTCGCCGAGGGCCTCGGCATCGACGAGGGGCGCGCCAACGAGCTGCTCGACGACGTCGAGAAGGACCTCGCAGCGCAAACGACTGCCAAGGAGTAGCCACCGGCAGCCCGGCCCGGATACGCTGGACGCGCCGGAGCCCGCTTGGACAAGACCGAAGGCACGGGAGAACGGATCGGCGACTACCGCGTCGTGCGCAGGCTCGCGACGGGCGGCACGAGCGACGTGCTGCTCGCGCGCTCCGACCGCGAGGGCGGGGACGGCGAGCTGGTGGTCCTCAAGATCCTCCTGACCAAGTACGAGCGGGACGTCGACCTGAAGGCGATGTTCACGCGCGAGGCCGCGGTGTACCAGCGGCTCGTCCATCCGTCGGTGGTCGCGATCCAGGAGTACTTCGCGCACGGCGAGAAGCTCGTCATGGTGCTCGACTACGTCGACGGGCCGCCGCTGAGCCGCCTCCGCGGGATGCTGAAGACGGTCGGACGCCAGCTCGACGACGTCGCCGCGCTGCACGTCGCCTCGTGCGTGTTCGACGCGCTCGCCGCCGCTCATTCGGCGCTCGACGATGCCGGGGATCCGTCGCCCATCGTGCACCGCGACGTGAACCCGTCGAACATCCTGGTGAGCTGGGCGGGCGACGTGAAGCTCGGCGACTTCGGGGTCGCCAAGGTGCTCGGTTCGAGCGAGCAGAGCGTCGCCGGCTCGATCAAGGGCACCTACGGCTACATGGCGCCCGAGCAGGCGAAGGGCGAGCCCGTCACCCCGCGCGCCGACGTGTACGCGGGGGCGATCGTCCTCTGGGAGATGCTCACGCGGCGGCGCGCGTTCCTGCGCGGCGCGCTGCCCGAGCTCGAGGTGCTGAAGGCCCTCGCCGACCCGCGGATCGTCCCGCTCGACGTGCTCCGTCCCGACCTCGACCCGCGCCTCCGGGAGGCCATGCGCCGCGCGCTCGAGCCGCGCGCGGAGCGTCGTACCATCACGAGCGAGGAGCTGCTCTCCACGCTCCTCGACCTCGCGCCTCGCGAGGAGGGCCGGGCGCGGCTGCTCGACCTGCTCGCCCACGTGCGTCACGAACCGAAGATCATGCCCACCTCGATGCCGCCGCCGCTGCCGGCCGACGCCTCGGAGGAGCAGACCGCGAAGTTCTTCGCGGCGGGGCTGAAGGACGCGCCGGCCCCCAGCGAGCCCGGATCGCGGCCGCCCGCGGTCGTCTCGCCGCGGCTCGGGGGAGGCAGCGTGGTGGGCCGGGCGCGGCTCGCCTCGACGCTGTCGCCGGCCGAGATCGCGAGCGTGATGGATCGCGATCGCTCGGAGCTCACGGGACCGCGCGCGCCGAAGCCGCCGCCTAGCGGAGCGGATGCGGCGCTCGCCACGCCGCTCGCCGACGCCATCTCGCCGGGACGGGCGCTCAAGGACTCCATCGAGGAGATCCTCGGGGACGTTCCGTCGGAGCGAACGATCGCCTCGAAGGTCTCTGGCAGCTGGTCGCAGGCGCAGGCGCCGGACCGTACGCTGCCGCTCCGCCCCGCCGACGGCCGGCCCCTCGGCAGCCTGCCCGAGGCGCCGCGCGCGCTCGACCCGCTCCGTCGTGACCTGAACGCGCCCCCGGTCGAGGCGGCGAGCCGCCCGCCCGCGGAGCCCGACGGGACCCTGCGGCGCCCCGGTGAGGTCGCGGCCGGCACGATCACCCCGAGGGGCGACGACGACCCGACGCAGGTGGGAACCAGCCAGACTGTCGTGCCGTCGGGCGCGTTTCCTTCGTCGTTCCCGGCCATGACCCGCACCCTCTCCATGCTCTCGGCAGAGGAGGCAGGTAGCGCGCAGCAGGGCGCATCGCCCGAGCCGCCGGGCGCGGCGCCGCCCCCGGCGGGGAGCTCGCTGACGCCGCGGACCTCGGCGGCGGTGCCCCGGCCCGGATCGCTCCCCTCGATCGGCGTCGCGGCGCCCGGCGGCTCGGGAGGGCCGCCGCCGCTGCCGAGGCCATCCTCGCCCTCGCTGGTGACCGGCGGAGCGGCGCGGTCGGGCTCGTCACCGTCGCTCGGGGCACCGGGCGCCGACACGCCCGCGCCGCCTTCGCTGCCGTTCGTATCGGCGCCGACGCCGCCGCCGGCCCGCGCCTCCTCGCCGCTCGCGGCCGCGCAGGCGGCGAGCCTTGCGTCGCCCGACGAGACGCAGCGGCTCGGCCTCGGGGGGACAGTCGCGATGGGGACCCATCCCATGCCGCAGCGTCCCGGCATGTCGGCGGCGCCCGCCGGGCCGCCGCGTTCCGGGCCTCCGCATTCGGGGCCTCCGCATCCGGGAGCGCCGCCGCAGGCTGCGCATCCCTCGAACGGGCCCATTCCGTACCACATCACGGAACGTCCAGTGCCGCGCCGCTCCTCGGGCGGGCTCGTCGTCGTCGCCCTCGCGGCGGTCGGCTTGCTCGGAGGGGGTGCCGCCGTCGCGTACTCGCGGCGCACCACCGGCCATGCGCCGACGGGCACGGCGTCGGTGGCGACGACGTCCGCCCCGGTGGCGGTCACGGCACGGCCGACCCTCACGGGCTCTGCCTCCGCGACCCCTGTCGCGAGCGCGCCGGCACCCATGCCTACGCCGTCTGCCCCCTCCGCGACGCCGCGGGCCACGACCGCGGCGAGCGCCGCAAGCACCGCGGGTGCGAAGAGCACGGGGACCGCGGCGAGCGCGGCGCCCGCCGCCGATCTCTCCGCCACCACCGGCCGCCTGAAGACCGCCGGCACGTCGCCCGGGCGGCGCATCTTCGTCGACGACCGGACCGTCGGTC
Source organism: Labilithrix sp. (assembly GCA_028287035.1). Next base: position 36,432 of record JAQBQL010000191.1, on the reverse strand, counting down.
AGACGCCCGAGTCGGTCGTCGTGAAGTGCGGCGTCCGCAAGGTGCGCGTCGGCAGCGCGGGCGCCGTGCAGGCGATCGACGTGCCGTGCGGCGGCGAGATCAACGTCGGCGACCGCTGACCGGCGCCGCCCCGTCGGCGCCGCCGTCGAGGAGGGGCACCGCTTCTCCGGGCCGGTAGAAGGCCCAGAAGCGCGCCGCCCACTCCGCGCCGCCGCGATCGGTCGGATGGATCCCGTCGCTCGCGCGCTCCAGGTCGAGGCCGCTCGAGTCGAAGAACGCGCAGGGCGCGACGTTGTCGGCGAGGATCTTCACGATGCCGGTGTCGGGCTTCCAGGTCGGCGGCCCGATCCAGTAGCACTCGCGGCTGCCCACGCGCGCCGCGATGCTCCGGACGTTCGCCGCCATCGAGGCCGGGTAGGGAACGAAGACGTCGTTCGCGCCGAGCGTGATGATGACGACGTCCGGATCGTGCTTGGCGAGCAGCTGCTTCAGCCGGGGCGACCGGTCGTAGCTCACGATCGATTCGCTGACCTTGTAGTCGCGAACGAGCTTCGCACCCTCGGCACGGAAGCGCGCCTCGAGCGCCTTCGTGAGGCCCAGGTCGCCGCCGACCATCGAGTCGCCGACCTGGAGCACGGTCTTGCCGGCGAGCGACGGCGGGGGGCCCGTCGCGGCATCGCCCGGACCGGGCGGATCGCTGACCCGGATCGGACCGGCCTCGGGGACGGGCGCGGGCGCGAGACCGGGATCGAGGCTCGCGGCGGGCGCAGCGCCCGCGTCACGTTGGGGCTCGACGCGCGAGCAGGCGCAGGCGCACGTCAGCAGGAGCGCGAGGACCCGGCCGTACACGAGGCGCTCGTTACTGCGCGACGTCGGCGCAGCAGCGGAAGCCGGTCGAGTAGTCGTGGTACCAGGCCGCGTGCGCGTCCGTCCGGTAGCCGCAGCCGTCGCCGTTCTGCGTCACGTCGAGGTAGTAGCCGCCCTGGAAGGTGCCCTCGGGGTCGAGGACCCACTCGTGCAGGTTGCCGACCATGTCGTAGACGCCGTAGCCGTTCGTGCAGCCGTCGTGCGATCCCGTCTCGGCGAGCCCGCCCGCCATCTGGTTCAGCTGGGGATCGTTCATCTTGTCCCACTGCCAGGCGGTGCCGCTCGCGACCTCCGCCCCGTAGAAGAGGCCCACCGGGCTCTTGCCCGTGTCGTTGCAGGTGCCGGGCGTGCGCTGGTCGGAGTAGCCGAACTTCTTCGGCTCGGGGCCCTTGCACGCGGTCTTCCACTCCGCCGGCTTGCAGAGGCGCTTGGCCGAGCGACCGCAGGCCTCGATCGCCTGCTTTTCGCTGATGTAGCCCTGCGGGTAGACGCCCTTCTCGCTGACGGCACGGACGACGTGGCCCTCGACGCCCTGGTAGTACGGGAACGCGCGCTCCTCGCCGTTCGGCATGACCTCGACGAGGGAAGCCTCGTACTTGTCGACGCAGAACTTGTCGTCGATGCTCGCCATGTCGGGCGGGCACAGGCCGTTCATCGCGAGCGGGCGGTCGCCGGCGGCGAGCAGCTCCTCGACGGGCACGTCGGCCTCGACGGTCGCCCCGAAGGCGAGGCGCGCGCCGCCGATGCTCGCGTTGGTGAGCGCCATCGGAGAAGAGAGGGGAGACGACGTCGTCCCGAAGACCCGTTCGGCCAGCGACCCCGCCCCGCGGGAGAGCCCGGCGGAGTGGCTGCAGCCCGTGACGCCGAGGGTGGCGGCCGAGACTGCCGAGACGCTGATCAGTGCTGCTGCGATAAGCCAAGCCGGGTGGGAAAACTTCGTCACTACTCACCTCCGGCATGAGACCCCCCGGGCGTCCTTGGTGCGTCGTGCGACGCGCCTGCGAACGCAGGATCGCGGGGGGACAGAGAGCGCGTAACCGTCTACACGTCCCCGTGGGCATACGTTGACCCAGCGGGGCGCGCCAACCCCTAAACGCCGTCTCCGCCTTCTTTTTATCCTACCTCGGCTGTGCACAACCTGTGGTCCGGCAAGGCTATTCGCCGGTGATCACGAGTGCTTGAGCGCCGAGCGTTCAGGTGCCGCATCAGAGGTCCTGGTGTTGCTCGGCGACCACACCGCGTGAAACTCCAGCCCCGGCCGGAAGTCGTGGGAAGCTCGGACGCGGTACCCGTGAACCGCCTCTACCTCTCTCCGGGCATGTTCGGCTTCGGCCGTCTCGCGACCTACGACTACTTCGCGCACGTCGACCGGGCGCTCACGCGTCGGTTCGCCGATGCGGGACGCGAGCTCGAGGTCCACGTCGTGGACGTCTCCCCCACAGCCTCGATCCGGCGCCGCGCGGTGCGCCTCGCCGAGCTCGTCGCCAACACGGCCTCCGACGGGGAGGGGACCATCCACCTGCTCGGCCATTCGACGGGCGGCCTCGACGCGCGCCTCGTCGCCTCGCCCTCGGTGCACCTGCCGACGTCGAGCGAGAGCCTCGCGTGGCTGCCGCGGCTCCGCAGCGTCACCACGATGAGCACGCCCCACTACGGCACGCCCCTCGCGAGCTTCTTCGCGACGGTCAGCGGGCAGCGCATGCTCTACGGGGTCAGCGCGCTCACGTTCATTGCCCTGTCGCTCGGGGCGCCGCCGCTCGCCGCGGCCAGCGCGCTGGTCGTCGCGATCGGGCGCATCGACCGCGCGCTCGGCGTCGAGCTGAAGATCCTCGACCGCACGACCGACGCGCTGCTCGGCGTCCTCGAGCCCGCCGCCAGCAAGGAGGTGCGCGCGTACCTCGATGCCATCCGTCAGGACCAGGGCGCGATGATCCAGCTGACGCCGGAGGCGATGGATCTCTTCCTCGCCGGCGTCGAGGACCGCGAGGGCGTGCACTACCAGTGCACCGTCGCGCAGGCGCCGCCTCCCACGGCCGGAAGCCTGGCGCGCTCGCTCGGCGGACCGTGGCGCGCCGTGTCCTCGGCGCTCTTCACGACGATGTACGGGATCACCTCGCGCTTCGACGAACGCTACCCGTGCTCCGCCGCGGAGCTGTCGCCCGCCGACGAGGCGACGCTGCGACGCGCGTTCGGGACGCGGCCGAGCGGGCGCGCCAACGACGGCGTCGTGCCGACTCTTTCGCAGGCGTGGGGAAGGGTGGCGTGGGCCGGGTACGGCGATCACCTCGACGTGCTCGGTCACTACGCGGGCTCGCATCCGCAGACGTCGCTCTGGCGATCGGTGGTCGGCCGCGTGACCACGCGTACGAAGCCCGAGGATCTCGCGGCCGTCGCGGCCGTGGTGGGCGGTGTGAAGCCCGTCCCCACGGCAGACGAGAGGCATATGCGGCACGTGGATTGGCTCACGAGCTACTCGAACTTCGATGACGATGCGTTCAGCGCTCTGATGGACTCTCTCGCCGCGGGGATGCTGGGCGCGTGCTAGTGTTAACGATCAAGCTCCGCGTGGACTCTCTTTTCGGAGGCTGAAAGGTCACCCGCATGAACAACTTCCGTCGTATCGCCTGTCTCGTCAGCGCACTTCCCTTCGCGTTCTACGCCTACGCGTGTTCCAGCAGCGACGATGGGGGCGGCACCACGAACCCCGAGGACGACGCCGGGTCGTCGGGCTCCTCCGGCTCGAGCGGTTCCTCCGGCTCCAGCGGCTCCAGCGGTTCTTCCGGCTCCTCCGGCTCCAGCGGCACGAGCGGCGGCCTCGACGGCGGCGCGGACGCCGACGCGAGCACCGCGGTCACGTGCTTCGGCAACCCGCTGCTCGACTCGCCGGACGCGGCGACCCCGGACGGCGGCGTCACCGCCGACGCCTCGTCGCTCGTCCAGATCATCCCCGGCACGGCGGACGGCCAGTTCCTCGACGGTCCGCAGTGGATCGACCAGGACGGCGGCGGCTACCTCGTCTTCTCGGAGTTCCTCCAGACGCCGCGCCTTCGCCGCGTGCTGCCCGACGGCGGCAGCCCCGCGATCGTGCGCACCGCTGGCTTCCAGGCCGGCGCCGCTGGCTCGGACGCGCCGAACATCGGACCGACCGGCAACGCCGTCCGCAACGGGTTCATCGTCACCGCGGCGGCCGACAAGAACAACCCCGCGCAGGTGCTCTTCCAGACCGCGATCGCCGACGGCGGCGCGGGCCCGGCGATCCCGCTCCTCGCGGACATCAGCACGCCGAACGACCTCGTCGTCGGCAAGGGCGGGCAGATCTACTTCACCGCGCCGGGCTTCCAGTTGAACCGGCAGCAGGCGCTCTACCAGACCGGCGCCGACGCCGGCGGCACCACGGCGATCGCGACCTTCGGCGAGGATCAGCCGAACGGCATCGCGCTCTCGCCCGACGGAACGAAGCTGTACGTGTCCTTCACGAAGGCTTCCGCCAAGCGGATCGACTCGTACCCGGTCGCCGCGAACGGCGTCGTCGGCTCCACCCCCACCAACGTCGTGCCCGCGAGCCAGCTCGCGGCGATCCCCGATGGCATCGCGGTCGACGTCGGCGGCAACATCTACGTCGCCGAGTCCAACGAGACGCTCGTCGGCGGCGCCGTCGAGGTGTTCAGCCCCGCCGGCAAGCGCCAGGGCCGCCTCGCGATCCCGACCGAGCGTCCGACCGGCATCGCGTTCGGCGGCGCCGACCGGCGCTCGCTCTTCATCACGGTCGAGAACGGCGTCTACCGGTTCACGAACCGCTGCGCCGGCCTGCCCTGAGCCACGACTGATCGAACGATCGCGATCTCACACGAGGCGCGGCGCGAGGCGGGAATACACCGCCTCGTAGCCGCGCCTCATCGCGTCCAGGCTGAAGCGCGCGACGACCCCCTCGCGCGCCAGGCTGCCCCGGCGGGCCACCTCCGCCGGCAGATCGACCGCCTCTTGCATGCGCTGCGCGAGGACCGCCACGAGATCCTCCTCCGTCGCGCCGGGCGCGGGGGGCCGCGCGAGCCAGCCGGTCTCGCCGTCGGTCACGATCTCCGGCACGCCGCCGGTGGGCAGGGCGATGACGGGGCGCTGCATCGCCATCGCCTCGAGCAGCGCGATGCCGAGGCCCTCCGCGCGCGCGCTCGAGAGCGCGGCGTCGCTGGCCGCCACGGATGCGCGCACGTCGCTCGCGTAGCCGAGAAAGTGCACGCGCGAGACCACGCCGAGCTCGCGCGCAAGCCTCTCGAGCGCCGCGCGCTCGTCGCCGTCACCCACGACGTGCAGCTCGGCGCCTGGCACCCGCACGAGCGCCGCGAGCGCGCGGTCGAGCCCCTTGCGCCGGTCGAGGCGGCCGAGGGCAACGAAGCGGAGCGCGTCGCCGGGTCCACGTGCGCGCGGCGGGGCGGCGGCGAAGTGATCGGTGTCGACCCCGTTCGGGACCACCGTGAGCGCGCCCGTGGCCCAGGGCGCCCGCGCCCGCGCGGCTCTGGCCACGTGCTCGCTGATGCAGACCGCCGCCGCCGCCCGGCGCAGTGACCACCGCGAGAACGGCCAGCAGCTCGGGTCGTCGTAGACGCGCGTGGAGTGCTCGGTGCGCACGAGCGGCAGGCCGAGGCGCGCGGCGGCCCGCGTGCCGAGCACCTGAGAGGCGAACGTGTGCACGTGGACGATCTCGGCCCTGCGCCGGACGAGCACGTCCTCGAGCCACCTCACGTCACCCGGCCCGAGCGAGCGAAGGAGGTACGACACCGCGTCCTCGCGCACCGCGCCGCGATCATCGACCACGAGGCCGCTGCTCGTGAAGAGCGCCCGCAGCCGCGGGCTCGGCGTGAACAGCGCCACCGAATGCTGGTCGCGCGCGGCCGGCCCGGCGAGGTCGACGAGCATCCGCTCCGCGCCCCCGACCTCGCCCGCCACGACGACATGGACGATGCGGGTCATGCGGGCTCCGCCGGGAGATCGCGGACCACGCGGAGCCGCGCCTCGAGCTGGAACCAGAACACGATGGCGACGGCGAGCTGCACGAACGACGTGGCGAGGGCGATCCCCTCGAGCCCCATCACCCGGAGGAGGACCAGGTTGAAGACCGCGTTGCAGCCCGCGTTCAGGATCCCCATGCCCACCATGATCCCGCTGTTCTTCAGGGCGACGTGGGCGCGCGCGAGGACGAGCAGCGCGCCGAACGGAGCAAGTCCCACGAGATGGTAGGGCATGAGCCGGATCATGCGGTCGACGCCGTCGGCATCCATCTCGCCGTGGAGGAAGACGCCGCGCATGATCGGCCCGCGCAGCAGGAAGAAGACGACGGACGCGGCGAGGAGCAGCGTGCACACGACGAGGAGCGAGCTCATGACCGTTCGCCGGAACTTCACGAGATCCCGCCGCGCGAAATCGTCCGACAGATGCGAGAGCAGCACCGAGAGGAGCGCCGCCTGGAGGAGCGAGGTCGGCACCATCGCGACGTCGCCCGAGTACCGCAGCATCGTCCCGGCGCCGACGATCCCGGAGAGGCCCGCCATGAGCTGGTCGACCACGGGATTGACGCGCGTGACCGCGCCGCCGCCGACCTCGTGGGCGATGAGCTTCGCGACGTCCTTCAGCACCGCCGGCCGCTCGAGGTTCAGGTCGAGCCGGAGCCCGACGATGCCCAGCGCGAACCACGCGAGGATCGCCACCACGACCAGCTCGCCGGCGAGCGCCGCCACGGGCACGAGCACGACCCCGTAGCGCCCGTGCAAGAACCAGAGGACCGCGATGTTCACCGCCATGCCGACGCCGCTCGCGGCGGTCTGGACGACGAAGTGGCGCTCCACCGAGAGGAGCGCGCCGAAGAACGTGCGCGTCGCGGTCACGACGAGGAAGAGCGTGAACGGGAGCACCATCCAGAGCGCGAGCCGCAGCTCGGCGCCCGCGTAGCGCAGGCGGAACCAGCCGAGCGCGAAGAGCCCGACCAGCACCGCCACCGCGCCGCCCACCACCCAGGTGTGCGCGAGCACCGTCCCGAGCAGGCGAGGCACGGCGGCGGGACGGCGGAGTCGCTCCTCGGCGAGCACCGGCACGAGGGGCGAGTCCTTGAACGCGCTGAAGACCATCGAGCCCGCGAACGAGAAGACCGCCCAGGCGAAGACGTAGACGTCCATCGCCGACGACCGCCCGAACCAGAAGGCGAGCAGCAGCGGGAGGAGCAATTCGCCGGCGCGGAAGACGAGCAGCGCCGGCAGCACCAGCAGGGTGGTGCGCGCGATCGAGCGCCTCTGGGGCTCCGGAGCGAGCGGCAGCGCCCCGTCCGGAGAGGGCTCGGTCACGCGGCGAGGATCCCCGGCACGTCCCCGAGGCCGACCACCGCGATCCCCTCGCGATGCGCGAACGAGAGGAGCGCGCGCAGGCGATCGAGGATGCCGCGCGCTTGCTCCTCGTTCGCGGCGTACGGGCTGAGGTGCGGGACGACCTCCACGTTGTGGAACATCGCGTTGAGGATGACGGGCCGGTCCGGAGATGCGCGGCGGGCGGCGGCGATCTCGTCCTCGGCGACGCGCACGAGACCTCGCTCCGTGCCGCGCGTCGGGCGGAGCCAGCGCGGCTCGACGTGCGCCCCGATGCCGGGCAGGGCATTGACGAACCGGCGACGGATCGTGACCGGCACCTCGAGCAGCGAGGAGGTGCCGACCTCGCCAGGCGAGGCGGGATCGGGCCGGTACGGCTGCGACGGCGCGTTCTTGAACGTGAGGCCCGGCGCGCCGGCGCTCGTCCAGTCCATGTGCGGCGTGACGCTCGACTCGACGGCGTAGCCGAGCGACTCGAGGATCCCGATCGTCGCCGGGCCGATGCCGAACCGGCCGGCGCGGAAGGATTGCGGCTGGTGATTGAAGGCGCGGATGAAGAGGTCGGTCAGGTACGTGAGCTTCTGCCGCTCGAGCGCCGGGGGGTAGTCGCGCTGGAACTCGGAGGTCACGTCGGGCTCGCGCGCGTCCGGCTCGGCGAGCTCCCCGTGGAGGTGCGTCCCGAGCTCGCTGCCTGCCGCGATGCGTCGGAACGTCTCGACGCTCGCCTCGTCCCGCATCACCTCCGGCGAGAGCAGGTAGGTCGGCTTCGCGCCGTACCGAACGAAGAGCGGATGCAGGCGCTGCTCGACGCCGTCCGAGATGCCCTCGTAGGCGAGGGGGCGGCGGACCCGCCACCCCTTGCCCTTGTCGCATTCGGTGTCGATGGACACGCAGAGGTACGCGCGGCTCATCGCGTCACTTCCTACCGCGAACGCCGGTTCTCATGCAAACGCGTGCCGCCGCTCCGGCCGCAGCCGCGGAAATTGCGCCGGATCCGGCCGCTGTGAACGAGCCGCACACTGGCGTCGGCCGCGAGAAAGCGCCATAAGGGAGGGCACCGGGCGCCCTCGATGACGACGCATGTGACCGACCCCTCCGACGCGGACGAGGCTGCGGGCACCCCAGGCGTCTCGGGCGTCGCGGGCCGGACCGCTGCTGCTCCGGTTTCGGCTCCCGATTCCCGCGCTGCCGCCGCGGCGTGGATCGGCCTCGGTGTGGTCGGCCTCCTCGCGGTCCTCGTCTTCTGGGTCTTCGAGGCCCTCCCGTTCCAGGATCTGCCGGCGCACGCGGGGCTCATCGCGATGCGCCACCGCTTCGGGACGACGGGGTTCGAGTCGCGGTTCTTCGTGCTCGCCCCGCACATCGGCCCGTACTCGGTGTTCCGGTTCCTGGGCGAGGCGTTCGTGCGCGTCATCGGTCCGGTCGGCGCGGTGCGCGCGCTCGCCACGCTGCCGATCGTCGCGACCCCTGCGGTGATGCTGTTCGCGCGCCGGCGCCTCATGCACGACCGGACCCCGCTCTACGGGTTCCTCGGGCTCACGCTCTCGTTCGGGTTCATGACCCTGATGGGGTTCGCGAGCTACCTGCTCGGCGTGGCGGTGATGATGCTCGGCTTCACGATGTGGCTCGAGCTCATGATCGCCGCCGACGAGCGCGCCGCCGACCTCGGTCGCCGCGAGCTCGTGATGGCCGCCTTCGCGCCGCTCATCTTCGTCGCGCACGGTCACGCGTTCGTCCTCTTCCTCCTGTGCGCCGGCCTGTCGGCGATCTGCTTCGGCTGGCGTCCGTCGCGCCTGTGGCGCCTGCGGGCGCTCGTGCCGGCCCTCGCGCTCGCCGCCTACGTGGCCTGGCTCGAGCGCGGAGCGACGACGCCCGCCGGCTCGGTACCGGTCATCCCGCCGCTGGTTCCGGTGTTCCAGGGCCCGTACGCGAAGCTCGGTCTCCTCATCACGCCCACGCTGATGACCCGCAGCGGCGTCGACACGCTCATCGGGCTCTGCTTGTGGGCGCTCGCCGGGACCTCGACGTTCTACACGGTGCGCGCGCTCCGGCAGACCACGCGCGCCGCGTCGCTGCGGACCGCGGGGCGGGTCGACCTCGGCACCATCCCCGCCGCCGAGCGGCACGCGCGGGCCCTGTACGCCGCGGCGAGCGCGCTCTTCGTTCTCTTCCTCGTGCTCCCGCACGCCATCGGCTGGTTCGGGTTCGTCGACGGGCGGCTCCTCCCCATCGTGCTGATGCTCGCCCTCCTCGGCGTCCAGCCCGCGGCGCTGCCGCGGCAGCTCCGGCGCATCGCGGAGCTCGGCATCCCGGCATCCGCCGCGGCGCTCGCGACGGTCGCCCTCGTCGCGTCGTACTTCTTCCAGGAGGAGGCGCGCGGCTACCGCGAGGTCCTCGACCGCGTTCCCTCGGGCGCCACGCTCCTCAACCTCCCGGTCGAGCCGAACAGCCGGATCTTCACGGGCCACCCGTTCATCCATTACGACAAGCTGGTGCTCGCCGACCGGCCGGTGGTGGTGAGCGACGTGTGGTTCCACCAGGGCTCGGCGCTCTACCCGACGCCGCAGAACCCGTCGCTCCGCCTTCCCGAGACGTACAGCGAGAGCGATCTCAAGGTGATCGATTGGCCCGCCTACCACCTCGAGGACTGGGAGTTCGTGCTCATGCGCACGCGCCCGAGCTCCGCGCAGCCCTACACGCCGGAGGGCCTCGTGCTCGCCGAGCACGTCGGCGGCTGGTGGCTCTTCAGGCGCGCCGCGGCGTCGGCCGCGCGCTAGGCGCTCACGCGCCCTTCTTCTTCCGCCAGAACACGAACGTGTGACGCTTCTCGCGGAAGGGGAGCGCCACGTCGATCCGGGCGCCGAGGGACCCGAACGAAGCGTCCTCGAAGGCCTCCGCCGCCGGCCTGGACCGGGGATCCACGTGCGTCGGCTTCCGCTCGTTGATGCCGAGGACGAGGAGGCCGCCGGGACGGAGCGCGCCGGCGCACGCCGCGAGGGCGCGGTCCACCTGGTCCGGATCGTCCAGCCCGAAGCCGATGACGCCGCTCATCACGATGGCGTCGAACATCTGGCCAGGGAAGTGCTGCGCGAGGTCCTGGACCTGACCCACGGCGTGCGGGCTTCCTCCGTGACGCGCGACGGCGGGCGAGGGATCGATGGTGGCGAACGTCTTGCCCGCGAAGCTCTCGGGGTACCGCGCCGTGTACCACTGGACTCCGACGAAGAGCACGCTCTCCACGGCGGGATCCCGGGCCAGCGCTCCGAGGATGTCGCGCTGGAGGACGCGGCGGTCCGGCGGCACGTACATGCCCTTCTGCCATGCAAAGTGCAGGATCTCGGCGCGTACCCAGGCGAGCGGATTCACGTGCCATGTCGTATGCGGGTTCGGGCCACGCCGCAATTCGGCGTCCTTCGTCGCTCGCGCGTTTGCCATGCCCGAGCTGACATCCTATGAAACACCATCGCCGATGGGGATGAGGGGCATGGGGAGCTGGCCAGGGCGAGCACGGCGCGCCGTTCCCACGAGCTTCTGGGTGGCCGCGGCCGCGCAGACGTTCTTCCTCCTCGCCCTCTACGCGAGTGACGGATACGACCGCGCGCGGTCGCACGAGGAGATCCGTGTAGTTCTCACGTACCTCGAGCTGCTCGCGCTCTTCGGCGGGATCCATGCCGGGGTGCGCGACGCGCGCTGGCGATTCCGCCTCACGGCCATCGTCTACACGCTCTTCGTCCTCGTGAACTTCGCCCGCTACGAGACGGCGGGATCGTTCGACTACGGCTTCGCCCACGAGAACGCGAAGGAGCTGCTCACGCCGCTCGGTCGGCGGATCGTCGCCGCCAACGTGCGTCCGTGGGAGGTGCCGGCGATGTTGCTCGCGCCGCTCGGCCTCGGGCTCCTCGCCATCGCGCGCTGGCCGGCGCAGCCGTTCGCGGCGCCGCGGGCGCTCCGCCACCTGGTCGTCGCCGGCGCGCTGGTGCTCCTCGCGGGCGTGCCGCTCCTCCGGATCAGCACCCACGAATCGCTCACCGGGTTCGCCACCTCGGCGCTCCGCTTCCACGTCGAGGCGCGGGCCGCCTCGGCCGCGCTGGGTGACGCGAGCTACCCGTTCGTGCACGAGAGCGTCCCGAGCAGCGAGGGACGCGCCCTCGCGGGCAGCGCGGCGCCCCGACCCCATGTCATCCTGCTCTTCCTGGAGTCGTGGAGCGGCCGCTACACGGGGACCACCCGGCCCGATGGCATCCCCATCACCCCGGTGTTCGACGCAAGGCGGCGCGAGGGGCTCACGTTCGAGCACTTCTACGGCAACTCGGTGCAGAGCAGCCGCGGCCACTTCACGACCCTCTGCTCGCTCCTCCCGCTCATCCACGGCAAGGAGCTCACCGACCTTCCCGGGACGCGTCTCCACTGCCTGCCCGAGGTCTTGAAGGAGCACGGGTACGCGACGTCCTTCACCTCCGCGACCGACGAGCCGTTCTTCGACGGCGCGAACGTCTGGCTCTCGCGGGCCGGCTTCGACGACGTCGGCTTCGCCCCGCCGCGCGCCGAGCATCCCGAGCCGGCGCTGTGGGGCGTCGGCGTCCAGGACGACGTCTTCTACCGCCGCTTCTTCGACCGCCTCGACGCCAAGGTGGCGAGCGCGCCCGGCGTTCCGCAGCTCGCGGTCCTCGCGAACGCCTCGAACCACTACCCGTTCGACAAGTTCCCCGGCCACGTGCCCGACCCCGGGTACCCGACGAAGTACCAGCGCAACTACGTGGCGTCCCTGCGCCGCTCCGACGGCTGGCTACGCACCTTCTACGAGGAGCTCGAGCGGCGTCCCGCGTTCCGGGACGCCATCGTGGTGCTCGTCAGCGATCACAGCTTTCCGGCCGACGAGCACGGCATCCACTTCAACGGGCTCGGCTCGTTCGACGAGGCGTTCCGGTCGGCATTCGCGCTGCGCTGGCCCGGGCACGTGGCGCCCGAGGTGGTGAGCTCGCGCGCGGCCTCGCAGATCGACATCGCCCCCACGCTGCTCGACCTCCTGCAGATCCGGACGGCCACGCATTTCGTCGGCACGTCACTCGTGGCTCGCGGGGGCAGCCCGCCGCCGGTGCCCTGCGTGCAGCCCTACGACGGCGTGCACCTCGCGGCGATCCGCTGGCCCCTCAAGCTCGTACGCCAGGAGTCGGCCGAGCAGGAGCACCTCTACGACCTCGCGGCCGATCCCGAAGAGGAGCACGACCTCGCCGCAGAGCCGGCCCGTGCGGCGGAGGTGACCGCCCTGCGCGAGACGTTCACCCGGATCCGCGCGAGCGAAGGCGTGCTGCGTGGCGACCGCGTGTGGCCGCCGCCGCACCGCTGAGGCCGCGGGCTGATCCGCCTTTGCCGTGGGCCGCCGCCTGGTGTACGTGACGGCGCCATGGACGGTGAGGCCCCCGACGAGATCGTTTCTGCCCGCCGCAAGGTCCGCGTCCTGTTCATCAACGACACGGCCCGCAACGGCGGCCCGGGACGCAGCCTCTTCTACATCCTCCGCTTCCTCGATCCGGCGGTGGTCCATCGCGCGGTCGTGCTGCCCCGCGAGGGCGTGATCAGCGAGCTCTACGCGTCGCGCGGCGTCACCGAGGATCTGCTGTTCGAGAACGACCTCGTCGAGAACCCGATCGAGCCGTGGAACCGGCCGATGATGCGCGACGACTTCGACGCGTCGTTGCCCGTGAAGGGCGTCCGCGCCGTCGGCAACGTGGTGCGCGCGACGATGGCGATGGCGCGCCTCACCAGCGTCATCAAGCGCGGCATGTTCGACCTCGTGTACTGCAACGGAACGAACGCCGACTTCGCGGGCGGCGCCCTGGCGCGGCTCTCCGGCGTGCCCGCGATCTGGCACGTCCGCTACACCTCGCTCCCCGGCAAGGCGATCCATGGAGTCCACGATCGGCTGGCCGCGTCGCCCGGGGTGAAGCGCATCATCTGCGTGTCGAAGGCCTCGGCTGCGCTCTTCCCGCATTGCCCGGAGAAGGTGCGGGTCATCCACAACGCGCTCGATACCGCCGAGTTCGACATGCAGGGCGTCACGCCTCGTCTGCGCCAGGAGCTCGGCCTCTCCGCCGACACGGTGGTGTTCGGGAGCCAGGGGCGCATCCTCCCGCGCAAGGGGTACATCGAGATGGTGCGCGCCGCGAAGAAGGCGCTCGACCAGATGACCGACGCCGAGCGCGCGCGCGTGCACTTCGCGGTCCTCGGCGACACGCCCGAGGACATCCGGCCCGACCACCTGGCCGAGTGCCGCGCGCTCGCCAGCGAGCTCGGGATCACGAGCCGCTTCTCGTTCCTCGGGTTCCAGAACGACGTGAAGCCGTACGTCGCGGACTTCGACGTCGCGATCGTGCCGAGCGTGTACCCGGACCCGCTTCCGCGCGCGGTCATCGAAGGCATGGCGCTCGGCAAGCCCGTCATCGCGTTCGACGTGGGCGGGGTCGCCGAGATGCTGAAGGACGGAACGACCGGGAGCCTCGTCCGCGGGGTGCCGCCCGACGTCGACGGGCTCGCCGCCCAGATGCTGCGGTACCTGCGTGATCCCGAGCTCCGCGTGCGCCAGGGAAAGGCCGGGCGCGCCCGCGTCGAGCGCGACTTCGACGGCTCGCGTCAGGCCAAGCGCATCCAGAACGAGATCGTGCGCGCCGCCGGCCTCGAAGGTCCGCGCCCGTGAACGAGCACGAGCACGAGCAGGATCCCGAGCACGACGATCCGGCGGCGACCTCGCAGCGGTCCGGGAATCCCGAAGGCGACGTCCAGCGCGCCGGCGGCTCACGCGGGGTGGTGCGCCGCGCCGTCGAGAGCATCGTCACGTTCTCGATCCGGAGGCCGTGGACGGTCATCCTGATCGCGCTCGGGGTCCTCCTCGCCGCGAAGCAGTACACGACGCGCCTCGAGCTGAAGAGCGATTTTCTCGAGCTCCTGCCGCGTGACTCGCCCGGGTTCATCGCCTTCGAGCAGCAGCTGAAGCGGATGGGCGGCGGGGCGTCGCTCAACATCATCGTGCAGTCGCCCGACCGCGAGGCGAACCAGCGCTTCATCGACGACGTCGCGCGGCGCGTCGAGGCGATGGCCGACGCACGGAAGAAGTGCGTCGTCGACGCGTGCGGGAGCATGCCCGCCGACGACGACCTCCGTGCCGGCAAGAAGCACGGACCGACCTGCGCGACGCGCTGCGGCCCGGAGCTCATCTCGTACGTCGAGTCGGGAACGAAGGAGGTCCGCTCCTTCTTCGAGCAGAACAAGTGGCTCTACGCGGATCTCGCCGACCTCGAGAACGCCGACAACACGCTCGATCACCAGATCGCCATGAAGAGCGGCCTCGTGTCGGACCTCGAGGAGGACGACGGCGCGGCCAAGGGCGCCGCGAAGGCCGGCGGCCCCGAGAAGAAGTCCAGCCTCGGCATGGACGAGTTCCACGACCGCTGGGAGAAGAAGGCGCACAAGAACGACGACTTCCCCACGGGCTACTTCGCGACCGCCGACGGCACCATGCTCGGCATCCGCATCGTGTCCCCGACGACCGGCACCGGTGACAAGGGCGGCGATCTCCTGCTCGCCGACGTCGACCATCTCGTCAAGGAGCTGCGGCCCGCCGGGTACCACCCGCAGATGGAGGTCGGCTACGCGGGCGACATCCCGAACGCGATCGCGGAGAAGGACTCGATCGTCAGCGAGGCGGCCTACGCGACCGGCATCGCGACGGTGCTCATCCTGCTCGGCGTCTTCGCGTTCTTCCGCTCGTTCTCGGCGCTCGCGGTGATGCTCTTCCCGACCTCGGTGGGGATCGCCTGCGCATACTCGTTCGCCACGGCGACATTCGGGTACGTCAACACCTCGGGCGCGTTCCTCGGCGCCATCATCCTGGGCAACGGCATCAACTACCCGGTGGTGCTCCTCAGCCGCTACCGCGAGTTCGTGGCCCGCGGGATGACGCCGGACGAGGCGAAGAAGGCCGCGGTGTGGAACGCCTTCCGGGCCGAGCTCGTCGGCGCCAGCGTCGCGGGCATCGCCTACGGGTCGCTCGTCATCACGCGCTTTCGCGGGTTCAGCCAGTTCGGCATGATCGGGTTCGTGGGGATGCTGCTGGTGTGGCTCTCCATCATCCCGCTCGTGCCGGCGATCGTCACGGTCGTCGAGCGCATGCGGGAGCGGCCGGGCGTGGCGCGCTTCCTCGTGCGGCGTAACCGCGTCCTCGACCACAAGGCGCTCTCCTGGCTGTTCACGAACGTGGACTCGACCGGGACGAGCGGACCGCTCATCAAGGCGACGGCGCGCGCGACGGAGCGCCGCCCGTGGATCTTCCTCGGGCTCGCCGCGGTCATCACCCTCGTCGCGCTCGTGAAGGTGCCGTCCTTCCTGCGCGACCCCTGGGAGTACAACTTCGCGCACCTCGGCTCGAGCAGCTCCAAGACGGGCAGCGGCGCCGGCGCCTGGTCCTCGAAGGCCGAGAAGGTCTTCGGCGGCAAGATGAACATCGCGGGCGCCCGCATGCTGGCGACGACGCCCGAGCAGGTTCCGGCGGTGAAGGCGCAGATCCTCGCGAACGACGCGAAGGACCCGCAGGGAAAGCTCGTCGACGAGGTCAGCACGATCGCGGATCTGATGCCCGGCACGCGCGAGGAGCAGCAGGCCAAGCTCGACGTGCTCGAGCGGATCCGCGACCGCCTCACCGAGCGCGTCATGTTCGACATGAGCCCGGACGAGCGCAAGAAGCTCGAGGAGATGCGTCCGCCCGAGGCGCTGAAGGTCATCGAGCCGAAGGACATCCCGGCGCTCCTCCGGCGCCGGTTCGAGGAGAAGAACGGCACGATCGGCACCGTGTTCTACGTGAAGTTCATCGATCTCTCGTTCTCGGACGGGCACAACCTGCTGCGCATCGCGAAGACCACCGACAACGTGACGTTGCCGGACGGGACCGTGGTGAAGACGGCGTCGCGCTCCACGATCTTCGCCGAGATGATCCGGTCGATGGAGCGGGACGGACCGCTCGCGAGCTTCGCGTCCCTGGCCGCGGTGGCGGTGGTCGTCATCATCGCCACCGGCACGAAGCGGGGCGCGATCGCGGTCCTCCTGTCGCTCATCACGGGCGTCATCTGGATGGTGGGCGGCGCGGCGTGGACCGACCTCAAGCTCAACTTCCTGAACTTCATCGCGCTGCCCATCACGTTCGGGATCGGCTGCGAGTATCCGTTCAACATCTTCGACCGCACGCGGCTCCTCGGGGGGAACGTCACGCTGGCGGTCCGCCGGAGCGGCGGGGCGGTGCTCCTCTGCAGTTACACGACGGTGATCGGGTACGGGTCGCTGCTGTTCGCGGACAACCAGGCGCTGCAGTCGTTCGGGCGGCTCGCGGCGAGCGGCGAGATCACGTGCATCGTGTGCGCGATGCTGGTGCTCCCGTCGTTGCTGCATGTGTGGAAGCGGCGCCGCGCTCGGGCTGCGGCGTTGTAAGCCGCGAGAAAGCGCCAAGGCGCCAAGGCGCCAAGGCGCCACGCGGGGTTGGGGGTCGCCCGAGGCGGCCGTGGCCACAAAAACGAGAAGCGCCACTGCCGTTTCCGGCAGTGGCGCTTTCCTCGAACTTGCGTAGGTCAGGCTTCCGCGTCCGCGCCCGTGCGGCCGTTGCCCGCGGCTTCCTCGATCGCGTCTGCACGCTTGGGGCGGCGGTTGCACTGGAGGATCTGCTTGCGGACGCGGATGGCGTCGGGGGTGACCTCGACGAGCTCGTCCGCGTCGATCCACTCCATCGCCGTCTCGATCGTGAGGACGCGCGGGACGGCGAGGGCGACGTTCTCGTCCTTGCCGTGGTTACGCACGTTCGTCTGCTTCTTCTCGCGGACGAAGTTCACGTCGGCGTCGCTCGGGCGGTTGTGCTCGCCGACGATCATGCCCTCGTAGACGGTCTCGCCCGGCTTGATGAAGAACTCGCCGCGCGCCTGGAGGTGGTTCATCGCGTACGGCGTCGCGACGCCCAGGCGGTCCGAGACGATGGCGCCGAGCTGGCGCTTCGCCATGACGCCGCCCCACGGCTCCCAGCCGTCGAACAGCGTCGTGAGGAGGCCGGTGCCGCGCGTCGACGTGAGGAACTCGCCGCGGAAGCCGATGAGCCCGCGGCTCGGGATGCGGAACTCGAGGCGCGCGCGGCCGTGGCCGTGGTTCGCCATCTTGGTCATGCGCCCGCGCCGCGCGGCGAGCCGCTCCGTCGCGACGCCGATGTACGCGTCGGGGACGTCGACGACGACGAGCTCGTACGGCTCGAAGTCGACGCCGTTCTCGTTCTTGGTGACGACCTCGGGGTTGCCGAGCTGCATCTCGTAGCCTTCGCGGCGCATCGTCTCGACGAGCACGGCGAGCTGGAGCTCACCACGGCCGAGCACGGTGAACGTGTCGGGCGACTCGGTGTCCTCGAAGCGGAGCGCGAGGTTCTTGCGGACCTCCCGCATGAGGCGCTCGCGGAGCTGACGGCTCGTCAGGTACTTGGACGCCTTGCTCTTGCCGGCGAGCGGCGAGGTGTTGACGCCGATGCGCATCTTGATCGTCGGCTGCTCGACGATGATGCGGGGCAGCGCGCGGCCTTCCCAGCCTTCCGAGAGGTCGACGATGGAGTCGCCGACGTCGATCTCCTCGATGCCGGCGATCGCGATGATCTCGCCGGCCTGCGCCTCCTGCGTGACGGTGCGCTTCAGGCCCTCGAACGTGGTGAGGACCTTGATGGCCGCCTTGTTCCGGGTCTTCTCCTTCAGCACGCCGACGGCCTGGTTCGCCTTGATGGTGCCCGACGCGACGCGGCCGATGGCGAGACGCCCGACGTAGTCGTCGTGGTCGATGTTGTTGATGACGATCTGGAGCGGCCCGGCCGGGTCACCCTTCGGCGCGGGGACGCGCTCGAGGATCGTCTCGAACAGCGGACGGAGGGACGTCCCCTCGTCGGCGAGGTTGTTCTTCGCGATGCCCTCGCGGCCGATCGCGTAGAGGACCGGGAAGTCCATCTGCGTGTCGCTCGCCTCGAGGTCGATGAAGAGGTCGAAGATCTCGTTCAGCACCTCTTCGGGGCGCGCGTCCTGCCGGTCGATCTTGTTGATGACGACGATGACGGGGAACCCGAGATCGACGCACTTCTTCAGGACGAACCGCGTCTGCGGGAGGGGACCCTCGGCCGCGTCGACGAGGAGGATGGCGGCGTCGGCCATCATCAGCGTGCGCTCGACCTCGCCGCCGAAGTCGGCGTGGCCTGGGGTGTCGACGACGTTGATCTTGACGATCTCGCCCGTCTTGTCCTTCCAGCGGACGCTCGTGTTCTTGGCGAGGATGGTGATACCGCGTTCACGCTCGAGGTCATTCGAGTCCATGACGCGATCGGCGACGGCTTCGTTCTCGCGGAACGTACCGGCCTGCTTGAGCATGTGGTCGACGAGCGTGGTCTTGCCGTGGTCGACGTGGGCGACAATGGCCACGTTTCGGAGCTGCATAGGGGTTTCGCCTTTTAGCGAGCGTTACGCGACGCAGCAAGCTCTAGAAGCGAAAAGACTCATCAGCGTTCGAGGCCGAGGCGGATCCGGGCCTCTGCGTAGGCCTCGCTCACGCTGAACGTCATGAGTTCGCGCGCCTCCGGGGTGCGCGCGATCCAGCCGGCGCGTTCCTCCGCGCCGCGCGGCGCCGCCTCTTCACCGCGTGACCAGGCGATGGCGTCGAGCGCGGCGTTGGGGTCGCCCACCGCCAGCAGCGCCACGCGATTGGCCCACGCGTGACCGGCATGGCCGATCTGTGGAGTGTCGTTCCCGAGCGTGCCCGCGGCCTCGAGCGCGATGACCGAGGTCGTCGGGTCGAGGTTACGCGGCAGGAGCGGAAGCAACTTGCGCGAGAGCTCCGCGACGCGGCGGCCGTCGACGCCGGGCGGGCTGAAGCTCGGATTGAAGGCGGTGAAGAGCGCGCTCAGGAGCACCGGGACGTCGGCCTTGTCCCCGCGGAGGAGCGACGAGCCGCGGGCGAGGATCATCTTGAGGGCGCGCACGACGACGAAGGTGCGTGCCGCCTCGTTCGGGACGTGCATGAGCCCCTCGCCGACGAGCAGCGCGGGCGGATTGCTGCCGAGCGGGAGCGCCACGCGCCCGAGGGCAGGGGAGACGATGATCTGCAGGGCGCCCAGGCCCACCACGGTCGCGACCGCCCCGATGACGGTGCCGAGCGGCGTGCCAGGCACGAGCGGCTGCGCCCGGAGCGCCCGGAGATCGAGCGGGGAGGCCGCGTCGAGCGAGTCCCCGGCGCGGTGGAAGAGCGCGCGGAGCGCCGGGCCGATGAGCTCGGGAGCGAGGAGATCGTCGAGCCGCGGGTCGATGGCGCGCGCCTCGCCGCCGATGAGCGAGGCGGGCTGACCCTCGACCGCCGCGAGCGTCGCGGCGACGACCCGGGCCGCGTCCTTGCGCCCGCGCAGCTCGTAGGCCGCGTGGAGGACCTCGAAGAGGGAGGTGACGAAGCGGCCGGCCGCGAACGACCGGCGCGCGTCGCTCGCCGCGCGGTCGAGCAGGATCTGCATCGCCGGCATCTGCCGCTGCCGCGCGTAGAACTCCGCCATCGCGCGGAGGGCGACCACCGAGGTCGGGAACTCGCGCCGCGCCGACTCGAGCACCTGCTCGGACCGCCGCACGTCACGCGCGGTCGCCTCGTGGATCGCCGCCAGCTCGATGAGCCGCTGGAGACGCGCGGCCGGGTCGTTCGAGGCGGCGACGAGCTGCGTCTGCGTCTCGACCGCGCGCTCGAGGTCGCCCTGGCGCTTGTAGAGGTCGACGAGCTTCTCCAAGGTGGGCAGATCGGCCGGAGCGCGCTTCAGGACCTCGCGGTAGGCGACCTCGGCGCGCGACAGGTTGCCGGTGTGGGTGCCGTAGATCTCGCCGAGCTTCTCGTAGACCTCGCGCTGCTCGGCGGGCACGACGAGGAGCCGCGCGAGGCGCACGTAGGCCTGCTCGGCGCCGGCCCAGTCGCCCTCGCGCGAGCAGAGCGCGGCCATCGCGGCGAGCGCCGTCGTGTGGTCGGGCCGGTGTGCGAGCGCGCCCTCGAGCGAGGCCCGCGCGCGTGCGATGTCGCCCATGTCCGCGAGTGCGCGCGCCAGCTCGACCTGGTACGCCACGCGCTCGCCCTCGTCGGTCTCGGCCTCGAGGCGCTTCTCGAGCAGGCGCGCGAGCTCCGCGTCGAGACGCCGCTCGGTGTAGAGGCTCGAGAGACGCTCGAAGACGTCGGCGTGGGTGACGTCGATCTCGGCGCAGTGCTCGAGCGCGCTCATGCCGCGCTCGACCTCGTCGACCTCGTCGAGCCAGATGCGCGCCGCGTCGTACCAGGCGAGCAGCTGGTGGTCGGGCACCGCGCTCGTGCGCGCGAGGCTCTCGCAGGCATCGGCGGCGCCGCGCGTCTCGCCGGCACGCTCGCGGACCTCCGCGAGGAACCCCCACGTGACGACGTCACCCGGGTCCTCGGCGGCTGCCTGCTCGAGGTACGCGCGCGCATCGGCGACCTGCTCGCGCCGGGCCGCGGCCTCGCTCGCGCGGAGCAGGAGCGCGGAACGCTCCGGGGGACGCTGGGTGCGCTCGAGGAGGGCGAGCGTCGTGTCGAGGATCCCCTGCTCGTCCTTCGCGGCCCTCGCGTGCGCGTTGAGCGCCCGCAGGCCCCAGAGCGAGGGCTCCTTCTGCGTGGCGGCGAGCTTCGCCATCGCGCCGGTGCCCTCCCAGCCGCCGGGCGCCCGGGTGCGGAGCCGCGTCGCGAGCTGCGCGTGACCGGCGACCTCGCCCGGCGCCACGCCTGCGAGGGTGCGCGCGATCGCCTCGAACACGGGCTCGAGATCGGCATCGCGCCCCTGACCGACGAGCGCGTGCTCGACGTAGCGGAGGCTCGGGAGGTGCTCCGGCGACTCCTCGAGGATCGTGCGGTGCCACATCAGGGCCGCGGCGGCGTCCTTGCGACCGACCTCGTCGAGCTCCGCGAGGCGCTCGTAGGTGCGACGGCGAACGTCGACGCTCCCGGTCTCCCTGGCGAGCGTCATCAGCTCGCTCGTGAGCGTCTCCGTGGCGCCCGTCTCGAGCACGGCGCGCGCCTCGATCGGGCGGGAAAGCCCCTGGTCGCCGGCTTCCCGCGCTTGCTGCGCCGCCCGGAGCGCGGCCGGCGCGTCGCCGAGGATCTCGTGCTCGAGGGCGGCCTCCGTCAGCAGCATCGCCCGGGGTGCGCCGGTGACGCGCGCAGCCTGCGCCTCCCGCCATGCGGCGCGGTCGGTGAGGGGCTCGGTGGCGAGGCGCTCGTGGAGCTCGCGGAGCGCGACGTCCTCGGGTCGCGCGCGGTGCGCCTCCTCGAGACGGGCGCTCGCGAGCTCCGGATCGCGGTCGGCCACGAGCAGCGCCTCGCGGACCGCGTCGAGGGCCATCTCGAGCGCGTCGTTCGTGAACGCCTTGCGCTCCTGGAGCCAGCGGAGCACCTCGTCGACGTCACCCCTCCGGCGGGCCACGCGCTCGGCGAGGAATGCGGCGATGCCGAGCGTGGGCGCGCCGCGGTGGATGCGTTCGAGGAGCGCGAGCTGCTCGTCGTCGGTCGCCGCCGGCGTGCTCTCGCCATCGGGCGTCGCGGGCGACGGCGACATGCGCCGTGCGAGCGCCTCGAGACGCAGCACGGCCGAGGCTGGGCCCTCGGGCAGCTCGTCGGCGATGCGCAGGAGCTCGGCAGGCAGGTCCACGCCGTTGTCGAGGCTCGCGACGGCACGGAGAACGGAGTCGTGCGTCACCCCCTCCGTGAGGGCTTCCCGCCACGCGCGCCTGGCGGCCACGGCGTTGCCGGCGCGCTCGGCGACGAGCGCCGCCGCCACGTGACGCCGGCTCGAGGCGCCGGGCTCGTCGTCCACGGCGAGGGTCCCGAGCGCCTCGCTCACCTCGTCCCAGCGTGCGGTCGTCACCGCGACCTCGAGCGCCACGCCTGCCGCCGAGGCTCCGCGGGGCGCGCGCACCGCCGCGAGCGCAGCGTCGATCGACGCGACGGACGTGCGCGCCGCGAGCAGACGACCGAGCGCCGCCAGGGCCGCGTGCTCCTCCCGCCCGGCGACCCGCCGCGCGCGGCCTTGCGCGGCCGCCTCGTCCGCGGGGGCCTCGAGCGAGGCGAGCGCGTCGAGGAGCGGCGCGAGATCGTCGCGTGCGTCGAGCAGCGGAAGCGCCTCGGCGGCGTCCTGACCGGCGAGCGCGAGGAGGACGGAGCGGTCCTGCGCGGTGAAGGCCTCGTCGTCGCCGGCGAGCGCCGCGGTCACGAGCTCGGGATCGCCGAGCTCGATGCCGCGCGCCGCGAGCTGGCGGCGCGCGAGCGGCTCGCCGTCGTTCGCGAGCGAGCGGAGCGCCTTGGCCGAAGCCCGGCGGCCCGCGATGTGCGTCGCGCCGAGCGCCGCCGAGAGCCACAGCGCGCCCTTCGCGAGCGCGGGCTCGGACGCCACCTCGGCGAGCGCCTGCGCGGCGGTGACCACGTCGGAGGCGGCGAGCGCCTGACGCGCGCGACGGAGCGCGTCGTTCACGCTCACGAGATCGGGATCGGTGCTCGGACGCGGCGCGCCCCGGAGCTTGAGAGCAATCGCCATCGCGCGGTCGAGCGCGATGAGCTCGGAGTTCTCGGCGAGGTCGGTGCCCGCCCCCGTGTGCTGGTCCTGCGAGAGCGCGAGCGCCGCGCGCGCCGCCGGGGCGCGCATGTCCGCAGGATCGAGCCGCGAGGCCGAGAGCCAGCGCTGGACGGCGGCGTCGCCGTCGCCATGGATGCGCAGCTCGTCGGCGGCGACGAGCATCGCATGCGCGCGGGCGGCGGGCGTCGGCGACGCGGCGGCCTCGGCGTCGAGCGCCTCGACACGCGCCTCATAGCCCGCGTCGGGGTTCATGAGCTGGCGCGCCTGACGCCAGGCGAGCGCGAGATCGGGCGCGAGGTCGCGGGCCTCGGTCGCGAGGGCCACGGCATCCATCGCGTCGCCGACCAGGGCGAGCAGCTCGCTCACGCCGAGCAGCGCGCGCGCTCGCTCCGTGTCATCGATGATGGCGCGCGCCTCCTCCTCGAGCCACCCTGCACGCTGGCGGTAGGCGGTCGTGGTCGGGCCGTCGAGCCAGCGCGACGGGACGTCCTCGGCAGGCGGAGGCGCCACGGCCGGAGGGTCCTGCGTGGCGACGGGTTCACGGAACCGCGCGTCGGGCAGCGCGCCCTCGGCGCCGCCGGTCAGCGGCACGGCGGACGGTGACGCCCGCGAGAACGTCGGCGCGTCGTCGGCCTCCGCGCCGGAGGGACGGAGCGCGTCGCGCGCCTCGCGCGCCTGCTCCACGGGAGCCACGTCGCCGGGGTGGCGGGTTGCCGTGTCCGCGTCGGAGAGCGAGCCCATCTCCGCACGGGGCGGCGGCTCCGGCTCACCGACGTCGAAGATGCTCCGGTCGCCCGTCCCGAGCGCCTCGACCTCGCCGTCACGCGCCGCGACGGTCACCGCGTCGCTGTAGCTGAGGCCGCCCGGCTCGTGCCGGCGGCGCTCTTCGTCGCGCACCGCGTCGTGGAGCCCGGGGCCCACCCGCGTCGCTTCGTCCTCGCCGTCGGGGCTGCCGTCGTCGCGGTAGGTGTCGTCGAGGAAGTTGCTCGGCCGCGCGAGCTGGCGCGTCTTGCCGGTCTGGCCTTCGGGAGGGAAGCCCGAGAGCGCGCCGGGACGCCCGAGCGCCGCGAGCTCGCTCTCGCCGGTGCTCGCGAGGGCCTCGTCCTGCGGCTCGCGCGGGGCGCCCTCGGGCGGGTACGACGAGGTGCTCGGGCGCACCGGCCGGGGCGGCGGGGTGGGCCCCGGCGGACGCGACCCTCCGCGCGGCGGCGGGACCGACCCGCCCTTCGAGAAGAGCTGTCCGAGGCCGCCCCGCGCGGCGCGGCTCGGCGGGGGAGCAGCCGACGGGCTGGCGGTGCGAGGGGGCGGAGGAAGGGGCGCGATCGGCGGGATCGTGCTCGACCGGCGGGGCTCGTTACGGAGCTCGCGCGGGACCGGCGCGATGACGGTGCCTTCGCCGGACGCATTGCGGAGCGAGCCGCGGCCCGAAGCCGGCGGCAGCGGCTCGGCGGCGGGGTTCTCGGTCGTCTTCCCGAGCGTCCCGAGCGCCGCTTCCGCTCGCGCCGCGCTCTCGGCCTCGGCCTTCTCGGCGTCGCGCGCGATCTCGGGGACGAACGTGTTCTTCTCCCACTCGTCGAGCGCGGAGTCCCAGTCGAGGTCGCCGAGATCGGGGAGCTTGTCGTCGTCGCTCATGATCAGCCTTCGAGCCCCAGCGCGCGGCGCAGGTCGAAATACGGTCGCGAGAGCACGAAGCGGAGCAGCTCGTGCGCGCGGAGGTCGTCGCGCGCCGCCGCCCCGAGGCGCTCCACGGGCTCGCCGAAGACGTCGGCGAGCACCACCGCGACGTCGCCGGACGCGACGGTGGCGATGCGGCCCTGGGAGGCTCGCGCCCGCGCCGCCCACTGCCGCGCGTCCTGGCCGCTGCCCACGTACGCCTTGCAGATGGGCAGGATGGCGGCCTTCGCACGCCGGCCGATGGCCTTGCCGACCAGACGCTCCACCTCGGCGAGCACGGCGTAGGGCGGATGCGAGACCGGCACCTTCACGAGGTTGCAGGCCGCGACGACGATCGCCGCGATCGTCGCGTCGTCGCGCCACCGCGTGACCGTGGTGCCGCGCGCGATCGCGAGCAGCTCGCGGGCGACGCGCGCGCGCGTGGTCGGTGAGAGCGGCGCGTTGACGCCGGAGCCGACCACGATGGCCGGCGTGTCACCGGGAATGCCCTGGACGCCGCCCGCATCCTTGCCGCCGACGTAGAGATCGAACGAGGCGATGCCGAGCGCGCCGGCCCACGCCGCGATCTCGTTGCGGAGCGCGAGCCCCGCGCGCGGATCGATGCGGTCCTTCTTCGGATGCACGCCGAGCGCGGTGAGCGACGGACCGAGGGCCTCGGCGAGCGTCGGGCCCAGCGCGGCGAAGAGATCCGCGATCGGCCCCTCGTCGCCCGGCGCGAGCACCTGACGCAGCATCGGCTCGGTGAGCGGCACCTGCGGGACGCGGGGCTTCTTGCTGCCGAGGAGGGTGAGCATCTGCTCGCTCGATCCGTCCGGACCGCCGAGCGCCACCGCGCACGAGAGGGCCGACTGCTCGAGATTCGCGTCGCCGAGGGCATGCGCGACGCGCGCGAGGCGCCGCTGCACGTCGAGGCTGGCAGGCGCCTCGTGCAGCGTCATCAGGATCGCGTCGCGCCCCTGCTCGAGGAGCGTCCGCCGGGCCGGCGCGCTCGGCTCGAGGCCAACGACGAGGTCGAGCGCCTCGCCGTCGCCGGGGAGCTCGGCGAGGAGCTTCGTGGCGGCGGCGAGCGCGCCGGCGGGGTGGTGGAGGCGGTCGCGATGGATCGCGAGCGCGAGCCGCGCCGCCTCGACGCGGCCGTCGCGCTCGGCGCGCTCGTTCATGAGCTCCTCGAGGATGCGCGTCGCCTCGCTCCAGCTGCCGGTCCGGGCGGCGGCGCGCGCGAGGCGCTCGCGGACGGGGAGGGTGGTGAGCCGGGCGTCGTGGAGCGCGAGCAGGACCTGCAGCGCGAGATCATGGCGACCGAGCTTGTTCTCGTAGAGGTCGACCGCCGCGACGCCTGCCGTGATCCGGTTCTTGGGCGGCGCGGCGGCCACGGTCGCGAGCCGCGCCAGCTTCTCGGCGGCCTCCGCGAACATGCCGCGCCGGATGAAGATCTCGCCGGTCAGCGCCAGCGCGCCGACGTGGTTCTCGTCGAACATGACGACGTGGTCGAGCGCCTCGAGGGCCGCGTCGGGGTCGCCCTTCTCGCGCAGCACGCGGGCCATCTCCCAGTACAGCTTCGCGATCTCGGCGGCGTCGTCGGTGTACTCGAGGCGGCGTCCGACGAGGTCGAGGAGCTTCGCGCCGTCCTTTCGCTCGCGCACGCGGCGGAAGAGTCGGTCGAACGCGGAGAGCCGGCTCGGGTCGCGCGCGAAGCTCGCGTCGAGCGCCGCCTCGACCCGGTCGTCGAACGCCTCGCCCAGCTTTCCCCACGAGAGCGCGGCCTGCTCCCAGAAGGCCGCGCCGCGCGCCGGGCTCGAGGAGCGTCCCCCGAGCTGCTCGCACGCGACCGCGTAGGCCTCGCGATCGCGGAGCTGCTCGGCGGCGACGCGCAGGCCTTCCCACGCCTGGAGGTCGTCGGGCCGGGCAGCGGTGACGGTGCGGAAGCCCTCGAGCGCGCTCGCCGCGTCGCCCGCGGCGAGGCGTGACCAGCCGGCGAGGGCGAGGGCGTCCATCTCGGCAGCCTCGCCGAGCGCGCCGTCCAGCTCGCCGAGCGCGGCGGCGCGACGAGCCGGCTCGCTGCCGGGAGCGGCGAGCTCGAGGTTCGCGAGTCGCGCAGCGTGAGAGGTGCCGGCGATCGGCGCCAGCGTCACGTCGGGCGTGACGAGCGCCTCGAGCAGCGTGGCGCTCGCCTGCATGGCCTCGCGCGCCTCGTCGGAGACGAGCTCCGCGAGCGCGCGGCGGGCCGGCAGCTCGTGCGCGGCGTCGCCGCTGCTCATCGCGGCGGCGAGCCACTCGAGCGCGGCCGCCGCCCCACCGCCGACGTCGAGCAGCTCGTGCGCCGCGGCCATCACGTCGTCGGGACGGGCGCCGTCCTCCGCCTCGCGCGCGACGCGAAGCCGCTCCGCCGCGGCGATCGTCCTCGTGCTGGTGATCGCGCCTTCCTCGGTTCCACCCGCCGCGGCAGCCGCCGAGGAGAGCGTCTCGAGTGCCGCCCCGAGCGCGTCGGGATCGGCGGCGCCGCGCGGCCACACGATGCGCGCGAGGGCTCCGGCGAGCCGCAGGCTCGACGTCGTCGCGATGTCGACCGCGGCGAGCGCGCCCTCCGCGTCGTCGGGATCGCCGGCCGTCGACTCCAGCGCGAATCGCTCGAGCGCCACGCTCGCGTCCGCGCCGCCGAGCTCGAGCGCGCGGCGCCGGCCTTCCAGCGCATCGACCTCGACGCCGCGGGCCGCCCACGCGACGACGGGCGCGGCGGAGGCGCCGCCGGCCGACTCGAACATCGCGAAGCCGGCCGGCCGGTCGCCGGCGCGCCACCGCTCGAGACCAGCCTCGAGGAAGCGGGCCGCACGGAGGTCCGGGTCGTCCTCGCTCGCCTCGGCCAGGGTGCGCGCGAGCTCGCCCGCGCCCGCGCGGTCGCCGTCGCTCCGCAGCAGATCGCTCAGGTACGCCGTGACGAGCGGGTCGCCGCCGTCTTCCTCGGCGAGGGCGCGGAGGTGCGCCACCGCCGCCGCGCGGTCCCCGGCAGCGTGCGCGCGCATCGCGCCCATGATCCGGAGGGTCCGGCGGAGGTCCGGGTCGGCGGCGCTCGCCGCGAGCTCCTCGATGGCCGTCCGCGACCGAGCCCTGGCGCGCGCCTTCGACTCCTCGTCCGCATCGGGATCGGCGCTCTCGCCGCCGGTGAGGCCGTCGAGCACGCGGCCGAGCCACGCGCCTTCCGCGAGATCGCGGAGCTGCGCGGTGGCCTTGCCGGCGCCGACCTCGTCGCCCGCCGCGAGGCGTAGACGTGCGAGCTCGATCCACAGCATCGGCAGCTCGCCGGCCGGCTTCTCCTCGAGCAGGCTACGGGTGGCCGCCTCGTACCACGCGTCGTCACCGCGGAGACTCGCGAGGCTGCGACCGAGGCGCGCGACGAGCTCCTTGGGTGTCCCGCACGCCTCGGCCTGACCGAGCGCCTCGCGCGCACGCTCGGCGTTGCTCGCCCGTGCTGCCCAGACGTACGCGGCGAGGAGGAGCGCGCGTCCCTGGGCCTCGCCGCTGCCGTAGTGCCGCGACAGCTCCTCGAGCTCCTCGGCGAAGCGAGCCGGGTTGCCTGCCCCGTCCAGGAGATCGATCTCGAGCGCGCGTGCGGGGGCGCTCACCGGGTCGCGTTCGGTGGCCCGCGCGAGCGCCTCGAGCGCGCGCGGGACGTCGCCTTCGCTGGCGGCATGCTCGGCGACCCGCAGCGAGAGCGCCGCGACGACGCCGCCGTCCGTCTCGCCGACCATGCGTCGGCTCGCCAGGTCGGCCGCTCGCGCGGTGTCGCCGGTCGCCTCCGCGAGACGCATGCGCGCGGTCAAGAGCAGCCGCTCGATCGCGACGGAGCCTTCGCTGGGAGCGCCGCCGGAGGTCGGCTCGTCCTCGCGCTGCGGGCTGACCTCGGCGATCACCTCGAGCGCGCGGTCGAGCGCGCTGGCCGCGCCCGGAAGATCGCCCGCGGCGCGCCGGGCCGAAGCCGCGAGGAGGAGGAGATGCACCGCGTGCGCGGTGGTGCGCACGTGGCGCGGGACGCCGATCGCGTCGCCCTGCGCGTCGCGCGCGTCATGCGCGTCGTTGACGATGGCCCGGCAGGTCGCCTCGGCGCGGTGCTCGAGCGTCGCGGCGTGCACGAGGCCGCGGGCACGCGCCTCGTCGGAGCCGGGCAGGCCAGGCTCGCTCCGGGTGATCCGCTCGAGGAGGCCGGTGGCCGCCCACGTGCCCGGTCCGCCCTCGTCGCGGGCACGCGCAGCGACGGTGAGCGCCCTGTCGATGTCGCCGGAGCTCGCCGCGAGGGCCGCGACGTCCACCAGCAAGAGCTGCCGCCACGCGGTGCTCATCGGCAGCTCGGCGCGTCCGGCGAGCGCCTCCTCGCGAAGGGCCGGGTCGGCGAGCTTCGCGGCGACGAGCTCGAGGGTCAGCCAGGCCGCCCCGAGGTCCGAAGGCCCGGCGCCCGTCTCCGTCGCCTCGCGGGCCGCGCCGCGCGCGCCCTCGAGATCCGCCTGCACGTCCTCGAAGAAGATCGCGCGCTCGGTGAGGGCGCGTGCGCGCTCCTCGGGCGTCACCGCCGAGGCGACGAGGGCCTCCACCAGCTTGCCGAGGTTCTCGAGCGAGCGCCGCCGCTCGAGCAGGCGGACGAGGCCCTCGAGCGGCTCGCGGAAGCTCGTGTCGGCGTTGTACGCGGCGAGGTAGTCGCGGGCGGCGCCCGGCTCGTCGCCGCCGCGCTCCTGGATCTCGCCGGCCTCGTCGAGGAGGCGCGCGCGGCGCGGACGGTCGCCGCTGGCCGCCGCCTCGTCCCGCAGCCGGCTGACCGCGGCGGCCATCGCCTCGATCGCCTCGACGGGCGCGGGCGGAAGCTGGGAGGCGCCCGGGATCGGACCCGGCGCGTGCGGGCGCTCGACGCCGTCGTCCTCGAGCTCGGCCTGGGGCTTGGCGCGCACGCGGGGCTGCGCCTCGGGCGCGGGCGGCTCGTCCTCGTGCTCGAGGTCGACGTGCTCGTCCGCCACGACCAGGTCCTCCGCGGCGTCGACCCGCGGCAGCGGCGGCGGCGGGCGCGCCTCTCCCTTCCGGCCGAAGCTCGGAAGGGGCGGAGCCTGCGGCACGCGAGGAACGGGAGGAACGGCCGGCGGACGAGGCGGCGGCGCGCTGGTCGCGACGTCCTCGTCCCCGATCTCGTCCGGCGCGTCCGGCGCGATCGACAGGAACTCGTCGCCGGCGTCTCCGACCTCGGCCGGCTCTTCGTTCGGATCTCCCGCCATTCTCAGCGCGCGGGAAGATACCTCAAATCGCGTTAGACGAGCGCGTTCAGCTTCTCGTTGACCTTCGATTCGATCGTGCCCTTCAGCATCTTCAGCATGAACGGGAGATCGATGGCGACGCGGACGGTCTTGTCCGTGACCGCGACCTCACCCTTCGTGCCCTTCGCCGCGCCGCTCGACGCGTCGAAGCGGATGCTGTTGCCTTCCCACTTCCAGGCGATGCCGAACTTCTCGGCCATGCCGGTCGCGAGCTCCTCGGCCTTCTTCTTGGCTTCGTCGATGGGGAGCGAGTGATTACGGGTGATGTCGATCGTGGACATGCCCGAGATCTACACTATTCGAGGCGCTTCACGACCCAGTATCCGCGCGGCGTCTCGAGCGGCTCGCTCAGGTCACCTGCGGCAAGACTGAACACGACGGCCTCGACGGGCGCCTCGAGCACCCCTCGCGGCATGCGCCCGATGTCCTCGGACGAGCCAGTGTCGCCCGCCTTCACGGCGGCCTTGAAGTCGGTCCGGGCCTGCTCGGCGAGCTCGCGGGCCCGCTTCAGCGCCTCGGGGCGAGCGCGCGCCGACCCCGTGGCGCCTTCCGCGCCGGTCCACTGGACGAGCACGACGCCGAGCTTCACGGTGCGCGGCGCGCCGGTGGGCAGCGCGCCGCTGTCGGTGAGGAAGGTGAGCGACAGCCCGCCGTCCCCGCTCTCGACGGGCGTCGGCGTCGTGAGCCCGGCATCCGCGGCCGCGCCGGCGTCGGTCGCCGCGCCGCCGCCGGAAGATGCCACGACCGCGCCGCCGTCGGCCCCGCCGTCGAGGTCGGCCACGTGCGGGATCGGCTTCGCGAGCTGCTCGTAGGTGAGCCACCCCACGAGCAGGACGACCGCCGCCGTGAACAGGACCGACGCCGTCCCCTGGAGGCCTCTCACGGAGGCGCCGCCTTCGTGTCCTCTTCCTCGACGAGCGCCGGCGGGGGCGGACCCCACTCCTGGTGCGGGCGCATCGTCGCCGCGGGCGGATCACCGTGGAGCTCGAGCTGCACGGCGAGCCAGTTCTCGCGATCGATGAGGGCCTTCTTCTCGGCGTCGTTCGCCGGGTCGGCCTCGAGCACCGCGAGCACCTTGTCGAGGCGCGCCTGCACCTCGGCGAGGTCCTTGCGAACCACGACGGGGTCGATCGAGGCGCGATCGGCGAAGTCGTCGGCGAGGATGAGCAGCTTGTTCTGCCCGGCCTCGGCGAAGCCCGGCCCGACGGCCACGCGCTTCGACTCGGATCCCTGGCGGTACGTCACGATGCCGGTTCGGGTGACGGCGACGACCGGGAGGTGGCCCGGGAGCACGCCGAACTCACCGTCGACGCTGGGCGCCGTCACCTCGTCGACGGACGCGGCGAGCGCCGGCCCCTTCGGGGTGACGATCTCGAGCTCGATCTTGTCGGGAGAGGCCATCAGCGGCTCACTTCTTCTTCTTCGTGAGGTCGGCGGCCTTGGCCTTCATCTCCTCGATGTTGCCGACCAGGTAGAACGCCTGCTCCGGGTAATCGGCGTCATCGTCGTACTTGCCGTCGAGGATCTCCTTGAAGCCCGCGATCGTCTCCTTCAGCGGAACGAGCTTGCCGGGCGAGCCGGTGAACTGCGCCGCGACGAAGAAGGGCTGCGAGAGGAAGCGCTGGATCTTGCGCGAGCGCGAGACCGTGAGCTTGTCCTCCTCCGACAGCTCGTCCATGCCGAGGATGGCGATGATGTCCTGGAGGTCCTTGTACTTCTGCAGCGTCGACTGGACCTTGCGGGCCACGTCGTAGTGCTCCGTGCCGATGACGTTCGGGTCGAGCAGGGTCGACGTCGAGTCGAGCGGGTCGACGGCCGGGTAGATGCCGAGCGCGGCGAGATCGCGGCTGAGCACGGTCGTGCCGTCGAGGTGGGCGAAGGTCGTCGCGGGCGCGGGGTCGGTGAGGTCGTCGGCGGGCACGTAGACGGCCTGGATCGAGGTGATCGAGCCCTTGTTCGTCGAGGTGATGCGCTCCTGGAGCGCGCCCATCTCGGTCGAGAGCGTCGGCTGGTAACCGACGGCGCTCGGGATACGGCCGAGGAGCGCCGACACTTCCGAGCCCGCCTGCGTGAAGCGGAAGATGTTGTCGACGAAGAGGAGGACGTCCTGTCCCTCCTCGTCGCGGAAGTACTCGGCGACGGTGAGCGCGGAGAGGGCGACGCGGGCGCGGGCGCCCGGCGGCTCGTTCATCTGACCGAAGACGAGTGCGGTCTTCGAGAGGACGGGCGCGCCCGACTCGAGCTTCGCGCTGCGCATCTCGAGCCAGAGGTCGTTGCCCTCGCGGGTGCGCTCGCCGACGCCGGCGAAGCAGGACACGCCGCCGTGCGCCTTCGCGACGTTGTTGATGAGCTCCTGGATGAGGACGGTCTTGCCGACGCCGGCGCCGCCGAAGAGGCCGATCTTGCCGCCCTTGCGGTAGGGGGCGAGGAGGTCGATGACCTTGATGCCCGTCTCGAAGACCTCGACCTTGGTCGACTGGTCCTGGAACGCGGGCGGCGTCTTGTGGATGGGCGAGGTGCGCTTCGCGTTGACCGGGCCGCCTTCGTCGATGGGCGCGCCGATGACGTTCAGGATGCGGCCGAGGCACTCGGGACCGACCGGCATCGCGATCGGCGAGCCGGTGTCACGGACCTCCATGCCGCGGACGAGGCCGTCCGAGGCGTCCATCGCGATGGTGCGGACGGTGTTCTCGCCGAGGTGCTGCGCGACCTCGAGGACGAGGTTGTCCTTCTCGGCGGAGATGCCGGGGTTCGTCACCTTGAGCGCGTTGAGGATCTTCGGCAGCTTCCCGGATTCGAACTCGACGTCGACGACCGGGCCGATGACCTGGACGATCTTTCCCCTGCCCACCGAGCCGGTGACGACGGGCGGAGCAGCCGAGGGAGCACGAGTATCGGGAGACGAGAGAGTCATGGTAGCCGGGAGCTCCTTGAATGAGGTTGCTTGCCAGATAGGGCGGGGCCCTGCTCCGGGGAAGCGAGGGGCCGTCTATCATGGCGCTTCATCAACCTCAAACCGTGTTTTGCGCGCAGCTTGACGGCGTGGGGGGCGGCGCCTAGTCGTTTCCCTCCCGCCTGCCGTCCTCGCGCCGCCCACGGAGTCACGCCCCTCGACCATGATCTCCGCCGAGACGATCGCCCTGGTCCGCGAACGTACGGACATCGTGGCCGTGATCACCGAGGGCGTGGCGTCGCTGAAGCGGCGAGGCCGATCGTTCGTGGGGCTCTGCCCGTTCCACAAGGAGAAGTCGCCGAGCTTCCACGTGAACCCGGACCGCGGGTTCTTCCACTGCTTCGGGTGCAAGGAGTCGGGCAGCGCCATCGACTTTCTCATGAAGCACGAGGGCTACACGTTCCCGGAGGCGGTGCGCGCCCTCGCCGAGCGCGCCGGCATCGCCATCGAGGAGGACCGTGGCACGCCCCAGCAGTCGAGCGAGGCGGACCGCCAGAAGAAGGCGCGCGAGGAGCTCTACGCCGTCAACGCGCTCGCCGCGACGTACTACGAGCAGGAGCTCCGCAAGAACGAGCATCGCGAGTACGCGCTCGAGGAGCTCGCGCGCCGCGGCCTCGTCCCCGGTCAGGACCCGAAGATCGACGAGGTGCTCCAGCAGTTCCGCATCGGGTACGCGCCCGGCGGCTGGGACGGCCTCGCCACGTTCCTGAAGGCGCAGGGCGTCTCGCCCGTCGCCGCCGAGACCGTGGGTCTGCTCGTGCCGCGCTCCAGCGGATCGGGCTACTACGATCGCTTCCGGCACCGGCTGATGTTCGCGGTCGTCGATCCGCAGGGCCGCGTCGTCGCCTTCAGCGGCCGGGCGCTCCGGGATCTGCCGCCGGCGCCGCGCGTCGAGCCGCGGGCGGGCCTCGTGCGCCTCGGCGAGGGCGACGGGGAGGCGAGCAAGCCGCCGAAGTACATCAACTCGCCCGAGAGCCCCATCTACACGAAGGGCCAGATGCTCTTCGGCATCCACCAGGCGCGCCACGCCATCCGCAAGGCCGAGCGCGCGGTGCTCGTCGAGGGCAACTTCGACGTCGTGTCGCTCCACGCGCGCGGCATCGAGAACGTCGTCGCGCCGCTCGGCACCGCGTTCACGATCGAGCAGGCGAAGCTCCTGAAGCGCTTCGGTCCCGATGTCGTCTTCCTCTTCGACGGCGACGAGGCCGGCCGCAAGGCGGTGCGCCTGTCGCGCGAGGCGGTGAAGGCGGCGGGGCTCTCGGCGCACGTCGCGGATCTGCCGAACGGCATGGACCCCGACGATCTCGCGCGCCTCAAGGGGAAGAAGGGCGTCGAGGATCTCCTCGCCAACGCGAAGGGCCTCCTCGAGGCGCTCATCGAGATGGCGCTCGACAACTCCTTCGCGCAGGCCGACGCCCACGAGAAGCAGCAGCGCATCGCGTTCGTCGCCAAGCTCATCGCCGAGGAGGACGACCCCGTCATCAGCGCGATGGCCAAGGGCTTCACCGACATGATCGCCGGCCGGCTCGACATCGTGCGCTCCGGCGAGGGCGCCTTCCGCGCGCTCGAGACGAGCGTCGGGCAGATGCTCGCGCGGGCCGAGGCCGAGCGTCGCCGCGTCGCCGCCGCATCGGGCGACCTCGTCCGTGCCGTCTCCCAGATGAGCAACGGCTCCCGCATCGTCGCCCGCACGCCGGGGAGCGCCGAGCGGAAGGAGATGGTCAAACTACTGATCGAATGGCCAGTGCTCCTCGACGATCCGGAGCTCGAGCCCGAGCTCGCGATGCTCGAGGGCGAGAGCGTCCGCATCGCGGCGGCGCTCCGAAGAGCCTGGAATTCCGCAGGCAAGAAGCTGGACACGGACGCATTTCTCGGCCAATTGGAAGCCCGCGTCCGAGCCTTCGCCGCCCAGAGCCTCGCGGCTCCCACGACCGAGAGCGAAATCCAAGCGAAAGGGCACTTGCTCGACAACGCAAACAAGCTAAAGAGGCTGCTCCTTTCGCAAGAAGCAGCCGAGATCTCCCGCGAGACCTACCGGGCGCAGGGAGATTCCGATGCCGAGCGAGAGCTCCTGCGGGAGTCACAGGAGCGGCTGCGGGCGAAGCACGGTCTCAAGCTGAAGGAGTAGAGGTTAGCGGGACCGCGCGAGAGGGTGACAGGGCGACGGGCGGGGAACAGCAGGACGAGGAGCTCCGCGGCGACGCGTGAGCGTGTGAGCACGGCGGGCGCACTGAGCGTCGCCGTTCGGAAGCAGCAGCGGAAAGAACTTCTGATGGCCAACAAGAACCGGAATGGTAGCGGCAACGGTGATTCTTCCTCGCGGAAGGGGGATGGTTCCCACCTGAGCGATGGTCCCGGCCGCGAAAACGGCAAGTCCTCGAAGGGCTTCATGACCTACGACGAGGTCAACGAGTCGATGCCGGCCGACGTCGTCGCCGACCAGATGGACGACGTCATGAGCGTCCTCGGCGACGAGGACATCGAGATCGTCGATGCCGCGACGCAGGTGAAGATCGCGCCGAAGCGCATCGTCGAGGAAGAGAACGCCGAGAAGAAGCCGGTCCCGCGCGGCGCCCAGAAGGAGTCCGAGGAGGACTCGAGCTACTACTCGAAGTCGAACGACCCCGTTCGCATGTACCTCCGCAAGATGGGCAGCGTCTCGCTGCTCACGCGTGAGGGCGAGGTCGAGATCGCCAAGCGCATCGAGCAAGGCGAGCACATGATCCTCGGGGCGATCCTCAACTCGCCCGTCGCGGTCCGCGAGATCATCGATCTCGGCGACAAGCTCCGGAAGCACAAGATCCGCGTCAAGGACATCATCCGCGACGCCGAGGACGACAACGCCGAGTTCGACGAGGAGGAGGCCGACCGCAAGACCCTCCGCCTGATCGACAAGGTCAAGCACCTCGACAAGGTTGCCCAGGACCTCAACGCGCAGCTCGACACGGCCGCCGCCTCACGGAAGAAGTCCGTCGAAGGCGAGATCGAGTCGAACCGCAACAAGATGGTCGAGACGCTCGAGGAGATGCGTCTCAACAAGAAGACGATCGACAAGATCGTCATCAAGCTCCGCACGCTCATCCAGAAGGTCGAGCGCGCCGAGTCCGGCTCCACCGAGCTCGAGAAGCGCACCGGTGTCGAGTGGGACGTGCTCCGCAAGGAAGCCCGCACCTCGAAGGGCGATGTCGCGCTCGAGCGCAAGTTCAAGCGCAAGTACGGCGTCCTCCCCGAGGAGGTCCTCCAGAACCACTCGGCGAGCCTCAAGAACCTGAAGAAGGTCGAAGAGGAGCTCCAGCTCGACATCAAGGCGCTTCGCACGACCTACGAGCAGATCCGCGACGGCGAGCGCCTCGCAGAGCGCGCGAAGGCGGAGCTCGTCGAGGCGAACCTTCGCCTCGTCGTCTCGATCGCGAAGAAGTACACGAACCGCGGTCTGCAGTTCCTGGATCTCATCCAGGAAGGCAACATCGGCCTCATGAAGGCCGTCGACAAGTTCGAGTACAAGCGCGGCTACAAGTTCTCGACCTACGCGACGTGGTGGATCCGTCAGGCCATCACGCGCGCCATCGCCGACCAGGCGCGGACCATCCGCATCCCGGTCCACATGATCGAGACGATCAACAAGTTGATCCGCACCTCGCGTTA
>JAQBQL010000146.1 GCA_028287035.1 Labilithrix sp. | reverse complement strand
CGCGTCCGGGGACGCGCGCGGCGACTCCGGCGCGCCGGGGGCGAGCGGCTCGGCAGCCTCGTCCGCGGCCGCGCCCCCGGAGAAGCCCTTCGCGAACACGCCCATCGAGGCGACGCAGCTCATCGGTGAGGCGATCGACGCGCGCAGCGTTCCGGTACGGAAATGCCTCGCCGAGTACCGCGCGCGGAAGAAGCTGCCCCATCAAAGGGTCGAGGTCTCCGTGGGAATCGACCAGGAGGGCCGCATGATCGGCGCGACGCTGAAGGGCGGCAAACAGGACGCGCCGTTCACCGAGTGCATCCAGCGCGCGCTCGCCGGGGCGACCTTCCCGCGGAGCCGCGCCGGCGTCATCTCGGTCACGAAGAGCTACGAGGAGATCGAGCAGTGACGAGGCGGCGCGGGGCGGCTGCGGTCGCCGTCGCGCTCACGGCGCTCGCGCTGCTGACCGCGCTCGCGGCGTGCGGGGGCGGCGGCGCGAAGGCCCCGGTCGGCAGCGACGAGGGCGACGCCGCGACCGCCGCCAAGGCGAACGCCGCCGCGCAGACCGTGGTGGGGCACTTGCTCGGCGCGATCGGGGACCACACGATCGGCCCCTTCATGGCGCGCACCGAGGGGGCGCACAGCGGAATGGTGGCGTGGATCACGGGCGCCGAGGGAACGAGTCGCCGCGTCGTCGCGACGCCCGTCACCGGCGTCGGCGAGCCGCGCGGCGGCGCGATCACGATCGCGACGACCCCCGTGGACGCGACGACGCTCGTGGTCCGGCCCACCCGCGGCGGCACCCCCGGCTTCGCGCTGGCGTGGACGGTCCTCACCGATCGCGGCGGCGAGGCCCTCTGGTCGGTCGTGCTCAACGAGGATGGTGTCCCTCGCGAGAAGCCCGTCGAGCTCGCGCGCACCACCGATGACATCGTCTGGGTCGACGTCATCGCGACCGACGCCGGCTCGGTGGCGGTGTGGGCCGAGGAGACGCGCGCGGGCAACGCGAACGTCCTCGTCGCCGCCCTCGACGTCGACGGGAAGGTGCGCGGCGCGCCGGCCCGCATCGTGAAGAACGTGATCGGCTGGCACGCGCTCGAGGTGCCGGGCGGCGTCGGCATCTCGACGATCAGCGCGGTCACGCCCGCCGCCGGCCTGAAGCCCGTCGCCAAGGCGGCCGCGGGCCCGAGCGTCGACACGAAGAGCGGCGCCCTCACCTACCTGAAGCTCGACGCCGATGGTCGGCCCGCGGCGGCGCCGGTCGTCGTGGTCAGCCGCGGCATCGTCAGCGGGGACATCGAGGTGGGCCGCACGCCTTCGCGTCTCGTGTTCGCGTGGACCGACCGCACCGGTGAGGACCCGGCGGTCGGCGCCGCCGCCCTCACCGACGACGGCACCGTGGAGCCCGCGCGGCGCATCATCGAGGGCCGCGGGGGCGCCACGCTGCTCGCGCTCGCCGCCGGCAAGGCCGGAGCCGCCGTCCTCTACGAGGCCCCGGCCCACAAGGGCGCCGGGGACGCGCGTCACGTGTACGGCGCGCATCTCGGAGCGGGGCCGGCGATCGACGGCAAGGCTATCGCGGTGGAGGTGATGAGCCGCGGCAACCCGGAGCTCGTCGCCACCGACGTCGGGTTCGCCATCCTCGCGCCGCAGCGCGACTGCGATCCCGGCTCGTCCCGCTGCCTCGATGCGCCCATCCTCCCGAGCATCACGCGGACCGACGCCGCGCTCCTGCCGATCCAGCGCGAGGTGCTCGGCTTCGGGTCGGATCCCGCGTCGATGGCCTGGGGCATGTCGTGCGACCACGAGCTCTGCGTCGCGCTCGCCATCTCGGGCGAGACGCCCGCCCGCGTTCGCGCCGCGGAGATCCGCACGCGCACGAACCTCGCCGCCCCCAAGGCCGTGCCCCCACCGCCGGGCGCGCCGCAGGTCGCCGACATCACCGCGGTGTCCACGGGCGACACAGTGGTCGATCTGGCGCTCGTCCACGTCGGCGACGAGGCGGTCCTCGCGAGCCTTGCTGCCCGCCCCGAGCCGGCACCTGCGAAGGGCCGCGGCGGCCTCGAGGACGCGCGCACGGCGACGCTGCTCCTCACGACCCGCGCCATCGACGCTGCCGGCAGCGTGGGCCCGCCGACCGTCATCACGAACCGCGCGCTCCAGGTGGGCGGCGTCGCGGCTGCCCCCGCCGAGAAGCCGGAGGACGGCGCAGCGATCGCGTGGGTGGCGCGCGACAACGGCGACCCCGAGGTCCACGTCACCCGCGTCGACCGGCACGGCAAGAAGACGGGCGAAGTGCAGCTCACGACGGCCAAGGGCGACGCGAGCGACGTCGCCATCGCCTGGGCGGGCGGCAGCTGGATCGTCGCGTGGGTCGACGGGCGCGACGGCAACGGTGAAGTGTACGCGACGCGCCTCGGGCTCGATCTGTCGCGCAACGCGGGGGAGCGCGTGACGAACGCTCCGGGCGACGCCAGCGATCTCGTCGCGCTCGCCGCGGGCGACCGCGTGTGGCTCGCGTGGGCCGACCCGCGCGAGAGCCCGCGCGACGGCATGGCCGACATCTACGCCGCGGCGGTCGGCTCGCGCGACGCGAAGCCGCTCGTCGCCGAGCAGCGGCTGCTCGCCACGGCAGCACACTCCCGCACCCCGCAGCTGGCGCTCGCGCCGGACGCGGGGGTGGCCGTCGCGTGGATCGAGGAGGCGCCGCTCGGTGCTCCCCCCTCCTCGGCGAGCGGCTACGGCGCGATGCTGGTGCGCCTCGGCCCGGACGGAGCTCCGCGCGATCGCGTCACCAAGCTGCCGCTCGCCGGCGAGGGCGCCGCGACGTCGGTGGCGCTCGAGCCGTACTCGAGGGGCCTCCACGTCGTCCTCGCGCGGAGCAGCGCGGAGGCCATCGCGCTCGACGCGCTGGACCTCGGCGCCCCGCAGCCGCGCGCCTATCCGCTGCTCACGCTCGACGGTCCGCCGTCGCTCGACGTGGCGCTCGTCCTCGATCGCACGGGGCTCTTCTTCAACGACGACGGACCGGCCTCCGCGGACAAGCGCGCCCGACGCGCCCGCATCGCGTGGGCGCGCTGACGGAGGAGACCCCGGTTTTCTTCACCCGACCACGCAACCGGGTGAAGGGTCGGCCGACAGGCCCGTCAGCTCCGGGCAATCCGGACCTCGTAACCCAGGGAGAGTCATGGAACCTTCGAGCATCTCGGCGCGCCCCGACGTCACCGTCGCCACCACCCAGCCCCGCGTCACCCCGACGCCGGCGCGCGGCGCCTTCAAGCAGATCCTGGCGCAGGGCATCGTGCGCGGCGCCGAGACCGCGATGAAGGTGCTCCCCGGCGCGCCGCTCATGGCCGTCGCGGTGCGCGGCGCCAGCGGCACGGGCGCCCTCGGCATCCCGATGCCCGGCTCGGGCACCCATGCGGGCTCCCCCGAAGGCCCCGGCGGAAGCGGCGTCCGTCCGACTGCCAGCAGCCTCTCGGCGGCGGCCATGTCCGCGACCGGCGTGGCCGGCTCGACCAGCGGAGCCACCGGCACGGGCGCGGGCGCTCCCGGCGACGGCAGCCTCGAGGCGTCGCTCCAGCAGAGCGCCGACATGAACCTCTACTACCTGAAGATCCAGGAGGACGTGAACGCGCAGAACCGCACGTTCTCGACGCTGTCCAACGTGCTCAAGGCCGAGCACGACACCGTGAAGACGGCCATCGGTAACATTCGCTGAACGTAGTGGGTCCGCGGGCGCCTCGAGATCCGCTAGAATGGAGCATCCCATGGCGATCGACCGCATCGGAAAAGGCGGGGGCATTCCGCAGGCCCCGGACACCGGCGCGCCCGGCACGGACAAGGCGGGTGGCGCGTCGGCGCCGTTCAAGGTCGAGCGCACGGAGCGCGCGGCACAGACCCACGGCAGCGAGGGGCCCGGCAGGACGGACGCGACGGCCGCTGCCTCGCCCGCAACGCCCGCAACGCCGCTCGCGCGGCTCAGGGCAGGGGAGGTCGACGTGAATGGCTATGTCGATTTGAAGGTGGACGAGGCGACGAAGAACCTGAAGGGTCTGTCGCCCGCCGAGGTCGGCGACATCAAGAACGTGCTGCGCGACCAGATGCGCAGCGACCCGGGCCTGAGCGACCTCGTTCGCGAGGCGACCGGCAAGAGCCCGTCGCCCCCCGAGGAGTGAGGGAAGGGGGCGCCGGATGATCGGACGCCGCTCGTTCCTGTCGGCCGCGGCGCCGCTCGCGCTCGCCGCCGCCGGATGCAAGGGGTGCGCGGGCGCCCAGCGTGCGGGGCGAGCCGATCCCCCGCTGCCGACGAAGCTCCCCGACATGCCCCCGGCGCCCGATCCGTTGGGGGATGCCGCGCCGCTGCCGCGCGGGCAGGTCGGCACCGCGACCTGGTCGTTCGAGAGCGGCGGCCGCGCCGTCGTCGTCGTGCCCTCGTGGGCGAGGCCTGGCGAGAAGCTCCCGGTGCTCTTCGCGCTCCATGGGCGCGGCGAGGCCATGAAGGGTCCGGCCGAGGGGGTGCTCGGCTGGCCACGCGACTACCTGCTGCTCCGCGCGATCGAGCGCCTGTGCGCGCCGCCGCTGACCGATGCCGACTACGAGGGGTTCTCCGACCCGGAGCGCCGCGCCGCCACGAACGCGTCGCTCGCCGCGCAGCCCTTCGAGGGCCTCGTGGTGGTGTGCCCGTACGTGCCTGATCTGGATCTGCGGAAGCCAGCGCCCATCCGCGACTACGGCCGCTACCTCCTCGAGGTGGTGCTGCCGCGCGTGCGGGCTGAGGTGCCCACGCTCGCCGCCCCGGCGTCGGTGGGCATCGACGGCGTGTCGCTCGGCGGCGCGGTCGCGCTGCGGGTCGGCCTCGGGAATCCCGAGCAGCTCGGCGCGGTGGGCAGCCTCCAGGCGGCGATCGGCGCCGAGCAGATCCCGGAGCTCACCGAGCTCGCTCGCGCCGCCCGCGCGAAGAACCCGAAGCTCGCACTCCGGCTCCTCACGAGCACCGAGGACTACTTCGAGAAGGCGCTCGTCCGCTGCTCGGCGGCCTGGAAGAGCGCGGGCATCGCGCACGACTTCGC
The DNA here is from genome assembly GCA_028287035.1 of Labilithrix sp. Next base: position 7,687 of record JAQBQL010000146.1, on the reverse strand, counting down.
GGAGGTGCCGGGCCCCCACGATTATCCGTTCAATCGCGGTCCCGGGGCGATCGAGATGCTGCTCTGGCACGACCGGACGCTCGCCCGCGCCTGAGCCTTTCGCGTCCCCGCGCGGCCGCGCTCGGCGCTACCATGAGCGCCGATGGCGGTCGCCACGCACAACAAGAAGCGCGCGGCGACGTGGCTCCTCTCGCTCGACGCGCTCGCGAAGGACGACGACCTCGCCGAGCGCTCCAACGTGGGCGGCAAGGCGGCGCGGCTCGCGTGGCTCCGCGGCCGGGGCTTTCTCGTCCCCGAGACGTGGGTCCTGCCGCAGAAGGCGTTCGCCGCTGCGCTCCGCGAGCTCTCGCCGTCGTGCGAGCCTCGCTCGCTGCTGCGCGCGGCGACCGGCCCCGCGGTGTACGCGCGCGCCGCCGAGGCCCGTCAGGAGATCCTGGGCGCGCCGCTCCCGAGCGGGCTCGCCGACGAGCTCGAGGAGCTGTGGGAGCGCCAGGCCAAGAACGCGCCGTGGGGCTTCGCGGTGCGCTCGAGCGCGACGTGCGAGGACGGGGCGCTCGTGTCGATGGCGGGCCTCGCCGAGTCGGTGATCGGGGTGCGTGGCGGCCCGGGCCTCGCCGATGCGGTGCGAAGGGTGTGGGCCTCGATCGCGTCCGGGCGTGCGCTCGGTTACCTGGCGGCCCACGGCGTTCGTGATGTCGGCATGGCGGTCGTCCTCCAGCCGGTGGTCCAGGCGACCGCGGCCGGGGTCATGTTCACGAGGCGCTACGATGCGCGGCCGGGCGAGGCACGGCAGCGCGTCGTGAACGCCGGGTTCGGGCTCGGCTCGCCGGTGGTGGACGGCGTCGCGACGCCCGACATGCTGACGCTCGCGGAGGACGGGACCGTGCTCGAGCGCACGATCGCTCGCAAGATGCGCGCGTCGGTCGTGGGCGCGGCGGGCGAGATCGAGGTCCTTCCCCCCGATCCCGATGCCCCCGCGCTCGACGAGGCGCGCCTCGCCGACCTCGCGGACATCGCGAACCGGCTCGAGCGCCTCGAGGACATCCCGTGGGACGTCGAGTTCGCGTGCGAGGGCGCGCGCGTGTGGATCGTGCAGGCGCGTCACGTCACCGGCCTCGGCTTCCCAGAAGGCGGCGACGCCGCCACCGTGTGGAGCAGCGCGAACGTCGGCGAGGCGCTGCCGGGCGTCGCGACGCCGTTCACGTGGTCGGTCGCGGGTGACTACAGCGAGGGCGGTTTCCGGAAGGCGTTCGGCACCCTCGGCTGCGCGGTGCCGAGGCACGCGCGGCTCGTCGGCAACGTCCACGGCCGCTTCTACCTGAACCTCACCGAGTTCATGCGCATCGCGGCGCAGGTGCCGTGGCTCGACCCACGCACGCTCGTCGAGCTCGGCGGCGGCGCGGGCGGCGACGAGCTCGCCAGCCAGATCGGGGACGTGTCGCGCAGCGGCTTCTACGCGCGGCTGCCCCTCACCGCGACGCGCCTCCTGCGCGAGCAACTCCGGCTCGACGATCACGTGGCGCGGTTCGAGGCCGAGGCGGAGCGCGCGTTCAAGCTGCACAACGCGCTCGACCTCGCGATCCTCCCCGACGAGGGCGTCGCGCGGAAGATCCGGGACGTGCAGGCGCTCCTCGAGCGCACCGGGGACGTCATGCTCACGTGCGCCTCGAGCGCGCTCGGAACGCACATCGTCCTGAAGCACGTGCTCGCGCGCGTCGAGCCGGACGGAGCGGCGCGCCTCGCCCACGACCTGACGAGGGGCATCCGCGATCTCGAGAGCGCGCGGCCGGCGATCGGCATCATGCGCGTCGTGGACCTCGCGCGTCGCGAGGATGCGGCGCGCGCGGTGCTCACGTCGGACCAGGCGAACGTCTCGGCGATCCCCGAGGGCCCGACGAAGCGGGCGCTCCTCAGCTTCCTCGACCTCTACGGCGATCGTGCGGTCCGCGAGGCCGAGCTGTCCACGCCGCGCTGGCGCGAGGACCCGACGGCGGTGCTCGCGATGATCCGCGTGTCGCTGCGCGGCGAGGCGCGCAACGTCGAGCCCCAGGTGGCGCGCGCGAAGGCCGCCGCCGACAGCGAGATGCAGCGCCTCGTCCCGCGCATGCGCTTCGCCGAGCAGACGCTGGTCCGCCATCTCGTGGCGCGCGCGCAGAAGGCCGCCCGGCGCCGCGAGCAGATGCGCACGTGGGTCACGCGCGTGCTCGGCATGCTCCGCGAGGTCGCGCTCGACGCGGACCGCCGCATCCTGCGCCTCGTGCCGGAGCTCGCACGCGACTGGTCGGACCTCGCGCGGAGCGGCTCGCCGGCGTCGAGCACGCATGCCGTGTTCTTCCTGACCGTCGACGAGGTGGTGAACGCGCTGCGCGCTTCGCGTACCGACCTCGCGCCGCTCGTGCGGGCGCGGCGGGCCGAGTACCTGCGCGACCGGGCGCGTCCCGATCCGCCGGCGACGTTCATCGGCTCGCCGCCGCCGGTGCAGCTGCCGCCCGCGGGCGGGGACGTCCTGAAGGGCACCGGCGCGAGCTCGGGCGTCGTGGAGGGGCTCGCGCGCGTGCTCTTCTCCGCGTCCGAGATGAGCCAGCTGCAGCCCGGCGAGATCCTCGTCGTGCACACCACCGACGTCGGGTGGACGCCGCTCTTCTGCATCGCGGCCGGCGTCGTGACCGAGCTCGGCGGGCCGCTGAGCCACGCGGCCGTCGTGGCGCGCGAGCTCGGGGTGCCTAGCGTCGTCAACGTCGACGGGGTCACCCGCGCCCTCCGCACCGGTGACCGCGTGCGCATCGATGGCCACCGCGGCGTGGTCGAGCGGCTGCCCGCGTCGTGAAGGCCCGGCCCACGGCGCGCGAGAAGCGCTGGGTGGTGCGCGAGGGCGACGGCGCGACGGTCGGGGACATCGTCCTCCGGGCGCGCGAGAGCATGAGCGCCGTGCCCGAGGGCCGCGTCTTCGTCGGAAGGCGCCGCGTGACGGCCGCGGCGGAGCCCGTGAAGGTCGGCGACGAGGTGCGCATCGGCGCGGCGCTCCCGGCCGCGAACGCCGCGCCCCCCGTCCCGATCCTGTGGGAGCGCGACGGGCTCCTCGCCTGCGACAAGCCCGCGGGGCTGCCGACCGTCCCCGACCATGCGGGCGCTTCGCACTCGCTGCTCCACGTGGTGGCAGCGCAGACCGGCCGCGCCCCGGACCAGCTCCGCGTCACCTCGCGGCTCGATCGCGAGGTGAGCGGCGTCGTCGTGTTCGCCACCTCGCCCGCCTCCGAGGCGCGGCTGCTCGGCGCGCGAGAACGTGGACTCTACACGCGTCGCTACGTGGCCATCGCGACGGCGGCGCCCGCGCTGCCGAGCCCGTGGACCTCCCCGATCGGCCTCGGCAACGACCCCCGCCACCGCGCAGCCTTCGGGCCCGATGGAAAGGCGAGCGCGACGCGCTACGCGGTGGTGGCCCGCGCCGGCGACCTCGCGCTGCTCGCCGTCGAGCCGCAGACCGGCCGCACCCATCAGATCCGCGTGCATGCGAGCCACGCCGGCGCGCCGCTGCTCGGCGATCGCGATTACGGCGGCGCCTCCCGGTTGACGCTCGCCAGCGGGGCCGTCGTGGCCCTCGCCCGCATCGCGCTGCACGCCGCGCGGGTGGTGGTCCCGGGCGCCGATGACGCGCCGCTCGTCGCCACCGCGCCGGTCCCTGCCGAGCTGACGCGCGCCTGGAGGGAGCTTGGCGGCGCGGCCGAAGCGTGGGATACGGCGGTCGCGTGCTCCGTCTCTCCTTGAAGGTCGCCCTCCCTCTCTCGTCGTCGATCGCCGCGGCAGCCCTCGTCCTGCTCTGCGCGACCGCGGGCAGCGCCTCGGCCGACAGCAAGGACGCGGGCGCACCGGACGCCGGCGTCCGCGATGCGAGCGCGTCGCTCGCGAGGATCCCGCCCGACCCCACGCCGATGGCCGAGCGCCAGCAGTGGGTCTTCGACCTTCGCTGGGACCGCGGCGACGTCTACCTCCTCGAGGTGCACAAGGTCGACATGGGCGCGCCGCACACGACGCCGCGCGTGATGGGCCGCTTCGCCCTCGAGCTCTTCGAGGGGCCGACGCTCATCGAGCGCGTCCGCTTCGACTTCCCGATGCTGGGCGGCGCCGAGCCGGACGCCGGCCGCGGCGACCCGCCCGCGTTCGAGCCGAAGCTGCGGAGCCGCATCGGTGTCCTCTTCCCGGCGACGAAGCGCGGCACGCGCCTCGAGCTCTGGGACCGCGCCCGCAACGTGCGGATGCCGCTGCCCTGGCCGCCCACCGAAGGCCCCGCAGCGGCCGACGCCGGCGCGCGCTGAGCGCCTCCGCGGCACGCCGCGCAGATCGGTTCGCCGCGCGGTCCGTAGATCGAGGCCCATGCCCACGGCCGCCCAGGAACCTCGGCAAAGAACCGGCTTTTGTGCGACCCTTCCGGGGATGACGCAGGGAGAAGCGGGGGCGGCCGATCCGCTCGTGGGCCAGCTCGTCGCCGGCAAGTACCGGATCGTCAGGCAGCTCGGCGAGGGCGGCATGGGGTGCGTGTACCTGGCCGAGCAGCAGCTCGGCACGACCACCCGCAAGGTGGCGCTGAAGACGCTCCACAAGCACCTGTCCCACGACCCGCAGATCAAGGCGCGGTTCGATCGCGAGGCGGGCACCGTCGCGGCGCTCGAGCACCCGAACACCATCCAGGTCTTCGACTTCGGAACGATGGAGGACGGCACCCTCTACCTCGTCATGGAGTTCGTGCAGGGCCGCAGCGTCGCCGACATCCTCGAGAAGGACGGGCCCATGCAGCCCGCGCGCGTCGAGAACATCCTCCGCCAGGTGTGCGGCTCCCTCGAGGAGGCGCACTCGCACGGCATCGTCCACCGCGATCTCAAGCCGGACAACGTCGTGCTCTGCGAGCGCGCCGGCACGAAGGACTGGGTCGAGGTGCTCGACTTCGGCATCGCCAAGCGCTCGAGCGAGCACGACCCGAACGAGGCGAAGCTCACGCAGCAGGGCATGGTCCTCGGGACGCCGCCGTACATGAGCCCGGAGCAGTTCACCGGCATGCCGGTCGACCTGCGGAGCGACATCTACGCGCTCGGGATCATGACGTACGAGATGCTCGTCGGGAAGTACCCGTTCGAGGCGAACACCGCGTGGGAGTGGGCCTCGAAGCACATGACCGAGGCGCCGCGTCCGATCGAGACGCAGGCGCTCGGACCGAACGTGCCGGACCGCATGCGCGCCGCCGTCACGCGCGCGCTCTCCAAGAACAAGGAAGACCGGTTCTCGAGCGTGAAGGAGTTCTACGAAGCCCTGTCGGGCGGCGGCGCTCCGGTCGCGACCAACGCCACGCCGGCGATGGTCGCGGGCGGCGCGGCGCACCCGTACGAGCAGGGTCGTGGCACCTCCTCGCCCGGCTTCTCGGGGCCGGGCACCTCGTCGCCCGGGTTCGATGCTGGTCGGCCGCGCACCGAGATGGCGGCGCCCGCGTACGGCGGCGGCCCGCCGCCCGGCGGAATGACCCCGCCCTACGGCGGCCCGGCGTCGGGCGGATTCGTGCCTCCGATCCCGCCCGGTCCCGCGCACCACGGCGCGCCCGCCGCGAAGAAGGGCAACGGCCTCGTCATCGCGCTCGCGGCTCTCGCGGCGCTCCTCCTGATCGGCGGCGGCCTCGCCTTCGCGCTGAAGGGCAAGGGGAACACGGCCGCGTCCGGCGACCCGCTCGCCGACCTGCGCACCGGAACGTCGGCCAGCGTGACCGCGCCCGTCGAATCGGCCGTCCCGCCGGCCACCGAGGAGCCCATCGCCACCGCGGCGCCGCTCGGCGGCACGACCACCGCCGCGCCGAACACGAACCCGACCGGCGCGAAGACCGCCACGCCGTCCGGCAAGGCGACTGCGGCGCCCGTGCCCACGCCCTCGATCAAGAAGGTGGACCCGCCGATCTGCGCGTCCGCCCGCGAGGCGAAGGCCCGGAAGAGCCCGGTCGCCCAGAAGCTCCTCGACGCATGCCGGGCCGCCGGCGGCACGCCCTGATCGCGCGGCTCCTGCTGCCGTCATCCCTGCTATCTTCGAGCGCCGCGCATGCAATGCCCGTCCTGCCACACTAGCGTCGAGGGCAATCCGCCGTTCTGCCCGTCGTGCGGCGCCGCGCTGCCGCGCGAGGTAGGACCCGATCCGCTCCTCGGGCGCGTCTTCCAGGACAAGTACAAGATCGTCCAGCTCCTCGGCGAGGGCGGGATGGGCGCCGTGTACCTCGGCGAGCAGGCGCTCGGCGCGCACACGCGCCGCGTCGCCATCAAGACGCTGCACGCGCATCTCTCGAAGGACGAGCAGATCCGGCAGCGGTTCCAGCGCGAGGTCGGCACGCTCGCGACGCTCGAGCACCCGAACACGGTGCAGGTGTTCGACTTCGGCACGAGCCCGGACGGGATTCTCTACATCGTCATGGAGTACGTCCAGGGACGCTCCATCGCCGACACGCTGACGAAGGAGCGAACGATCGCTCCCGAGCGCGTCACGAAGATCATCGACCAGATCAGCGGCTCGCTCGCCGAGGCCCACGGCAAAGGGATCATCCACCGCGACCTGAAGCCCGACAACATCGTGCTCACCGAGCGCGCCGGGCAGAAGGACTTCGTGAAGGTCCTCGACTTCGGCATCGCCAAGCGCAGCGACGAGGCGGACCGGAACGAGAAGAAGCTCACGCAGCAGGGGATGGTGCTCGGCACGCCCCCGTACATGAGCCCGGAGCAGTTCACGGGGCAGCCGCTCGACGCGCGGAGCGACATCTACTCGCTCGCGGTGATGGCGTACGAGATGCTCACGGGCGAGCTCCCGTTCGAGGCGAAGACGGCGTGGGAGTGGGCGACGCTCCACATGACCGCCGCCCCGAAGGCGATCGAGGCGACGCCCAACGGCGCGGCGCTGCCCGCGTCGATGCGCGGCGCGATCATGAAGGCGCTCGCGAAGGACAAGGAGCACCGCTTCGCGACGGTGACCGAGTTCGACGACCGCTTCAGCGGGCGCACGCAGGCGCCGCCCGGTGAGCTCGCGCTGAAGCACGCGACGAGCATCGATCAGCCGGGGCCTCGCCCGCTCACCACCGACATGCCGGGCGGGGCGTACCAGGCGCAGGCCGCTTCCGCGATCGCGCCGCCCGTCGCCCACGCCGGCGGCGACCCGCTGAAGGGCAAGACGCAGATGGGCGAGCCCATCGCCTTCCCGGCGGACTTCAACCCCGCCGCGCCCGCTCCGTATCCGCCCGCCCCGGGTCCCGCGGGTCCGATGGGACCGCCGATGGGGCCCGAGGCATACCGCTCGCCCGCCAACGCCTACGCGCCTGGCGCGGCCGTCCCGCAGGGGCCGCCCGGCCGCGCGTCGCAGAGCGGGGGCCGCGGCAACAAGGGGCTCATCCTCGGCGTTGCCGGCGTCGTCGCCGTCCTGAGCATCGGGCTCGTCGCGTGGGGGGCCGGCGCGTTCAAGTCGTCGTCGGACACCACGGTGCCGCCGCTCGACCTGGGGAGCTCCTCGGGCGCGCCGACCGTCATCGCCACGGACACCGCTGCTCCCGTCGCCCCGGTCGCACCGGTGGACACGTCGGGGGGCGCGGTCGCGCCGCTCAACCCCGTGACGCCCACGCCCGCGACGCCGGGTCCGAAGCCGACGGCGCCCAAGCCGACGGGCCCGACGCCCGCGC
>JAQBQL010000111.1 GCA_028287035.1 Labilithrix sp. | reverse complement strand
TCCTCGTGCTGCCTCTGCTGCTCGGAGCCGCCGGCCTCGCGGTACGCGCGCGCGACCGCCGAGCTGTAGCCACCACAGTCGCCCCGCCGCCCGCGAGCTCGGACCCGGGCGCGCCGGAGGACGAGGTCAGCCTCCTCGATGCCGGGGCGGCGCCGCGCCTCGAGCCCGCGGCATCCGCGGCGTCCGCCTCGTCGCCCGCCGCCACGTCGTCGGCCGCGCGGCGAGGCCCCAGGCCACGTGCACCGAGGAAGCCGAAGCCCGACTGCGCGAATCCCTTCATCACCGACGCGCGAGGAATTCGTTTGCCGCGCGCCGAGTGTTTTTGAGTACCCTCGGACCGCGATGAGTCGCGGCAGTCTGCGCGGAGCCATCATCGCCAGCGTGCTCTTCGCATCCATGACGAACGGCGCGCGACCCGCCCACGCCGACGTGCCACCGGAGTGCCGGCAGGCCTACGTGGGAGGGCAGGAAGACCGGCGCGCCGGCCTGCTCCAGCGCGCGCGCGGCGAGCTGCTCGCGTGCAGCAAGCCCTCGTGCCCGCCCGCGATCGTGGCCGACTGCGCGGACTGGCTCCGCGACGTCGAGCGCGCGATCCCGTCCTTCGTGGTGGCGGTGGTCGGAGCCGACGGCGCCGAGCGCACCGACGCGCTCGTCTACCTCGACGGCGTGCTGGTCGCGAAGACCGCCGACGGACGCGCGATTCCCGCCGATCCGGGGACGCACGAGGTGCGCGTGAGCGTCGCGTCGGAAGGGGAGCTGACCTCGCGCGTCGTCCTGCGCGAGGGCGAGCGGAACCGCGCGGTCAACGTCCACTTCGCTCCGCATCGCGAGCGGCCAGCGCCCGTGACCGGACCGCCGCGTGCCGACGCGCCGGACCGGACACGCATGACCACCGCCTCGTGGATCCTCGGCGGCGTCGGCGCGGCGGGGCTCCTGACCGGCGGCGTGCTCGCGGCGAGCGCGTTCTTCGGCTCGCCGAGCCTGCGTACGCTCGATCGATGCCGGCCGAGCTGTCCGGAGGACGAGGCCTCGAAGGTCCACACCATGTTCGTCGTGTCCGACGTCGCGGCCGGCGTCGGCCTCGTCGCGATCGGTGCCGCGATCATCCTCGTGCTCACGCACCGGACCGCCGACGGAAAGCCATGACACCAGCGATGCCCTCCGACGAGCTCACCAGCGACGCGATCACCGCCTCCTTCCGGCTGATCCAGCGGCGCCGCGGTCATCGCTTCTCGGTCGACGATCTCGCGACCGCCTGGGAGGCTGCGCGCGCCGCGCCCGACGCGACGACCTTCCTGGATCTCGGATGCGGCGTCGGCTCGGTGCTGCTGATGATCGCCTGGAGGCTGCCGGCGGCGCGTGGCTTCGGCATCGAGGCGCAGGACGTCAGCATGGAGCTCGCGCGCCGGAACGTGCACGAGAACGGGCTCGGCGCCCGCGTCCAGTTGCTGCACGGCGACCTCCGCGACGTGACGCGCAGCTGGGTCCATGGCCCGTGCGCGCTCGTCACCGGCACGCCGCCCTACTTGCCACTGGGCACCGCATCGGCGTCGCCCGACCCGCAGCGCGCGGCCGCTCGCATCGAGCTCCGCGGCGGCGTCGAGGACTACCTCGCTGCGGCGGCGCGCGTCCTCTCGCCGGACGGGCTGGTCGTGCTGTGCGCCGATGGGCGCGCCCCGGAACGCGTCGTCCGCGGCGCGTCGGCGGCGGGCCTGTCACCCGTGCGGCGCCTCGATGTCGTCCCGAAGGCCGGGCGATCACCCCTGTTCTCGGTGTGGACGTGCGCGCGCACGTCACCCGGCGCCCTCGACCATTCCACGCTGATCATGCGCGACGAGCGCGGCGAGCGCACGGAGGCGAGCCTCGCGATGCGCCACGCGTTCGGCCTCGGCGAGAAGGCCGAGACGCGTCCCGGCGGCGCCTGACCTCGCGAGGTCAGAAGCAGGTGGTCACGTGGCACGCGCCGCCCTGGCAGGTCTGCGTGCAGCCGGTCGGCGGCTCGCAGCTCACGACGCCGGTGACCGGGTCGGTCGAGCACTCGGGCTTGTCACAGGTCTGCATGCAATCGGTCGGCGCGTCGCACGTCGCGTCGCAAGGCAGGATATCGCAGACCGGGGGCGGCGGCGGCGCGCAGTCCGTCATGCACGAGGGCGGATCGCACTCGGCGGTGCGACCGCTCGCGGGGGGACAGCTCGGGTCGCCGTCCTCGCACGGCGGCGACCACCGACAGACCGGCGGGGCGCACGTGACGGAGCAATCCGGCTTCGGCGCCTGGCAATGGATGACGCGGCGGTTGCCCGACGCGGCGACCACCTTCGGCGCCTGACAGTGCGTCACGCAGTGCGGCGTCTTGCAGATCGTCTCGCACGGAGCGCACGGCTCCGTGGTGCACACCGGACAGTACGTCGTGCACTCCGGCTTCTCGCATTTGACGTCGCACGTCCCCTCCGGCGCGGTCAGCGCGCAGGGCGCGACGCGAGCCTCGGCGCAGGTGCACGTGGGCGCGGCGCAGTCCCACCGGCAGTCGAGCGGGTTGCCCGGGTTGCAGGCGAGGACGCATGCGGGGGCGTCGCACGCCAGCGTGCACTGGAGCGGAGTGGCCGGGCACGTGTACGGAGCCGCCGCGGCATCAGGCGACGCGCTCGCGTCGGCCGCGTCGCACGCCTCGGGCGCGGCGCTCGCGTCGGCCACGCTGGCATCGACCGGGGCCCCGGGGGCGGGCGCGTCGGCGGTGACCGTGGCCGAAGCCAGGTGCTCGGCCGGGCCGAAGGTGCTCTCCTTCTCGACGACGGTACACGCTGCCGCCCAGCAGGCCGCCAGCGAAAGGCCGAGGACGAGGTGTCGAGGAGCGGCCTTGGTCTGCATCCCAGGCTGAACGGCCGCGCGCCACCATGGTTCAGAGCCTTAATTCTCGGCACCGGCCGCCGTTGGGAGCGGCATGGGGGTTCCGCGCACGAAGGTTGCGTTCTTCTGTCGTGAGGACTTCGCGAACGTCAGCACCGAGATCGCTCACGCGCTGAGGGAGCACACGGGCACCCACGAGGGCCGCGTGATCGCGCTCGGCGCTCACGCGTTCGGGTATGCGCGGCCCCACGACCTCGACCTGAACACCGCGAGCCCCGACGGGCTCCGCGCCGGGATGGCGTTCCTCGAGGAGGCCTCGACCGTGGTGTGGGCCGAGGAGGCGACCGAGTTCGGCGACATGTTCAGCGCGTACGGAACGCAGAACCTGCTCGCGTCGCTCCTCGCGTCGTGCGCGAAGAAGCGGCGCGTCGTCTTCCACGCCGGCGGCGCGTACCGCGCGGGCGCTGCTCGGTACAACCCGCTCGACGCCGAGGCCTTCGACGGGCAGCTGTGCTCGCCCGACCTCCTGCGCCTGGCGCTACCGAGGGCACGCTGCGTCTGGGCGAAGCCGATGACCACCGATCTCGAAGCGGTCGACCGCCTGTGGAAGGCGCGGCGAGCGGCCGGCAAGATCGTCGTCACGCACTCGCCGTCGTCACACGCCGGAAAGGGCACGGCGCTCGTCCGGCGCGTCATGGCCCGCGTCGAGCAGGCATGCCCGAACGTCGAGTACCGGGAGATCGGCGGACCGTTCGGCCAGCACCTCCCGCACGGCGCGCTCATGGGGATGCGCGACGCGGGCGTTCTCCACATCGACCAGTACCACACGGGGATCGGCGGGATCGGGGTCGCCTCCTTCGAGGCGATGACCCGCGGGATCATCCCGCTCGCCAGCACGAACCGGATCGGTGACGCCGCCTACAAGCAGTGGGGCTTCGACCGCGCGAGCTTCCCGCTCGTCCCGCTGGCGTTCGACAAGCAGGAGAAGGCGAACGAGAAGCAGACCGAACGAGCGCTCGTCCACATCCTCACGCAGCTCGGGAAGACGCCGCTCGAGCGCCTCGAGGCACGCGGACGCGCCGCGGCGGCATGGGCGCACGACAACCTGTCTCCGGCCGCGTTCGCGCGCACCTGGATCAAGCAGCTCGATCACGTGTGCGGGGTGTCGACCGCCGCGTCCGGTCGCGCCGCCTGACCGCCCTCACACGCTCTCCACCGCGAACGACAGCGCGCCGGCCGGGAGCGGCAGGTCGAGCAACGCGGAGACGCGCATGCCGGGCTCGCCGGTGAGCAGCGCGTCGGAGAGCGCCGCGAGATGCGTGCGGACGTGGTGCGCGCGGTGAAAGCGCTGCGAGGCGACCCCGAGATGGGACACCCCATCGCGCTGCGAGACGATGAGCGTGAGGCGCGTGTTGCACAGCGTCAGCGAACGCCCGCCGGTGAGCCGCCGGGTTCCCGAGCTCGCGTATCGCCACGAGACGAAGAGCGTCTCGAGGAAGATGCGTGGGTCGAGGCGCGCGGCGCGTGAGAGCGCGAAGAGCGGCGCGCGAGCGATCGCCGCAAGCTCACGAAGGCCGCGATTCACGCGGGCCGCGAGGTCGGCGACGCGCTCGTCGGGATCGATGCGGATGCGGAGGGGCAGACAATTGGCCAGCATGCCGATGCGCGCGGCGTCGCCCGGACCGCGCCCGGAAACGACGACGCCGAAGACGACGTCGTTCGTCCGGCGCTCGCGCGCGAGCAGTAGCGCGTACGTGGCCGCCCACGTGGCGTCGACCGTCGCTCCGGCACGCGCCGACCACGCCGCGAGGGCCCGGCCATGGAGGACCGACAGCGCTTGCTCGGCCACGTTGCCGCCGGCGTAGGCCGCGGGATCGATCCCGGCGGAAGCATGGTCGGCGCGCAACGCCGAGGACAGCCGGGTCCGGAGGGTCACGTTCCAGCGCGCCATGCGACTCCTCAGTCCGAGCGCCCGGTGGAAGGTGTTCCACGGGAGGTCACCGCCGGTCTCCTCCCGATCGGCCGGCTCGGGGCTCGCCGCATGACTCGCAAGCATCTCGGCGGCACGGAGGGCGCGCGCATCGAGGGCGAGACTCTCCTCGACGACGCCGCGCATGCTCTCACCGCGGACCATCGCCAGGTCGGCCGCATCGTAGCGCGCGAGCACGCGCCGGAGGACGAGGCGCGACGACTCGCCATCGAGAATGGCGTGGTGATAGGCAAATAGCAGCGTGTGGCCCGCCGCTCCGCTCACCAGCGTGACCTCGAACAGCGGCGCCCTCTCCAGCGGGAACACGAGGCCCATGCAGCGCCACTCCTCGGCGAGCAGCCGCTCCCGGTGCTCGCCCGCGGAGAGCGCCTCCATCTGCACGCGGCGGAGCGAGAAGGTCGCCTTGCGGTGGACCACCTGCAGCACGCGCGAGAGCCCTTGCCAGTGCATGGTCGTCCGGAGCGCCGGCTCCTCGGCGACGACCGCTCGCCACGCGCGCTCGAGACGAGCCGGATCGATGTCCCCCTCCATCGTGAATGCGGCGAAGTCGGTCCACACGCTATTTCGATTGGCACGACTGTCGAGGACCATCGCTCGTTGGTAATCGGTCACCGGAAACGCATCTTCGCGATCGGCACAGGTCCGGTCGAGGACGCGCCGGTCGGCCTCCTCGATGAGCCACGTGGATGCCGCGCGCGCCTGGGCGGCGCCCCCGGCCTCCACGATGCTGGCCAGGGTGCGCGGCGTGAGCGGCGCCGGGAGGTCCGCCGGCGAGACCCGTACGCCGCGCGCCTCGAGCTCCACCTGGAGGCGCAGGAGGGCGAGGGAGTCGCCGCCGCTCGCCTCGAAGGCGTCGTCGAGCCCGACCTCGCGAGCTCCGGTCAGCTCCGCGAAGAGCCCTGCCAGCTCCTCGGCGAGGCCTCCGGCGGCTTCGGGCGTGAGGGCGAGCAGGCGGCGGTCGATCTTCCCGTGCTCGTTCGTGGGGAGACTGGAGGCGATCTCGATGGTGGCCGGCACGCTCGCCCTCGGCAGGCTCGCGCCGACGTGGGCCCGGAGCGCGGTCTCTGCCACGGGCGACCGCGTCGCCACCGCGGCGCAGAGGCGAGCGTCGCCGCGCAGCGACGTTCGTACGAACACCGCCGCCTGCCGGACCGCGGGGTGCGCGAGCAGGGCGCGCTCCACCTCGACGAGATCGACGCGGGCGCCCGCGATCTTCGCCTGCTGATCGGTGCGGCCGAGCACCTCGAGCCTTCCGTCGGGCAGCCGGCGCCCGAGGTCCCCCATCGCGAAGCGACGCTCGCCGCCCGTGCCGCGGGAGAACCGGCGGTCGGTGAGCTCGGGCCGCTTCCAGTAGCCGCTCGCGACGACCGCGCCGCTCACCACGATCTCGCCGACCTCGCCGTCCCGCGCCGGCGTGCCCCGCGCGTCGACGATCTCCACGTGCACGCCGGGGAGCGGGCGGCCGATGGTCGGTGCGGCGCGCTCGGCCTCGGTGCCCACGACCGAGAAGGTCGCATCGCCCGCGACCTCGGTGGAGCCATACACGTTGACGAGGCGAGCGCCGGGAGCCGCGCGCGCGAAGCGAGCCGCGAGGTGCGCGTCGAGCCGCTCACCGCTCGTCACGACGAGGCGCAGCGCCGGCGCGAGGGCGCCGAGGTCCGGCCGGGCGTCGAGCAGCACCGAAAGGAGCGTGGGCGTCACGAGGAGCCGCGAGATCCGCTCACGCGCGAGCGTGGTGACGAGGTCCTCCATACGAAGCGGATGAGGGAGCACGTGGCTCGGAACGCCGTGAAGGAGCGGACCGAGGAGCTCCGCGAACGCGTCCACGAAGGTCGGTGGGGTGCGCAGGCAGGTGACGTCGTCCGCCTCGAACGGGATGGCCTCGCCGAGCGCCGCCAGCCGCGCCGCGAAGGCGCCGTGGGAGAGGCAGACGCCCTTCGGCTGTCCGGTCGATCCCGACGTGTAGAGGATGGCCGCGAGATCCGCCCCAACGCGCCCGTGCGCCGGTGGCGCGGAATCGCTCGCGGCGAGGCTCGCGACCTCGGTGAGGCAGGCGACGAGCTCCGCGTCGTCGTGAACGAGCGCGCGTCGCTCGGCCGGCCAGTCGGGATCGATGGGCACCGCCACGCCGCCGGCCAGCCACGTGCCGAGGAGCGCAACGCTCGCCTCGATCGAGCGATGCATGGCGATCCCGACGTGGGCGCCGGCCGCGAATCCCGGGAGCTCCGCGATGCCGGCGGCCGCGCGGCTCGCGCGCGCGAGGAGCTCACGGTAGGTGACTCGCTGCTCCGGATCGGCGAGCGCCAGCCGATCGCCCGCCAGCGCGGCGCGCGCCGAGAAGGCGTGATCGAGGGTGCTCACGGATCGCGGGGCGGAACGAGATTCCAGATCAGGCCCACCGCGGCGAGCGCGCGCAATCCCCAGAACGTCGGGTCGAGCTCCCACCACGCGAGGCCGTGCCGCGCCGACCTCGGCTGATGATGATGGTTGTTGTGCCAGCCCTCGCCGAGCGTCACGAGGGCGATGACCGCGTTGTTCCGGCTGTCGTCGCGCGTCGCGAACCGGCGCGTGCCGATCCAGTGGGTGACCGAGTTCAGCGAGAACGTCCCGTGCCAGAGCACGCACGTCGACACGAAGTAACCCCAGACGAGCGCATGCACGCCGCCCCAGGCGAGGAGAACGACCGCGAGCGCGATGGACGGAACGAGGTGAAAGCGATTGAGCAGGCGCAGCTCCGGGAAGCGCGCGAAGTCGCGCACCTGCCGCCACGAAGTCTCGCTCGAGCGGGTGCTGCAGATCCAGCCGATATGCGCCCAGAAGAAGCCGCCCGTCTTCCTCGAGTGGAGGTCGCCGGCGGTGTCGGAGTGACGGTGATGGATCCGGTGATGCGAGGCCCACCAGAGCGGGCCTTGCTGGGTGCTGGTCGTCGCGAGCACGGCGAGGACGAGCTGGAAGGGGCGGCTCGTCGCGAAGGCGCGATGCGCGAAGTAGCGATGGAAGACCGCCGCGACCGCGAACATCCGGACGACGTAGAGAGCGGCAGCGAGCGCGAGGTCCCGGACCGTGCATCCCACGGCGACCGCGCCGCCGATCGCGACGGCGTGGAAGACCACGAAGGAAGCGCAGGCCGCCCAGTCGGTCTCGTGCTTCGCAGTCGAAGACGAGGAAGGGTAAGCAACGGCATTCATGAGCAGGTCGCCCTGAGCACGGCGCGTGCCACGACGGACCTGCGAAAACTCCGGAGCTGACGCCGGTGTGTGACGCCCGGTTCACGCGTCCACACGGACCGCGCGACGCCGACCTGCTCGCCTTCGTGAGGAGGTAGGATCCCGGGATGGGAAAGATCGACGAGATGCGCCGGGTCCGCGAGGAGGCGTTCGCCGCCGCGGAGCGCCGCGCCTCCAAGGCGCCGAAGCCCGCCGCCCCCGCCGCATCCGCTCCCGCCGCACCTTCCGCGGAGCCTGCGCGCGCGGAGCCTGCGCGCGCCGCCCCTGCCGCCGCGAAGAAGGCCGGAAAGGCCGCCGCGGAGCCGGGCGCCGACGGCGAGCTCGCAAAGTGCCCGGAGTGCGGGAAGATGAAGCCGCTGGCGAACGGCGTCATGGGGAGCCACCAGAAGGGCTTCGGAAAGAACTGCCCGGGGTCGCGCAAGAAGCCCGCCTGACGCCTTCGTTCGCCCTGGGGGGTACAGAACGGCCAGCAAGGTGCCGTTCACCTCCCGGGGGCATGGAGATGAATCCGGACAACGGGGGCGCGGATCTCAGCTTGCGGATCGTGTGGTCGCTGGCCCGCTGGGTCGAGGACACCAAGGGCAAGGCCGCGCTCGCGCAGCTCGCCGCGTCGGCGGGCATGACGGCGGGGGATTTCGATGCCACGACCCGCTGGGTCTCGCACGCGCAGATGGAGCTGTTCCTCGAGGGCGCGGAGCGCCTCGCCGGCGACGAGCAGACGTTCCGGCGAGCGCTCGTCCACCGCTTCGAGGAGAGCTACGGCGCCTTCCAGCACATGGTGTGGGCGCTGTCACACGAGCGGATGTGTCAGCTCGCCGTGAACATGTCGAACAAGGTCATCACGCGCATCAGCAAGTTCGAGACGCTCTACTCCACGCGGACCACCTTCGGCATGCGCTACACGAGCACCTGCCCCGAGTCCGCGCGCCTATGCCTCTCGCGCAAGATGGCCTGGAGCCAGACTCCGCGCCTGCGCGGCCTCGCGCCTGCCGAGCTGCGCGAAACGAAGTGCATCGCGCGCGGCGACGACTGCTGCGAGTACCACATGCGCTGGGTCGACGAGCGCGTGCTCCGGTCGGTGCTGGTGGGGCTCGCGTTCGGGCTTGTCTGCGCCTTCCTGGCGCGGCTCGTCGAGCCGAGCGTCCTCGCGCTCGTCGCGCTGCCGGTCGTCGGCGTGCTGCTCGGGTACCTGCGCGAGCTACGACGCATCGCCACCGTGAACATCGAGCAGGCCATCACCGCGGGCGCCGAGCTGCGCACGCTGGGCGCCGCCGAGGCCGAGACTCGCTCCGAGATCGTCGCGCTCCAGCAGCGCCAGCACGAGTGGAGCTCACGCATGGAGCAGGACGCCGCGGAGCGCGACGCCACGCTCGACCGCGTGGTGAGCGGTCTCGACGTCCTCCAGCAGTCGCGCGTCTCGTCCCTGCGCGGCTTCTCTCACGATCTCCGCAATCCCCTCTTCGTGGTCAAGGCGAACGGGCGGCTCCTCCGCGAGCGGATCTTCGAGGGCGAGAATGCCGACATCCTCGACGACATGGACGCAGCGACCGTCCAGATCGAGGGCATGCTCGGGCGGCTCATGGAGATGGCCAGCGTCGACACGGCATCCACCAAGCTCGCGCCCGCGGAGGTCCTCGTCCCACCGATGGTGGATACGCTGCGCCGGCGCCTCCGCGCGCTCGTCCACGGGCGGGGGATCGACGTCTCGGTCGTGCAGAGCGACGACGCTCCTCAATCGATCACCGTCGACCGGCTCGTGTTCGATCGGATCGTCGACAACCTGCTGACGAACGCTGCAAAGTACACCGACTGCGGCAGCATCGAGGTCTCCCTCCGGGCGCCTCGCCCCGCGGAGCGGCACGGCCTGGACGGTCTCGTCATCGAGCTCCGCGACACCGGCCGCGGCATCGCGAAGTCCCGCATCGCGGAGATCTTCCGGCCCCGTCCGGCGGGCGCGCCCCGGCAGAAGGACAGCTACGGGGTCGGCCTGTCGAGCGCGGTTCGCCTGCTGGGCCAGATCGGCGGGTCGCTCGAGGTCACCTCCGAGGTCGGCCGCGGCTCGACGTTCTGCGCGACGTTCCCCGAGGCGCCGCGGTCATCGCGCCGCCGTTCGGAGCTCGACGAGGACCTCGACGGCGTCATCGCTCGCGTCGTGACGGTACGTACCTCGACCGGTCTCGTGGCGCCCTGAAGCGCGGGCGGGTAGCGTGCGGCACGCGCCGCGGCCCGGGTACACGCGCTTGTTCGCGCCGGGCGCCGCATAGCCGTTGATGAGCACGCGGCGCGGCTTCTCGGACTGGTTCGGCGTGCTGCCGTGCACGGCGTAGGGTCCGAAGAACAGCACGTCCCCCGCGCGCCCGGTGACCGACGCCGCGCGCGAGGCGTCGACGAGCGGCTGCCCGTCCACCTTGACCAGCCGGCGCGCGGCGTCGAGCGTGACCGCGTCCGGCGGAAGGAACTCGAGCGGGCCGTTCTCCTCGGTCATGTCGTCGACGAGCAGGATGGTCTGCACGAACGAGCCGCGGCCGTTCACGTCGCGCCACGTGTCGCCGCCCTTGTCGCGATGCTGGATGTCCTGGTGCCAGTCGAAGGCGACGCCGTCGTTCGGCATCTTGTAGTGGGCCTGGCAGAGGAGCTGCTCGCACTCGCTCGTGCCGAGGAGGTCGAGCGCGTGATCGACGAGGCGCGGATCCTCGCTGAGGCGGAGGAGCACCGGCTCGGCGCCCCCCGCCCACACGACGCGCTGGACCACGACGCCGCCGCCGGGCGCCGACCCGAGCGCGAAGAATGCGCCGTCGTGCTCGCCCGTCGCGCGGAGCGTCTGCGCGGTGTCGTAGAGGCGCTCGAGCGCCGCCCGCGCCTCCGCCACCTCCTCCTCCGCGAAGACGCCGCGCCGCACGACGAAGCCGTGCTCGTGGAACGCCCGCGCCTCGTCGCTCGAAAACTTCATGACGCCTCCGCAGCCGCTCGGTGAGCGTGCATCCAAGGATATCGAGGCGGCGCCGGAGACCCGAACTTTGTGGGAAGATGCGGCCGCGATCATGACCGGAACCGCCGACATCACCGCGCTCACCGACGTGCTCAGCACGACGGTGGGCGAGCTGCCGCTCGAGGAGTACCACCTGCGCCTCGGGCCTCATGCATGGCGGATCCTGCACACCGGCGCCGTGCTCAGCCGTGAGGACGAGGAGCGCTTCCTCGGGGGCGATCAGCCGCGCGTGCCGTACGGCATCGTGCTCTGGCCGGCCGCGATCGCCCTCGCGCACGAGCTGGCCCTGCGATCGCTCACCGGGCAGACGGTCCTCGAGCTCGGAGCAGGCACCGGTCTGCCGGGCATCGTCGCGGCGACGCTCGGCGCCCGCGTCGTGCAGACCGACCGGCAGGAGGTCGCCCTGCACGTGTGCAAGCAGAACGCCGCGCGGAACGGCGCGTCCGGCATCGACCATCGCCTGGCCGACTGGCGCGCCTGGGACGACGCGCAGCGGTACGACCTCATCCTCGGCTCCGACGTGCTCTACGGCGACGAGACCCACCCGGAGCTGCGGCACATCTTCGACACGAACCTCGCCCCTGGCGGCACCATCCTGCTCTCCGATCCGTTCCGTCGTTCGAGCTTCCCGCTCCTCGAGACGATGGCGGCGGAGGGCTGGAAGGTGACGATGAGCAAGTGGACCGTCGGGGTGGCGCCGCCCGAGCGACCGGTCGGCGTCTTCGAGCTCACCCGACCGACGGCGGGCTAGGTCGGCGGGCGCAGCTCGTCGCCGCGCTTCAGGAAGAACGTCGCCACCGCCCGCTCGAGCGCCGCCGCGCCCGACTTCACGAGGTACTCGTCGCACCCTGCCTCGAAGGCCAGCTCGCGGCTGCGCGCGTCATCGTGGGCGCTCGCGACGATGATGTACGGGCGCTTGGTGGCGAGCCGTGCCCTCAGGATGCGCAGCACCTCGAAGCCGTCGAGCATCGGCATCGTGATGTCCAGGAGGACGACGTCCGGCGGCACCGCGGTGGCGGACCGGATCGCCTCCGCACCGTTCTTCGCGACCTCCACGCGGCACCCGAGCTGCGTCAGCATGGCGACGGCCGCGGCCCGGAAGTCGTCGTCGTCCTCTGCCACGAGCGCAACGGGAGGGTCGACCGAGGTGACTCCACGTTGGGGCATCGACCGTCAGCGTACGCTGTCCGCGCGGGCGGCGCCCGCATTACGCGGTGAGGTCGGCCCGCGCGCCGGCCGGCCGCTCGACGGCTCGCGCCGGCAGGTCGAGGGCGAACACGCATCCTCGGCCGGGCAGATCGTGGACGCGCAGCGCCCCGCCGTGCGCACGCGCCACCTGGTGGGCGATGGCGAGGCCCAGGCCGAAGCCGGAGCGATCGGCTCCGAGCTGCACGAAGGGATCGAACAGCTTCTGCACGGCGCCCTCGGGCAAGCCACCACAACGGTCCTCGACCTCGATGACCACGTTGGGCGCGCTCGCCTTGACGCGCACGTGGAGGGTGCCGCCGCGATGCGAGAACTTCACCGCGTTGCGCAGCAGGTTGGAAACGGCCGACCCGACCGCGCGGCGATCGGCGTAGAGCGAGGCCGTACCTTCGAGGACGAGCTTCTCGTCCTTCGACTCGGCCTCGGCGCCGATCTCGGCGAAGAGCTGCTCGATGAGCACCGCGACCTCGAACGACTCGTAATCGAGCAGGGCCGTCTCCTTGAGGCGGATGCTCACCAGCGAGTCGTCGAGGACGCTCGACATCCGGCCGAGCGCCCGCGAGATGCTCTCGACGATGGGGGTCCTCGGCAGATCGCTCCGGTCGAGCGCGAGGCTGAGCGCGAGGCGCGCGGTGCCGAGCGGGTTCCGGAGCTCGTGGGCCAGGAAGGCGAGATGCTGCTGGCCGAGGCGCTGGAGGTCCTGGTCGCGCGCGTTCCCGTACTCGGTGGCCGAGTCGGCGATCGCGTTGACGAGGAATCTCGCCATCGTGCGGTGCTCCACGAGCGTCGGCGCGAGCCCCTGTTCCTCGGCGAGGTCGTAGATGATCTCCCGCGTGAGCGAGTACTCGCGCACGACGCGGCTCACGTCGAACCCGATCGCGAACCGCTGGGCGCCGTGGCCGGTCGCGCTCTCGGAGCGGCGGACCGGCGCGCCCGGGTCGCGCAGGGCGGCGACGAGCTCCGCGAGGAACAGACGGAGCGAGTCGGCGATGGTCTCGTGGTCGAGCGAGGTCGCGGCGGCGTCGCGGCGGTCCTGCTCGACGAACCGGCGCTCGATCTCGAGCGCCTCGTTCTCGATCATGGTCGCAAGGCTGCGGGTCATCCCGGCCTGATGCACCGGTGGCGGTGCACTGTCCAGCGTCACTTGTTCGACGGGAACGAGAACACCGCGCCTTCGCGGACGCCTGCCGACGGCCAGCGCTGGGTGATGGTCTTCCGCTTCGTGTAGAACCGCACCGCGTCCGGCCCGTACGCGTGGAGATCGCCGAAGAGCGAGCGCTTCCAGCCGCCGAACGAGTGGTACGCGACCGGAACCGGCAGGGGCACGTTGATGCCGACCATGCCGACCTGGATGCGGTCCGAGAAGTACCGCGCGGCCTCGCCGTCACGCGTGAAGATGCACGTGCCGTTGCCGTACTCGTGGGCATCGATGAGCGCCATCGCCTCGTCGAGCGTCTTCACGCGGACGATGCCGAGCACCGGACCGAAGATCTCCTCGTTGTAGGTGACCATGCCGGGCTTCACGTTGTCGAAGAGGCACGCGCCGAGGAAGTAGCCCTTCTCGTGTCCGGGGACCTTCACGCCGCGGCCGTCGACCACGAGGGTCGCGCCTTCCTCGACGCCCTTCGCGACGTAGCCGCACACCTTCTCGAAGTGCGCCTTGGTGACGAGCGGGCCCATGTCGTTCTTCGCGTCGGTGCCGGGGCCGACCTTCATCGCGGCGATGCGGCCCTTGAGACCGGCGACGATGGCGTCGGCCGTCGCGTCGCCCACCGCCACCACGATCGGGATCGCCATGCAGCGCTCGCCGCACGAGCCGTACGCCGCGCCCATGAGCGCGTTGACGGCGTTGTCGATGTCCGCGTCGGGCATGACGACCGCGTGGTTCTTGGCGCCGCCGAGCGCCTGGACCCGCTTCCCGGCCGCGCAGCCCTTGCCATAGATGTATTCTGCAATCGGCGTGGAGCCCACGAAGCTCAGGGCCTGCACGCGCGGATCCTCGAGGAGGGTGTCGACCGCCTCCTTGTCACCGTTCACGACGTTGAGCACGCCGGGGGGCAGGCCCGCCTCGAGCGCGAGCTGCGCGATGAGGAGCGCGCTCGACGGATCGCGCTCCGACGGCTTCAGCACGAACGTGTTGCCGCACACGACCGCCATCGGCCACATCCAGAGCGGCACCATCGCCGGGAAGTTGAAGGGCGTGATCCCGGCGGTGACGCCGAGCGCCTGCATCTCGCTCCAGGAGTCGATCCCCGGGCCGACGTTGCGGCTGTGCTCGCCCTTGAGGAGCTCGGTCGCGTACGAGGCGTACTCGACGTTCTCGATGCCGCGTTCGAGCTCGCCCATCGCGTCGCCTGCCACCTTGCCGTGCTCGGCGGTGAGCAGCGCGGTGATCCGCTCCGCGTGCATCTCGAGCAGGTTCTTCAGCTTGCTCATCACCCGCGCGCGCTTCAGCGTCGCGGTCGCGCGCCAGGCCGGGAAGGCTGCCTGCGCCGACGCGATGGCGGCCTGGACGGTCTCCTTGTCGGCGAGCAGCACGCGCTTCTCGGCGACGCCGGTCGCCGGGTTGAAGACCTCCTGCGATCGGCCCCCGCCGAGCACGTTCTTGCCGTCGATCCAGTGGCCAATGGTGGGGAGCGTTTCGGACATGATGATCCCCCGATTCTTCCGCGTCCGGGCGGCCGTGTCTAACGATCGATGAAGGAAGTCAGGCGGACCGCGCGAGGCAGCACTTCTTGTGCTTCTTGCCGCTCCCGCAGGGGCAGGGATCGTTCCGCCCGACCTTCGGGGTCACGTGCACCACCTGGCGCTTCGACTGCCAGTAGCCGCGCAGGTCGGCGACGTGGCTGCCGAGAGCCTGGCGGTGCGTGGCCTCGTCGGCGTCCGCGTCGGTCAGCTCCTTCGCGAGGACCGCGAACGGAAAGAGCTTCGCGGCGGCCGCCTCGTCCTTGGCCCACGTCGCGTGCATCCGCGCGCCGTGGAGGTAGCCGCGACAGAACTCGAACGCCTCCTCGGCGGGCTTGTCCGGCTCGGGCGGGATGATCTCGGGCTTGCCGGCGAGCGTCTCGGCGACGGCGCCGTAGAGGCGCGCGAGCAGATCGAACCGCGCGCGGGACCGCGGGTCCTCGTCGATGGCGACCTCGCCCACGATCGGCGGAAGCCACTCGGCGGGCGCGATCGGGTCGGGCCCGGTGCACACCGCGGTGAGGAAGCCCATCGTCCAGTCCGCGGTGACCGGGAGGCTCGCGAAGAGCTCCTCCAGCGCGGGTCCATCGTCCATCGGCTCACGACCGCGGTTCATGCGGCGGACCATACCCCGCGCGGGCGGGACGTGTCTCGTGCGGTCAGCTCGTGGGGCGGGCGCGCACGAGGCGCGTCAGGCCGCCGAGGCGGATCATGGCGCCCTCGCGCGCCTGCTCCGCCTCCGCGGCGAGGTCGCGCTCCCGGGCGAGCTGCTCCGCCTCGGGGTTGCCCGCGATCGGCCGCGCGAACCCGATGTCGCGCACCCACGCGACGAGCTCGGCGCCGGTCGCGGCCTCGAAGATGGGGACGTCGATCTCCTCGACGTGATCGACGACGAGGCCGGCGGCCGCGAGATCCCGCTCGAAGCGCGCGACGTCTCCGTACCGGCAAGGGCCCGGCGCGTCGCGATCGACGGGCGGCAGGTCGGCGTGGCGCGCGAGCACCCGGCGCGGAAGGTCGAGCCACGGCACCCGTCCCGCCTCCGCCCACAGCGCAGCGACGAGCGGCGCTCCCGGGCGAAGCACGCGCCGCACCGTCGTGAGCGCCCGCACCGGGTCGGCCATGTACATGAGGCCCCAGCGGACCGTGGCGGCGTCGAACGACGCGCTCGCGAGGTCGTCGAGCGTCGCCGCATCCCCGGCGCGCAGCTCGAGGTTCGTGATGCCCTCGGCGGCGGCGCGCTCGCCGGCGAGCGCGAGGACCGGTGCCGAAAGGTCGATGCCCACCACCGACCCGCCGGGCCGCACGCGCCGCGCCGCGGGGACGGCCGGCTCGCCGCGGCCGGTCGCCAGGTCGAGGACGCGCATCCCGGGCGCCAGCTCCGCGAGATCGAGCATGCGCTCGCTGAGCGACGCGGTGAGCCGGAGCTCCATGGCGTCGTGCTTGCGCCAGGCCTCGGCGGGGGTGAGCGCGGGGCGGGAGGAAGCCATCAGTGGGACATCGGGATCTTCTGGTCCATGTAGCAGACGTTCACCGCGGTCTTCATCCCGGTCGCGCCGCTCTTGTACTGCATCTGCTTCGTGTACCCGGAGTCGCCGCAGGACCACTTCGCCGGGCAGTTGCCGTTGCCGGCGCACGCCGTGGAGCAGTAGCGGCCGCTCTTGTCGGCCTTCTCGAGGCACCACGTGTTGCCGCCGCCTTTGCAGTCGCTCGACGTCTTGCACGCCTCGCCGATCTCGCTGCCGAAGTAGTTGGTGCGGACGAAGTCGAACGCGAGGTAGAGCATGGTCGCGAGGACGAGGCCGCCGATGATGATGTTGGTCGGCGTGAGGAACTTCTTCAGCATGGCGGCGAGCCTACCGCCGTTCGGCGGCCCTGCCTGTCACCGCTACGGATGACATCCTCAGCCGCCGAGCAGCGCCTCGAGGACGGGCACGAAGTGGCGGACGTCGAGCGGCTTCCGCACGAACATGTCGAACCCCGCCGCGAGCGCCGCGTCGCGGCAGCCGTCCTCCGAGTACGCGCTGAGGGCGATCGCGGGAAGGTTGCGGCGGGAAGGGTCGGCGCGCACCGACCGGATCAGATCGTAGCCGTCGCGGTCGGGCATCGAGAGGTCCGACACGAGCAGCGTCGGCCGCATGCAGTCGAGCAGCCTGAGCGCGCTGTCCACCGAGTCGGCGGTGACGACCTCGCGCACGAAGTCGGTGAGCACCAGCGCGAGCAGCTCGCGCATGTCGGCGTCGTCGTCCACCGCCAGCACGATCGCGTTACGGAGGACGCCCATCCCGGGATCTGACCACCTCCGCGCCGCGGCCGGAAGCGGAGACCTGCCGCGCGGAGCCACGCTCGCGGTAGCATCGAGCGCGATGCGCGTCGCGGCCGTCACGCTCTTGTCGCTCGTGGTGCCCACGCTCGCCGCTTGCCTGCGCGAAGGTGCGCCCCCCGTCGCGCCGGTGGACGTGGCGGTCTCGGACGTCGCGCCGAGCGCTCGCGGCAAGGCGTCCGACACCGCGGGAGGCGCCGCGAAGGACCGCTGCACGGCCCGGCTCACCACCGACAGCATCGACACGGGCGCGACCTGCACGCTCGACGAGAGGCTCAGCAAGGGGCCCGGCACGCTCGTGTACCCGTGCAGCGGCACGGGCCCTGCCGAGGCGCGATTCGGGGAGCATCGCTTCGAAGGAACCGCGACGGACGGCGCGATCGCGCTCACGCTCGTCACCGAGATCGACTGGGAGGACGGCTGCCACTGGCAGACCAAGCAGCGCCTGGGCGGCGACATCCACGGCGCGCGTCCGCTTGCCTGGACCTACACCGAGGCCCCCGTGAGCGGGACAAGTTGCTACGGGACGTGCAAGGCCTCGGCAGAGGTCGTCGTCGAAGACGCGGGCTCGCCCGACCACTGAGCACTGTATAGTGGGCCTCGCGCATGGCCGAGCCCTCGGACCCGAGAAAGCCCACGCCGGAGCTGCACGAGGTGGAGCGCGCGCTCTCCGTGCTGCAGGGCCGGCATCCCGAGCACGAGCGTGCCCGCCGCGAGGACGAGGAGGCGCGCCGGCGTCGCGAAGCCGAGCACGACTCCGAGGCGGCCCGCGAGGCGAGGCGCGTCCGCGCCCGTCGCGCCACGTACATCGGTCTGGCGGCGCCGATCGTCCTCCTGTTCGTCTTCATCGCGGTGTTCGGTAGCCGCGAGATGGCGCGGCGCGCGCGGATCGACGCGGTGTCGGAGAGCTACCGTCAGTACGGCTTCCAGCCGATCGAGACGTCGCTGCGCGGATCCACGGGGGCGCTCGAGGTGTCGGCGGAGGCCGGATGCTTCCTCGCGGTGTCGACGGGCACGAAGCCCATCGAGATCACGCGCGCCGGCTTGCGGCGCATGGCGGCGCCTCCTGCGCTCTTCTGCACGTGCACCGCGGAGCGCATTGGCCTCTCCTCGCCGGTGGGCGGGCAGGGCGGGCTCGCGCTCCTCCGCGCGGACACCGCGGCGATCGGCGGCTCGGACGCGTTTGCGTTCCTCGGCTTTCCGCTCGGCTCGACGCTCCCGGTGGACGAGCCCTGTCGCGCGGTGGCGGTCGACGCCTGGGTCGAGGCGCGACGCCAGCCGCAGCATCCGGTCACCGACGCCTGGCTCGCGACGCCGAGCCATGCTGCGCTCCGCGACGCCGGCTTCCACGTGGTCGCGGTCGGCGCGCCCGGCGAGCCCCTCGTCGTCGCCGACGCGCCGAAGGACTCGTGCGTGCTCGTCCTGTCTCCGGCGAAGGAGCAGGTCCTCTCCATGCGCGCCAAGGGTGAGGCGCTGCCGCTCGCGGGCGGCGCCCCCACTCTCGCGCGCTGCGCGCAGAGCGCGGCGACGCTGATCGTGTCGCGCGTCGCCTCCGCGGGCGAGGTCACCGTGCTCGCGGCGCCGGCCGCTCGCGTCGGCGGTCTCCTCGGCCTCCGCGACGCTGCGCGCGCGTCCGGCATCGCGCCCGTGCTCGCGTCCATGGCCGCCGCCGATCGCCCGTGGGACGCGCAGCAGGCGCTCGTCGCCAGCGCCATCCCGGAGAGCATCGTGAAGACGTTCGCGAGCACGGACGTGACGCCCGATGCGGAGGCGCGCGTCGTTGCGCTGTCGCTCGACGCGGCCGGCCTCCTCTACCCCGATCCGCCGGAGTCGACGCAGCGCGTGGCCTCGTGCTCGCCCGCGCTCGATCAGGCGCCGCTCGAGACCCTTTGCGTCCTCGGCGGCACGCCGAAGTGGCGCACCTCGGCCACCGCGGAGGGCGGCGCGTTCGGCCTGGCGCGCGCCAACCTGCCCTTCTGGCTCTACTCGATGCAGGGCGTGAAGGAGCCGGCGGCGCTGCTCGGCCTCGCCAAGCTGTTCGGGCTGGCGCGGGTGCTCGCGCGTCAGGGGTTCGTGCCGACCACGCTCGAGGCGCTCGTCGAGAAGCCGAACGGCGTCGAGGTCCTCGGGCGCACCGGCGAGGACGCGGTCGTCGCGGTCGGCGTCGCCCCGGTCGAGCCGTGGGTCTACCCGCTCAGCGAGGATGCGCCGTGGGAGCTCGAGGGCGTCCCGCAGATCGCGATGGTCAAGCCGCTCGCCAAGGTCACGCTCGTCACGTCGCTGAAGCGCCTGCCGCCGATCCCGCGCCGGCGCACGGTGGTCTTCCGGCGTCAGGCGAAGGTCGCGCCGTGAGCCACGCGGGTCTGCCGCGCTTCGTCGACTTCGAGCGCATCGTCTTCTTCACCGGCGCCGGCCTCTCCGCGGAGAGCGGCATCCCCACGTACCGCGGCCGCGGCGGCCTCTGGAAGGAGTACGACTACGAGGAGTACGCCTGCCAGCGCGCCTTCGAGCGGAACCCCGAGAAGGTGTGGGACTTCCACGACAAGCGCCGCGCCTTCGTCGCGAGCTGCGCGCCCAACCTGGGTCACCAGATCATCGCGGAGGTGCAGGAGAGCCGGCCCGACACGATCGTCATCACGCAGAACATCGACGGGCTCCACGACCGCTCCGGCGCCGCCCACGTCATCGAGCTGCACGGCAGCCTGTGGCGCGTGCGCTGCGACGGCGAGGGGATCATCCGCCCCGACTTCACGGTGCCCATGAGCCCGCGCCGCTGCGGCTGCGGCGCTTATCTGCGTCCCGACATCGTCTGGTTCGAGGACACCCTGCGCGCCGCCGACGTCCGGCGGGCACGCGAGGCGCTCGAGCGCTGCGATCTGCTCGTGAGCGTCGGGACGTCGGGATCGGTGTATCCCGCCGCGGACCTCCCGCGCATCTGCACGCAGACGGGCGCGGTCAGCGTCGAGATCAACCTCGAGGACACGCCGGCGAGCGGCTACTACCGGCACCGCCCGCGCGGCAAGGCGTCCGAGGTGCTCGCCGCGATGCACGCCTGAGGCCTCGTGCTACGAACGAGAAGATGAGCAACATCCTCTCGACCGCGCAGGAGATCACCGAGCTGCTCGCGGCGACCCGGCGGATCGCGGTGCTCGGCATCAAGACCGAGGCGCAGTCCGGGCAGGCCGCCTTCTACGTCCCGCAGTGGCTCGTCACGCACGGCTACGACGTCGTGCCGGTGCCCGTCTACTACCCGGAGGCGACGAGCATCCTCGGCCGGCCCGTGGTGCGCGAGGTGGCCAGCATCACGCCGCCCGTCGATCTCGTCGACGTGTTCCGCCGTCCGCAGGATCTCGCGGCGCACCTGCCCGACCTCCTCGCCGCGAAGCCGAAGGCGGTGTGGCTCCAGTCGGGGATCCGCGACGATGCCTTCGCAGCGGCGCTCGCCGAGGCGGGGATCAAGGTCGTGCAGGATCGCTGCCTGATGGTGGAGCTCCAGCGCCGCCAGTGACGGGCGCGAGGGGCGCGACGTAGGGCCCGCGCCAGCTCTCCTCGAAGACGCCGCCGAGCCGCCCCGGCAGCTTGCCACCGCGGACGACCACGCCGGCGTTGCGGGTCCTCGTGAAGTAGTCGCCTTCCCAGTTGCTGCTGCCCACCCACGCCGCGGCCGCGTCGACGACGAGGTACTTGGCGTGGGCGACGCGCGCGAACGGGATGTCCCCGCTCGAGTGCGCCGGGATGGTGATGATCCGGATCTCCACGTTCGGAGCGGCGGCCAGGGCGTCGAGGGCGGCGCGTGCTTCGCTGCCCGGCTTGCTCGACCAGCTCGACACGATGAGGCGCACGTGGACGCCGCGCTGCGCCGCCCGACGAAGCGCGGCGTCGAGGGTGGGGAAGGGCGTGCCGTCGCGCTCCTTCGTCTTGTACGTGAGCACCTGGAGCTCGATGGTGCTGCGCGCGGCGTCGAGCATCGCCTCGAGCTTCGGCAGCTCCCAGCTCGCCTCGTCGGGCAGGAACCCGTGCGGGCTGAGGACGAGCGACACGTGCTCGCCGCCCGCGGTGGTCACGTCGGCGAGCGGATGCCGGTGGACGCGCGACAGCGCGATGCCGCGGCCGGCGGCGAGCTCCCAGTCGGTGGCGAACACGTCGGCGAGGGCGCCGGCGATGGCGGGCGAGGTGACGTGCACGCCCATCTCCTGGATGTGCGCGAGCGCGCGCCAGTCGAAGTTCTGGCTGCCGATGAACGCCTCGAGCTCGTCGACCACGAAGTACTTCGCATGGAGCACGCCGCCCCCGCCTTGCTTCGCGAAGTCCAGGATACGGACGTCGGCGCCGGCGGCACGGAGCTCGGCGAGCGTCTCGGGATACTTCGGCGCGAAGACCGC
Organism: Labilithrix sp.; assembly: GCA_028287035.1. The sequence continues at coordinate 61,044 of JAQBQL010000111.1, read as the reverse complement.
GTCGGTGACGAAGCGCACGCGGACCCGGCGCTTCACCGCACGCGCGACCGCGTCGAGCACCGGAGCGAGCTTGCTCGCGGAACGCTCGGCGGCGGGACGGTCGCTCGCGTAGAACTCCGCGAAGTCGATGGCGCGCGTCGCGCGGTCGATCATGGCGACCCAGACGTCGCTCGCGTCGGGGATGTCGGCGTGATCGAGCGTCGTCTCGAGCGGCGCCGACTCGACGAGCTCGATGACGTCGCGCGGCGCCGCGTCGGGCGCCGCGGCCTGGCGGTGCATGCACCCGGCGAGGGCGGCGGCGAGGGCGGCGAGGGCGAGAACGACGGCGGGCAAGGCTCGCGGCGGCATCAGGCGCGGCACCATAGGCGGCTCGACGCCGCGCCGTCTCGAATCCGTGACGCGTCGCCTGCGGGCGTGGGAAAGCGGCGCATCCTTCGCTAGCGTGCGGGGACCATGGCGCGGACCACCCCGAAGACCGTCCTCGTCACCGGCGCCTCGAGCGGCATCGGCCGTGCGCTCGTGCTCGAGTACGCCAGGCGCGGAGCCAACGTGGTCGCCGCGGCACGGCGCGAGGCGGAGCTCGCCTCGCTCGTCGAGGCGGTGAAGCAGGCGGGCGGCCGCGCGAGCTACCGCGTGTGTGACGTCAGCGACGTGGCCGCCGCGAGCGACCTCGTGCGCGCGGCCGAGAAGGATCTCGGGTCGCTCGACATGGTGATCTCCAACGCGGGCGTCGGCGGGACCACGCACGCGAGCCGCCTCGACGTGAGCTCCGTCGCGCAGATGATCGACGTGAACGTGCGCGGCGCGATCACGCCGCTCGTCGCCGCCATCCCGATCATGCTCGGGCAGAAGCGTGGTCAGCTGGTCGGCGTCTCGAGCCTCGCCGGTCGCCGCGCGCTGCCGACGGCGGCCGCGTACAACGCGTCGAAGGCGGCGCTCAGCGTGTTCCTCGAGACGCTGCGCATCGATCTCGACGCCTCCGGCATCCTCGTCACCGACGTGCAGCCGGGCTTCGTCGAGACGCCGATCACCGCCTCCAACGAGTTCCCGATGCCGTTCATGTGGGACGCGCCGAAGGCGGCGCGGGTCATCGCCGACCGCCTCGAGAAGGGGCCGCGCATCATCGCCTTCCCGCTTCCGCTCGACGTGCTCACGCGGGTGTCGCGTCACCTGCCGTACCCGCTGCACGCGTGGCTCACGCGCACGCTGGCCGGTCACCGCTGAACGCTCAGTTCCGCGGAATCGGCATCGGGTAGCGCCCGGCGAAGAGCGCGTCGAGATCGACGCCCGGCGGCGCCACGCCCTCGGCCGCGAAGCGCGCGCGCGAGAGCGCCACGAGGTCGGCCGCCACGCGCGCCACGTCGGCGTCCGTGACCCCGGCGACGTCGCGGTTCATGCGCAGCCACTCGAGAGCGACGAGATCGCACTCGAGCTCGGTGAACGCCGGCTCGTCGAAGGGGCCGTGGTTGTGGAAGTGCGCCCAGTCGTGCAAGCCCCACACGAGCGCGCGCAGCGACGAGGCGGCGAGCCACAGCACGTCGCGCGGACGGACGCGGCGCTCGTGGAGGAGATCGGTCGCGTCGTCGATGGCGTAGGGCGCGAGCGCCCATTCCTCGTCGAGGCCGTAGCCGCGCGCGTGGAAACGCGCGAGCTCTCGCGGAAGGAAGTCGCCGCGCGCCGCATCGTGGAACACGAACGCGAGCTCGGGCGGGTTCTCGCTCTCGACCGCGAGGGTCGCGTCGAGCACACGCGCGCTCTCGGGCCGGCGCCACACGAGCACGTCGCTCGCGCACCACGCCCACGCATCGAAGACGTGCGCGTGACGTGCGCGGCGATGCTCGTCGTTCGGATGAAGGATGCTCGCCGTGATACGAGGGAGGCTCGGCACGACGAGCGAGCACTCCACGAGAGCGGCGAGAGGGACGTGCGCGGCGGTCACCGCTCGCGACACTGGCAGATGTCGAAAAGAGGCGCTAGAAGGATGAGGGGCCGATGACGCAGCTGCTTCCTCCGAAGAAAGAAGTCGCGCTCGCGCTCCTCGAGCGCTCGAACGTCGACGTCTATCTCGACCCGCGAGCGCGTGGTGTCGTGGTCCCTCCGCAGTTCCGGAAGGAGCCGCGGCTCATCCTCAAGATCGGCCTCAACATGCCGGTGCCGATCCCCGACCTGCGCGTCGACGAGGACAGCATGAGCTGCACGCTCTCCTTCAACCGCTCGCCGTTCTACTGCGTGGTGCCCTGGTCGAGCGTCTTCGCGATGGTCGGCGAGGACGGGCGCGGCATGGTCTGGCCGGACGACGTCCCGCAGGAGCTCGCGGTGAAGGTCGTCGACGAGGAGGGCGAGGGCCCCACGTCGCCGCGCGCCGAGTCTCCGAACGGCAGCGTTCGGCGGGCGCCGCGGAAGTCCCCGGTCGCGATGGCCGGCGCAGACGAGAGCCCGGCGTCCGCAGGTGGCGCCGGCGGCCCCGCGAGCGAGGGCAAGAAGGGCGGCGCCCGGAAGAAGAAGCCGAAGAAGGACGAGCCCGCGCGTCCGATGCTGGCGGTCGTTCCTTCGCTGCCGCGCTCCTCTCCTGCTGCCGAGCCCGCGCCGTCGACCGAGTCGGCGGACGCGGGAGCGGACGTCCGCACGCGTGAGCCAGAGGTCGCCGCTGCGTCGGCGCGTCCCGCCTCGGCGCCCGCGCGGCCTGCTTCTGCTTCTACGCCTGCCGCTCCCGCGGGTCCCGTCGCGCCTTCGGGTGCTGCGCCCGACCGCCCGCGCGTGGGCACCGGGACCGGCCGACCGAAGCGCGAGCTGCCTCCGTATCTTCGCGTCGTGAAGTGATCAGCGCACGAAGCGGCAGCCGTGCGTGAGGGCGTCGTTGGCGCGCTCGCGCACGCGTCCCGTCTCGCTCGCGACCCAGGCGCCGCGGAGCGCCGTGCACGTCCTGCGGAGGTCCGACGCCTCGGCCGAGTACGGATCGATTGCCTGCATGATGCATCCACGTGACCGCGGGGCCTTCAGCAGCAGGTCGGCGATGATCGGGTCGAGGGTGCTCGCGCAGCGCCGCAGCGACACGCTGAGCGGTACCGCCAGCGCGGAATGCGTCTCGGGCGCGCGCTCCACGAGGGCCTTCGACCAGAGGATGCCGAGCCGCGGGCACGGCAGCGTGCTCTTCGCGGTGGCCCCGACGAGGCCGGGCTCGGCGTTCACCGCCAGCCAGTCGAGCACCACGTCCTCGATGGCGGCGAGGCTCAGGATGACGTCGACGCACGCCGCGTGATCGCGCGCGTCGGGCGGCACCGCCAGCAGGAGCGACTTGGCGTCCCCGCTCGCCTCGGGAAGCCCGACGCCGTCGCACATCGCGCCGCGGGTCTTGGGATCGAGGAGTCGCCGCTCCACCTGGGCGTGCGCGGTCGGCCCGATGCTGGCGAGCACGCCGGCGACGACGCTCCCCCGATGACCGGCGGCCAGGCGGACCACCGCGCCTTCGAGGTCCGGACCGAAGGGCACGAGCCGCGGGTCGCGACGGGGCAGAGCCGTCGCGGCGGTGTCGGCACGGAGCGGGTCGGCGAGCGCCGAGCGCAGGAAGGTCGTCCCCCACGTGGCGCCGCGCGTCACGGCTTCCCACGCGGCGATGTACGCGTTCACGTCGCCCGTCGCGCGCCTCTCGAGGGCGGCGACCGCGGCCGGGGTCGAGTCGCCGAGCCGGCCGAGCGCCGCAACCGCGAGCGGCGAGCCGTCGTCGGCCAGCCACGCCACGTCGTGCTTCGACTCGGCCTCCGCGACCGTTTTCCCTGCACAGCCCGCTGTCCAGGCGCTGGACAACGTGAGGACCGTCGTCATCGCCACCGCCGCCGCCACACGCCGGAGCGTCATCCGGCGGGAGCTTACCTGGACCGGCGCGCCTATTCTCCAAAACGTGGGACGGAACGCCCTCGTCCGGCATCGTAGAGAGGCCGTGAAAGTCGTGATCGCTGGAGGAACGGGCTTCGTCGGGCGATCACTCGTGACCGCGCTCACCGAACGTGGCGACGACGTCGTCGTCCTGAGCCGCGCCGATTGCGAGAAGCTCCGGCTCCGCGGCTGCGGTCTGGGACCACGACCGCAGTGGTGCAGCGGCTCCGGCAAAGTCGAGCTGGTCACGTGGACGCCGGACCATCCCGTCGGCCTCGCCGCCGTGGTCGACGGGGCGGACGCGGTCGTGAACCTCGCCGGCGCTCCGGTCTTCGAGGAGAGCTGGTCGACCGAGCGTCGCGAGATCCTCCGTCGTAGCCGGATCGAGACCACCGCCGTGATCGCCCGCGCCATCGCCGGGGCGACCCGCAAGCCGCGCGTGTTCGTGAGCGGCTCCGCGGCAGGCATCTACGGCACGGGCGCGGGCGACCGGATCCTCACCGAGGCCGACCCGCCCGGCGAGGGCTTCCTCGCGCAGCTGACGCGCGACTGGGAGGACGCGGCGCGGCCCGCTGCCGACGCGGGCGTCCGGGTCTGCCATCCACGCCTCGGCGCGGTGCTCGGCCGGACCGGCGGCCTCCTCGCGAAGCTCATCCCGCACTTCCGCGCGTACCTGGGTGGCCCGGTCGGCACCGGTGACCAGTACCTGTGCTGGGTACACATGGATGATGCGGTCCGAGCGCTCGAGTACGCGATGGATTCCGAGCTCACCGGGGCCTTCAACGTCACCGCGCCGGAGCCCGTGACGATGGAGACGTTCGCGCAGGCGCTCGGCGCCGCCCTCGGTCGTCCGGCGATCGTGCGCGTCCCGGAGCTCGCCGTGAGGCTCGCGCTCGGTGACCGCGCCGAGGCGATCCTGACCGGGCAGCGCGCGATCCCGCGGCGGCTCGTCGAGTCGCGCTTCGCGTTCGTCTTCCCGGAGCTCGTCTCGGCGCTCGCCGACCTCGTCGCCGAGCTGCCCGGCCCGAACCATCTCCGGCGCGCGAGCTGAGGCCCGCCGGAGCTTCGCTCAGGCCGCGATCCCGCGCGAGCGGAGGACGTCGCGCAGCACCGCTTGCACCTCGGGCGACGCGCCGAGGAGCGCGCTCCGTGCGAGCTCGAGGAAACGGGCGCCGCGCGACCGCTTCAGCCCGTCCAGCGCGGCCACGCGGTCGGCCGGAGCTCCGTGCTCGAGGATCCCGAGGAGGAACTCGGCCGCCTCCATGGTGTCGACCCGCGCCAGGGCGCGCAGCGCCGACGCCCTGACCTTCGGGTCCGACGACTCGCGCACGATCCGCGAGAGCGGGTCGAAGGCGTGCTGGAAGTAGAGCGACTCGACGGCCTTCGACGCCTGCTCGACGACCGCGGGGTCGCTGTCGCGTAGCCCCGTGCGCACCGTCACGAAGCTGCGCTTGAAGAACAGCTGCTGCATCGCGGCGAGCACCGCCACTTTCGTCTGCCGCTCGCTCCGCGTGAAGAGCTTCTCGAGCGGCGAGAGCACCGCGTAGAGCTGGAGCTGCGCGAGCTGGTCGGCGAGACGTACCCGCGCCTGCGTTGCCGGGGCGCTCGCGTCCTCGGGGCGGCCCTCGACGGCGAAGGCGGTGAGCCGCGCGAGCATGGCCTTCCGCCGGATGAGATCGGGCCAGCGCTTGTCGAGCAGCACGTCGGCGCAGGCCTCGGCAGCACTGCCCTGCTGCTCCCACTCGATGAGGTCGACGTGCCACACGTCCGGGAAGTGGTTGTCCTGCCGGAGGTGCGAGGGCAGGGGAGCGGTGTCGAGGGGCTCGTCGCGCACGCCGTCGTACCGGCGGGCCGCGCGCGCGTAGTGCTTCCGTCGCTGCTCCTCGAGGTCCATCTGCGCGAGGTCGCGGTAGAGGCCGCCGACCCGCGCGTAGTGCCCGACCTCACCGAAGGCGAGGATGGCCGCGAGCAGAGCGTTCTCGGCAATCTCGGGGGGCGCGCCGCGCTCGAGATGCTGCTTCGCGACGTCGCGCCAGAGCTCGGCCTGCACGACCACGTAGTGCGCCGACGCGCTCGCCATCCCGAGCACGCGGGCATACTCGGAGGCCTCGCGCGCGAGCGTGGCCGCGGCGGAGAGCTCGCGCCGCTCCTTCGCGGCGGTGAGCGCGTCCTCGAAGTACTGGAGCGCGAAGTACTTGAGGTGATCCTCGCGGAGGATGCGGATGCAGTTCACGAAGCCTTCGAGGACGTCCTCGAACATCCCGCTCTCGCGGCCGATCTGCACGAGCACCTGGAAGCAGTCGAAGGCGCGCTCGCGCTGGCCGACGCTCTCGAAGTAGTCGGCGGCCTCCTCGAGGAGGCGAACCGCGGAGACGTTCGCCTCCCGGGCCTGCCGCTTGTCTCCGCATTTCTTCGCGCAGCGCGCGAGGTTGAAGTGCACGAGCGCGCCGTTGTACGCGTCGGCGCCGCCCGAGGCGAGCTGGGACAGGCGCGACCACAGGGCACGCGCGCCGCGCCAGTCCTCGGACTTCTCGCGGTAGATCGCGGCGGCGGCGACGAGGCCCGCCGACTCCATCTCGCGGGCCGCGCCTGCCATGTCGCCGGTCGCGGCGAGCGTGCGCGCGCGGTCCACGGACGGCACCGACGGCAGCATCGCGATGGCGCGCTGCCATCCGTCGCTGTCGGACGACGCCATGTACCAGATGACGGTGAGGGCGCTCCGCGGGTCGTTGCGGCGGGCCAGCACCTCGGCGAGCGGGCGCAGCACCGAGAGGTAATCGTGCTCGGCGACGTGCGTCTGCGCGGCGGCCGCGACCAGCGAGTTGGCGGCGTCGTCGAGGTCGCCGCGGGCCTGGGCGGCGCGGGCCCGTTCGCGGAGGTGATAGAGGTCGTCCAGCATGGGGGCGCTTCCGCGCTCAGCGAGGCGGCAGCGGGCCGGCCTGCGCTTCGAGCGCCCGCCGCTTGCGCGCGTTCGCCAGGCGGCGCGGGACGTTCACGAGGGTCTCCACGATCCCGATGATCACATAGAACGAGAGGAGCCATACGAGGACGAACGCGGGCTTCGTCTTCAGCGACACGGCCGCGCTCGAGCCGACCGCGAACAGCACGAGGCCGATGGTCCGTGCGTTCAGCCGGAGGTCCTTGAAGGACCGGAAGCGGATGGTCGACACCATGAGGAGCGAGAGGAAGACGGTGAGCGCCAGCACCGCATACACGTGCCCGAACCCGCCCAGATCGGCGCCCGCGGCGTGATTCGCGACCACGAGCGACATCAGGATGCCTGCCGCGCCCGGCACCGGGAGGCCGACGATGTACTTGCTGGGCTTCGCCGGCTTCCCGCCGTCGCCCATCGACAGCACGTTGAAGCGCGCCAGGCGGACCGCGCCCATCGCCGCGAAGAAGAAGGCCACGACGAGCCCGAGCGTCCCGAGCTGGTAGAGCGACCACTTGTAGACGAGCAGGGCCGGGGCGACGCCGAACGAGACCACGTCGGCGAGGGAGTCGATCTGCAGGCCGAAGGCCGACTGGGTCTTCGTGAGCCGGGCGACGCGTCCGTCCAGCATGTCGAAGAAGAGGGCGAAGACGAGCAGGATCGACGCGAGGTTGTAGTCGTCCCCCCCGGCGCTGCCGTGCGGGGCCGAGCCGCTCAGCCGGATCGAGTCGAAGCCGCAGAAGATGCTGGAGAGCGTGATCATGTTCGGCAGCAGGAAGAGCGTCTTCCTGAGATCCAGCTTCCGGCGGGGGGCGGCCATGGGGGAGGAAGACTGCCCCAGCTCGGCGACCTCGTAAAGGCCGGGCGCCGCGCGGTCCTGCGCCAGAATTTGGCCCGCACGCGGGCCGGGGCCTACCCTTTCTCGTGGTGCTCCTGATGCGTCCGCGCTCGCCGTCCGTTCGTGACCTCCTGAGGGCGGCCGGCCTCGGTGCGCTCGTGGCCCTCGCCGCGGGGTGCGGGCGCCCCGAGAGCGCCGCCGACAAGCAGCTCGCGGACCTCCGCGAGCAGATGAACCGCATGGAAGCGGAGCGCGATCGCGAAGGCCAGCGGCTGTCCGCGCTCGAGATCGCGGTCGCCGAGGAGAAGTCCTCGGCGAGGAGCGCCCGGTCGGACGCGGTGCCGCCGAGCCCGATCGCACCGGGGCGGGTCGTCTCGCTGGGCGGCGGCGGCGAGAGCGAGAGCGCCGACCCCAACGAGAAGAACGACCGGCCCGACCTCCGGCTCACCGGCGCGCCCGGCGCCGCGTCGCGGCCGCGCGCCGGAAAGACCGGCGGCCGGGTGCGGATCGAGGAGAGCGAGCCGGCCGGCGAGAGCCGCTCGAGCGCGACCGACCCGGACGCGAAGACCGCCTACGAAGCTGGCCTCGCCCTCGTGCAGGCGAAGAAATACGACCAGGGCCTCGAGGCGCTCAACGCGTTCCTCGTGCGGTGGCCCGACCACCCCTACGCCGAGAACGCCATGTACTGGCGCGGCGAGGCGTACTTCGCGCAGGGCGAATACCTGAAGGCCGGCGAGCAGCTCGAGGCCGTGCTCGCGCGGTTCGGCGCCGGCAAGAAGGCGCCCGACGCGCTGCTGAAGCTCGGCATGTGCCAGGACCGTCTCGGGTCCCCGGCGCGCGCCCGCGAATTCTACGACCGCTTGAAGGCTGACTATCCGAGGAGCGAGGCCGCGAAGAGGATCCCGTCCGCGGGCGCCGGCAGCTCCACGAAGGGACCGAAGGAGAATCGATGAGCATCGCGTATCCGCAACTCAGGCACCTGGCGGTCGGCTTCGCGATCCTCGTACCGACCGCGCACGTCTCGCTGGCGTACGCGCAGCAGCAGCCGGCCGGCGGCTCGTCGGTGGCGGGCGGCAGCGCCGCGGCCAACGGCGCGGGCAACAACACCGCGGGCACCGGCGGCGGGGGCACGGGGACCGGATCCGGAACCGGAGCCGGAGCCGGGAGCGGCGCCGCGGCGGCACCCGCGGGCGGCGGCATGACGAGCACCAGCACGGCGACCACCACGGTGTTCCCGGGCGGCGTCGCGCCGGTGCCTCCGGGCGGGACGCTCGGCGGCGGCAACACCGAGTTCAGCTCGAGCAAGCCGATCACCGGCAGCGGGAGCGACACGTTCGACTTCCGCAACGGCGCGCGCGGGCAGGGGACCGCCCACGGCAGCGAGAACAGCTCGTTCGTGCTCGGGTCCGGCGGTGTGCGCACCGGCGGCGACACCAACGCGAGCGTCCACGCCGTGCGCAAGGGCGACACGCTCTGGGACATCTGCGATCACTACTTCCGCAACCCCTACCAGTGGCCGCGGATCTGGGCGTTCAACCCGCAGATCCAGAACCCGCACTGGATCTTCCCGGGCGATCAGGTCCGCCTCAGGGGCGCCGGCACGCAGGTCGCGCAGATCGAGACGACCAGCACCGGCCAGGGGCTCGTCGATCGCCGCCGCCAGGTCCCGGCCGAGACGATCTTCCTCCGGACGCAGGGCTACATCGACGAGGACACGAACAACTGGGGAGAGCTGAACGGCTCGCCCGAGGAGAAGACGATCCTCACCGACTTCGACGAGGTCTACCTGCGCATCTCGAGCGCGCACGACCTCAAGGTCGGTCAGGAGCTCACCGTCTACCGGCCGCTCCGCAGCATCGCCGGCGGCAAGCTCATCGAGATCCAGGGCACCGTGAAGGTCACCCAGTGGAACCCGAAGGACCGCATCGCCCGCGGACAGATCATCGAGGCGCTCGACGCGATCGAGCGCGGCGCCCGGGTCGGACCGGTCACGCGCCGCTTCGAGGTCGTCGCGCCCACGCGCAACGACAAGGACATCGTCTCGACGCTCCTCACGAGCGTGCAGCCGCACGGGCTCCTCGGTCAGAACCAGATCGTGTTCATCGACCAGGGCGAGGAGGCGGGCGTGAAGCCCGGCAATCGCTTCTTCGTCATCCGCAAGGGCGACGGCTGGCACCAGACGCAGACCACGAACAGCTCCTCGAAGCGCATCGCGCTCGAGGAGGACTCACCGGCCGCCACCGAGGACATCCCGAAGCCGCGCGACCCGTCGCGGCTCCCCGAGGACGTGCTCGCCGAGCTCCGCATCATCAACGTGCGCAAGCACACGAGCATGGCCATCGTCACGAGCTCCCGGAAAGAGCTCGAGGCCGGCGACAAGGCCTTCGCCCGCAAGGGCTACTGATCGCTCAGTCGTAGCGCTCGCTGTGGACCTGCTTGCGGTCGGCGCCGAGGCCCTTCCGCACGAGGTCGCGCACCGCCGAGACCATCCGCTCGAGGCCGCACACGTAGAGGTGCGGCGCGGCTTCGATCCCGGCGGCAGCGGCGCGCGCGCCGAGATCGCGCCACAGCTCCTCGACGTGGGTCTGGACGTAGCCGGTGCGACCCGCCCAGCCGGCGGCGGGACGCGATAGCGTGTATTCCACACGGAAGTTCGGATGCTGCGCGGCGAGGGCGTCGAGCTCGGGGACGTAGAGGCGGTCCGCTTCGGTCCGCACCCCGAAGAGGAGCGTCAGGGGCGCGCCGTCGCCGACCTGCAGCGCGTCGCGGAGCATGCTGCGGAGCGGCGTGACGCCGGTGCCGGTGCCGACGAACAGCGAGGGCAGCCCCGCCGGCTGCGGCCGCGTGAAGAACCCCTGCGGGCCGATCACGCGGAGAACGTCGCCGACGGCGAGCGCGTGGAGGAACGTCGACCCCGCGCCGCCTTCCACTCGGGTCACCGCCACCTCGAACGCCGGGCCCCCCGCGGGCGGAGACGCGATCGAGTAGGCCCGGCGCGCCTCGCCCTCGGCGAGCGGCAGCACGAGGCTCACCCACTGCCCGGCCGCGAAGTCGAACGGCCCGTCCGCGCGCTCGAAGACGAGCTCGCGCACGTTCGAGGTGAGCATGGCGGCGCGCACGAGACGCGCCTCGAAGGTGGGCGGCGGGGGCATCGGACCTCCTCGCCGCTATACCACCGGGGCCCTGACCTTCGCCGGCGAAAGACCCTCGACGCGGTAGGCGAAGGCAGCCTTCACGCGCGAGGAGCGCCGGAAGACGAGCTCCATGCGGAGGAGGGCGTCGAGCACGTCCTGCGTCGCCATCGCCCGGTCGTGCGCGACGTCGATGACGCGACGGATGGGGTCGAGGCCGTCGGGTCCGTGGTGGAGCGCGCCCGGGAGGACGTAGAGCTCGCCCGTCACGGGGCCGGCCACGACGCGCGCATCCATCGGCCCCTCGGCGTGCTCGAAGGTCATCGCCTGCGCCTCGTCGAGATTCCGCACGAGCAGCTCGGCCCCCGACCAGAGGTCGACGAGGAGGGCGCCGCGCTCGTCGTGCTCGTCGACCCTGAAGATCCCGCGATGAGCGCGGCCGAACGGCTCCACGAGCGCCGCGGCGTCGTCGCCGATGTGGGCGGACGCGAGCGCCGCGAAGCCCTGCGTGGTGACGGCATCGTCCCAGAAGGCGCGGCTACGCGGCTCGAACCAGGGATCCTCCGAGCCGAACGCGCCGGTCCGCGCCTCGAAGGCGGATCGCATGACCCGGGCCTCGCCGGCCAGCGTCGAGGTCGCGAGGGCAACCACCGCCTCGTACGCCGCGAGGAGGCGGCCCGGTCCGTCCGCCGTGGTAGTCTTCGTGCTGCTCGCCATGCAAAACCGTGTTTTCTTCCCCCAGACTGCCGTCGACCAGTGGGGCATCGACGGGAAGATCGATCTCGTCGCGGGAGAGCTCATTCTTCTCGCAGAAGGCCGCCGCTACAAGGTGGAGGAGGCACTTCGCATCGTCACCGAGGTGACCGGCGCCAACGACGACCGCCAGATCATCGGCAAGGTGAAGTCGAAGCGCGCCCTCCAGGAGATCGGCGCCGAGCTCCTCGAGACCTCGATGATCCTGGGCGATAACGCCTACGACGTGGTGCCCGGCTGGGTCGGGACGCCCACCGGCCCGTACGCCGATCACCTCCTCTCCGCGGACCGCATGACCGCCCGCGGTGACCGGACCGACCCGGTGAAGCCCCCGCAGACCGACGAGGAGCTGCTCGCGCGCTTTGCCGAGGGCACCCTGTGACCGAGCCGCTCGCGAACGTCCTGTTCGCGTTCACCGCCGCGGCGTACTCGGCGGCGAGCTTTCTCTTCCTGCGCTTCCTCGTGCGCGGCAAGGGCGACGTGGGCACCGTCGGGCCCCGGCTCATCGCCTTCGGCGCGGTGCTCCACGGCGCGTACATCTGCGTGGCGTCGCTGGTGCTCCACGTGTGCCCGGTCGAGGGCATCCACTTCCCGATGAGCGTCGCCTCGATGATGATGTGCTTCGGCTACGTCTTCGCGCGCCGCCGGCTGCGCGTCGAGGTCGCCGGCGCGTTCGTCGCGCCGCTCGCGCTGACCTCGCTGCTGGCCTCGCGCTTCGTCGGCGGCGGCGCCGAGCCGGGCGAGGGCATCAAGAGCGTCATCCTCCCGTTCCACGTCACGCTGAACCTGATCGGCGTCGCGTTCTTCGCGCTCGCGTTCTCGGCGGCCGCGCTCTACCTCGTGCAGGATCGGCTCGTGAAGCAGAAGCGCATCGACGGCATGTCGCGAAGGCTGCCTCCGCTCGAGGCGCTCGATCGCGCCGAGCACCGCTTCCTGCTGGCGGGCTTCCCGCTGCTCACGATCGGCATCATCACCGGAACGGTGTGGGCGCGCCGCGTCGAGATGGGCGGCACCTCGGAGATCCTGCGCGCGGTGTTCGGGTACGTGACCTGGCTCGTCATCGCGGCGGTGCTCTTCCTGCGTGCCGCCGCCGGGTGGCGCGGGCGCCGCGCCGCGTACGGGACCATCGCCGGCTTCGGCTTCGCGGTCCTCGTCCTCATCATCTACCTGGTGCGGAAGGAGCCGCCGCCCGCGGTCGCCGCCGCGTCCCCCGCGCCCTTCCACGCGGGGGCACGGTGAGCCTCCCGGTCGTCGTCATCGGCGTGTCCCACAAGACCGCGCCGGTCGAGGTCCGCGAGCGCTTCGCGGCGGGCGCGGACATCCTGCCCGAGCTCCTCGCGCGCCTGACCGCGCGGCCCGAGCTCGAGGAGGCGATGTTCCTCTCCACCTGCAACCGCGTCGAGATCATCGCCCTCTCGAAGACCATGGGCAGCCTCGAGGAGTCGACGCGCGCCGCTTCGCACGCCATCCGCGAGGCGCTCCGTGAGCAGATCGGCGCGTCGAGCGTCGAGGACCTCGACGAGTGGCTGTACGAGAAGACCGGGGACGTCGCGGTACGCCACGTGTTCCGGGTCGCCGCGAGCCTCGACTCGATGGTGCTCGGCGAGCCGCAGATCCTCGGTCAGGTGAAGGACGCCTACGACGCGGCGGTCGCCGCCGGCGCGCTCCGCAGCCACCTCTCGCGGTGCGTCCATCGCGCGTTCACGGTCGCCAAGCGGATCCGCACCGAGACGCAGCTCGGCGCGGGCATCGTCAGCATCTCGAGCGTCGCGGTCGATCTCACGAAGCGGATCTTCGGCGACCTCGGGGGCAGCACCGTGCTCCTCGTGGGCGCCGGCGAGATGGCCGAGCAGGCCGCGAAGAGCCTCGGCAAGGGCGCGAAGGCGATCCGCGTGTGCAACCGCAGCTTCGACCGCGCGGCGACGCTCGCGGCGACCTTCGGGGGAACGGCGGCGCCGCTCGAGCAGCTCGAGGCCGAGCTCGTCGCGAGCGACGTGGTGGTCGCCAGCACCTCGAGCAAGACCTTCGTCATCACGAAGGATCTCGTGAAGCGCGTGATGAAGCAGCGGAAGGGGCGCACCCTCTTCCTCATCGACATCGCGGTGCCCCGGAACATCGATCCCGGCGTGCACGACCTCGACAACGTGTACGTGTACAACGTCGACGATCTCGAGGCCGAGGTCGCCGAGAACATGAAGCTGCGGCAGAACGAGGTCGCCGCGGCCGAGCACATCGTCGAGACCGAGCTCGCCGAGTGGGCCACGTGGGCGCGCGGTCTCGAGGTGAATCCGACGGTCGTGGGTCTCCGCGCCCGCACGCGCGGCGTGCTCGTCGCCGAGCTCGAACGAAGCCTCGGCCAGCGCCTCAAGCACCTCGGCGAGGGCGACCGCGCGGCGCTCTACCAGATGATCGAGAGCGCCACGAACAAGCTCCTCCACGCCCCGACGACGCGCCTCAAGGCCGCCGCGGCGGGCGACGGAACGAGCGGCGGCACCGACGTCGGTGACCTCGTCAGCGCGCTGCATCACCTGTTCGACCTCCCCGCGGTCCCCGAGCTACCCGGTGAATCCTCGCGTGACGTGCGCGCGGCGGCGGGCTCCGGGACGGACAGCGTGCGCGACGTGGCCCGCAGCGGAGCCGACAGCCAGAAGCGTCTCCCGCACTGATCGCGTGCCCGGCGCGGGCATCTCTCCTATCGTAGCCGGCGATGAAGCTCACCTACGCCACGCGCCGCTCGCAGCTCGCCCTCGCGCAGTGCCGCGCGTTCGTGAAGCGGCTCGTGGCCGCGAACGCCGGCCTCGAGGTCGAGGAGCTGCAGGTCGTCACCACGGGCGATCGCATCCAGGACCGGCCGCTGTCCGAGGTCGGCGGCAAGGGCCTCTTCGTGAAGGAGATCGAGGAGGCGCTCCTCGACGGGCGCGCGCAGCTCGCCGTGCACTCGATCAAGGACGTCCCCGGCGTGCTGCCCGATGGCCTCCTCATCGCGTGCATCCCGGAGCGCGAGGACCCGCGCGACGTGCTCGTGAGCCCGCGTCACCAGACGCTCGCGGCGCTCCCGCAGGGCGCGACGGTCGGGACGAGCAGCCTGCGCCGCGCGGTCAGCCTGCTCGCGCAGCGGCCCGATCTCCACATCGTGCCGATGCGCGGCAACGTCGACACGCGGCTCCGGAAGGTCGACGCCGGCGAGTGCGACGCCATCGTGCTCGCGCGCGCCGGTCTCGTGCGGCTCGGCCTCGAGGGCCGCGCGACCGAGGTGCTCGAGCCGGAGCTGTCCTTGCCGGCGGTCGGGCAGGGCGCGCTCGGCATCGAGTGCCGCGAGGAGGACGCAGCCACGCGGCAGGCGCTCGCGGCTCTCCACCACGAGCCGACCAGCCGCTGCGTCGCCGCCGAGCGAGGCGTGATGGTGGCGCTCGAGGGCGATTGCAAGACGCCGCTCGGCGTCTACGGCATGCGCGCCGGAGCCGATCTCCTCCTCCGCGCCTTCGTGGCGGAGCCCGATGGAACGGGCCACCGCAGCGCCGCCGTCACGGTGCCCTGGCCCGCCTCGGACGACGCCGCGCGCGTCGTGGGCGAGGCCCTCGGCCGCGAGCTCCACGCGTCCCGCTGAGCCGCCGGGCCCTTTCGGACCCGGTGGCCTTGCCGGCGGGCCGCGCTCGACTATGCTCCGGGCTCCGTCCCGCCATGCGTCACGTCCTTCGCACCTGCTTTACCTTCCTCGCCCTGGCGATCGCCCTCGCGGTGCTCGCCTGGCCGTCGCGGGCGGAGGCGAAGACCGGGTCCGCGATCGGCGAGCCGCTGAAGCTCGAGGTCGAGGGCGCGCCGGACGCGTACTACTTCAAGCCCCAGGCGAAGGGCCCGCGGCCCATCCTCATGTACCTGCACGGGCGCGGCGGAAACCCCGCCGAGGACTGCCGCAAGTGGGCGAAGGTCGGCACGCAGTTCGGCTGGGTCGTCTGTCCTTCGGGCCCCGGCACGAGCGAGTCGGGCGGGCGCACGTGGTCGAACGGCGCAGGCGAGGCCCAGCGGGTCATCGACGGCGCGATCCACGCGCTGCGTGCAAAGTACAAGGGCCGGGTCACCCGCCGCGGCAACGTCCTCATCGGCTTCAGCGAGGGCGCGTTCGTGGCGATGCAGGTCGGTCTCAAGGACCAGACGACGTGGACGAAGTGGCTGATCCTCGGCGCCAGTGACCAGTACTGGGGAGGCGACGTCACCGAGGCGCTGGACGAGCAGAAGCGCCACGTCCGCCGCGTCTACCTGCTCACGGGCGAGAACGATGGCGTCGCGCAGAACACGGTTCGCGTCGGCGACACGCTCAAGAAGAACAAGGTGCCCGTGAAGGTGAAGCTCGTTCCCGGCATGGGCCACGAGGTGCCGAGCGACCGCATGGTCAGCACCTACCGGCGTCCGCTCGCGTGGCTCGTGGCCGCGAAGTAGGCGCGGCTCCGCGGCTCCTGTGGTAGTCACCTGCCGCGTGACGCAAGCCCCGTTCAAAGCACCTCTCGTTCTCGGGATCGCGGGGGGCTCCGGGTCGGGGAAGAGCACCATCGCGAAGTCGATCCTGGAGGCGCTGCCGCCGGGGCAGGGCATCCTCCTCGAGCAGGACCACTACTACCGCGCGCAGTCGCACCTGCCGCTCTCCGAGCGCGCGAGCGTCAACTACGACCACCCCGACGCGCTCGAGCTCGACCTGCTCACCACGCAGATCGACGAGCTCCGCTCCGGCTCGACCATCATGCGCCCGACGTACGACTTCGCGACCCACGACCGCGAGAAGCAGGGGCTCCGCATCGAGCCTGCGCCCGTCATCGTGGTCGAGGGGATACTGGTCCTCGCCGATGACCGGCTGCGGTCGCGCTTCGAGGTCAAGCTGTTCGTCGACACCGACTCGGACATCCGCCTGATGCGCCGGATCCGACGCGATCTCGAGCACCGCGGGCGGACCTTCGCGCAGGTCCGAAAGCAGTACTACGAGAGCGTGCGCCCGATGCACCAGGCCTTCGTCGAGCCGTCGAAGCGCTTTGCCGACGTGATCATCCCCGAGGGTGGCCAGAACCGCGTCGCGCTCGATTTTCTGGTGAGTTTCGTGCGCCAGAGGGCCGCGCAAGGCAGCTAGAATACGAGGATCCCGGTGAGCGGTCCTCTCGCCACACCCAAGACGAAGGCAGCCGACCTGCTCCTGCGAGCGCAGGTGCTGGACCGGGGCGAGTTCGAACGCGTGGTGGCCCTCGTCGCGCAGAACGGTGAGCGCGCCGAAGAGGTGCTCGTCGACAACGAGATCATGAGCGAGGGCGACCTGCTCAAGGCGCTCTCGTCGATCTACCGCACCAACTACCTGTCGACCGAGCGGCTCTCGAAGGCCGACATCCCGCGCGCGACGGTGCAGATGATCCCGCGTCGCGTGGCGGAGACGCTCGGCGTCTTCCCGGTCCTCTTCGATCGCGCGAAGAGCGTCCTCAGCGTCGTGACCGCCGACCCCGACAACCTCGACGTCCTCCGCGACGTCAAGCTCGTCTCGGGCGCGACCGAGGTGAAGGCCTTCGTCGCCCGGCCGGCGGCGATCGCGGCGGCGATCCGGAAGCACCACGGCGGCGATCCGCGGGCGTTCGATCTGCTCGAGCGCGCCGGCCTCAACTACGACTTCGGCCAGCAGGTGACGCGTGACGGGCGCGTCGTCGCCGGCAAGGAGCAGGGGCGACCGCCCGCCTACAGCGCGCCGTCGTTCGACTTCGACGAGCCGGCGCCGCGGGCGGTGAGCACCGGGATGTCGACGACGCCCGGTATCCAGCCGCCCAATCTCCCGGCGCAGCGCGTGGCGATCCCGCCGTCGTCGCCGCAGATCGGGGCGCCCCGCGTGGCGCGGCAGACGAACCCCGAGCCCATCGAGTCGCTCGAGGCGCCGCCGCTGCCGCCGCGCGCGCTGCGCGCTCGTGATCCGGGCGCGACGGCCCGCGGGCAGAGCGTCGAGCCGCAGCGTGGGCAATCCCGCGGCACGGCCAGCCTCTCGCTCTCGGTGCCGCCGCCGCCGCCGAGCACGAGCCCGCTGCCGCGCGCCGCGCGTGCCCCCGTCTTCAGCGAGCCGCCCGACGACGAGTCGATGCCGCCGACCGCCGTGACCGAGCTGCCGCGACGCGCGACGCAGCGCGGGACCGAGCCGCCCTCGAGCACCCAGGCGCGCATCGACGTCCTCCAGCACGACACGACCGTCGAGCTGCTCACGGTCATGGTGAGCCTCCTCGAGACCTCGCGCCAGGAGCTGCGCGGGCATTCCTCGCAGGTCGCGCGCCTGCTCCGCCGCGTCGCCGAGCGCATGAGCCTCGACCGCGCGGAGACGCAGGCGGTGGTCATCGCCGGTCACATCCACGACCTCGGAAAGATGGGCCAGTTCCATCTCACCGCGCTGAACTGCGCGGAGTACGAGGGTCACCGGGTCGCCGCCGTGAAGGCCTACGACACGCCGCTGCGTCTGCTCGAGGCGGTGCGCCTGACCGCATCGATCAAGAACGCGGTCTTCCACATGTACGAGCGCGTCGACGGCAAGGGCTTCCCCGACAAGCTGGTCGGCAAGGACATCCCGCTCGGCGCGCGCCTCCTGTCGATCGCCGACACGTACGCGGACCTCACGCAGAACCCGCGGAACCCGTTCCGCAAGGTGCTCGGGCCCGCCGAGGCGGTGAACGTGCTCATGAAGCACAAGGGCACCATCTTCGACGCGTCGCTGCTCGACCTCTTCAAGTCGCTCGTGCTCGGCGAGGACATGCGCGCGAAGCTGATGGGCAGCCGCTACCGCGTCCTCCTCGTCGACGCCGACCCCGAGGAGTCGACGGTCCTCGAGCTGCGCATGGTCGAGCAGGGCTTCGACGTGAAGACCGCGCGCAGCGCCGAGGCAGCCCGCAAGCTTCTCGGCAGCGCCGAGGCGACCGAGGTGGACCTCGTCGTCTGCGAGGTCGAGCTGCCCGACGGCGACGGCCTCGCCTTCCTCTCCGAGGCCCGCAAGGAGCCGTGGGGCCGCGACATGCCGTGGGTCGTCCACACCCGCAAGCAAGGCCGCACCGAGGCGAACCGCGCGTTCGAGCTGGGCGCGATGGACTTCGTCGCGAAGCCCGTCCAGGCCGACGTGATGGTCGCGAAGCTGAAGGCCATGCTCGACCAGTGGTCGACCAACCGCGGACCGAAGGGCGTCAACGGAAGCCTCCGCGAGATGGGCCTCCCCGACATCGTCCAGGTGCTCTTCCACGGCCGGAAGACCGGACGGCTCGTCGTGCGCTCGGCCGGCAAGAACGGCGAGATCCACTTCCTCGAGGGCGCGATCGCGAACGCGCAGCTCGGCGACCTCACCGGCAAGGACGCCTTCTATGCGCTCCTCAAGTTCCAGGACGGCGACTTCGCACTCGACCCGAGCTTCACGCCGCCCCGCCGCGTGATGGACGACTCGGCCGAGGCGCTCCTCCTCGAAGGCATGCGCCGCATGGACGAAGGTCTCTAGCCGCCGCCCGTCACTTCTTCGCGGGCGCGGCCTCTGCGGCGGGCTGCACGAGCTCCACTTCCCAGGTGATCTCCGTGTCGGTGCCGGCCCACGGCGCGAACGTCAGGTTCGTGAACGCGCGCTCGATGCAGTTGCCGACCGGCTTGCCCTGGAACGGCGCCGGGACCGTGGTCCCCTTCGAGTGCCCGTTGTGGCCGAGCGCGAGCTGGATCGTGACCTTGCCCCAGGGGCCGGTCGCCTTGCCGGCGTCGTCCTTGGCGGCGCCGCAGTTGTCCTTCACCTGACGCGCCGCGCGCTTGACCGCGATCTCGGTCGACTCCTTGTCGTACTGGTTCTGGTTGCGGGTCGCGCCCTCGTTGACGGTGGCGCCGCCGCCGCTGCCGCTGCTGGTCGAGGCGGGCGGCGGCGTCGCGCTCGCGCCCTCCCACTTCACGTTGCCGGTGCCGTCGTCCGGGGCGTTCGTCGTGGACGGGTCGTCGACCTTCGGCTTGTCACCACCGCACGCGCTGGTGGCGGCGAGAAGGGAGAGCGTCAGCGCAAGAAGGGGAGCCGGTGCACGCATGCGCCGGACCTTATCATCAGGCACGCCAGGGCGCTCACAGCTCGGTGATCTTGTAGTCCTTGATCTTGTAGAGCAGCGCGCGGTGGCTGATCTCGAGAAGCTCCGCGGCCTTCGTGCGGTTACCGCGCGTCTTCGTCAGGGCGCGGCGGATGAGGATCTCCTCGATCGCGGCGGTCGTCTTCTTGACCGACAGCTCGCCGCTCGCGAGCTGCACCTGCACCGGATCGAGGGCGTCGCGGAGCCGCTCCGGCAGGTCCTGCGCGCCGATGACGTCGCCGTCGCAGAGCACCATCGCGCGCTCGATCGTGTTCTCGAGCTCGCGCACGTTGCCGGGCCAGCCGTACTCGAGGAGCAGCTTCCGCGCGTCGGGGCCCACCGCCCGGATCTGCGTGCCGAGGCGCGCGTTGTTGCGCGTCAGGAAGTGGTCGACGAGCAGGTTCACGTCCTCCTTCCGCGCGCGCAGCGGCGGGATGAGGATCGGCAGCACGTTGATGCGATAGAAGAGGTCCTCGCGGAACCGCCCGGCCTTCGCCTCCGCCGCGAGATCGCGGTGCGTGGCGGCCACGATGCGGACGTCGATCTTGATGTCCTTCGAGTCGCCGAGGCGCCGGATCGTCTCCTCCTGCAGCGCGCGCAGCAGCTTCACCTGGAGGGACAGCGGGAGCTCGCCGATCTCGTCGAGGAACAGCGTTCCGCCGTCGGCCTCCTCGAAGAGGCCGCGCCGGTCGGCGTTCGCGTCGGTGAACGCGCCGCGCTTGTGCCCGAAGAGCTCGGTCTCGAGGAGGTTCTCGGGGATCGCTCCGCAGTTGATGGTGACGAAGGGCTGGTTCTTCCGGTTGCCGCGCGAGTGCAGCGCGCGCGCCACGAGCTCCTTGCCGACGCCGCTCTCGCCCTGGATGAGGACCGTCGTCTTGTAGTCGGCGATCTTCGAGATCGTCCGGAAGATGTCGGTCATCTGCTGGCTCTTCGCGAGGATCGACTCGAACTGGCTCTCCTTCTGGATCTGCTCCTTGAGGGCGCGGTTCTCGCGGCGCAGCGTCTCGCGCTCCTCGGCCTTCTTGAGGGCGAGGACGATCTCGTCGGGCTTGAACGGCTTGCCCACGTAGTCGTAGGCGCCGGCCTTCATCGCCTCGAGCGCGAGGTCGATGGATCCGTAGGCGCTCATCACGATGACCGTCGCCGGGTTCTGCTTGGCCTTCAGCGTGGCGAGGAGGTCGAGGCCGCCCATCTTGGGCATGCGCACGTCGGTCAGGATGACGTCCGGGCCGAAGGAGTCGACGAGCAGGAGCGCGCTCTCCCCGCCGTCGGCCACCTCGACCTCGTAGCCGTGGCGCTTCAGCAGCGTCTTCAGGACGAGGCGGATGTTCTCTTCGTCGTCGACGACCAGGACGCGGCGCATGGGAGACCCTCGGTCGAGCCACGAGCCGGAGGGCCCGTATGAACAAGTTGCAGACCAAAGCCGCCGCGATCGTGGCGACTTCTGGCATCTGCTCGGCGGTGGTCCTCAGCATACCGCATCTTTTGCATCGTGCGGAGACACGCCGCGCGGGCGCTTCTTGCGCACCGCGGTAAACTCCCGCCCGCGAGATGGCGGAGGAGCTTGCGAGCGGCGATTACGTGACGGCCTCCGTGAGGCTGGTGCGTCCGCTCGCGCAGGGAGGGATGGGGACCGTCTGGGTCGCCGACCACCTGACGCTCGGCATGCAGGTGGTCGTGAAGCTGATGTCGAAGGACGTCGAGGCGCACGGCGACGCTTCGTCCCGCTTCGCGCGCGAGGCGGCGGTCGCGGCGGCCGTGAAGAGCCCGCACGTCGTCCAGGTGTTCGACTCCGGGATCACGGACGGCGGCGTCGCGTTCATCGTGATGGAGCTGCTCGAGGGGCGCGACCTCGGCGCGCACATCCTGGCGCGCGGTCGCCTCACGCCGACCGAGCTCGGCCCCATCCTCGCGCAGCTCGGCAAGGCGCTCGCGAAGGCGCACCGGGTCGGGGTCGTGCACCGCGACCTGAAGCCCGAGAACGTGTTCCTGTGCGACGTCGACGGGGACGAGCCGTACGTGAAGCTCCTCGACTTCGGCACCGCCAAGGACGAGCAGCGCGCGCCCTTCGCGACCGGCATCGGTCAGCTCATCGGGACGCCGTATTACATGAGCCCGGAGCAGATCCTGGGCGAGAGCGTCGACCACCGCGCCGACATCTGGTCGCTCGGCGTGGTCGTCTACGAGGCGCTCACCGGCACGCGTCCGTTCGATGGCGCGACGGTGGGGGCGGTGACGCTCGCCATCCACACGACCGATCCGCGCCCCTCCCAGGTGGTGCCCGAGCTGCCTGCGACGCTCGACGAGTGGTTCGCGAGGGCCTGCGCGCGCGCTCCGGGCGATCGGTTCCAGAGCGTGCGCAGCGCAGCGCACGCCTTGGTGCGGGCCGCGCTGGGGGAGGCCCTCGGCCCCGAGTCGAGCCCCAACTCCGTCGAGGATTTCTCGGCCATCCCGCCGTCGTCCTTGCGGAGCACGGTGGACATCGTCGTTCCGCCCTCCGCGGACAGCAGCTCGCCGCTCGCGCGCGCGACGACCACCACGCTGTCCTCGACGCTCGAGGCGCCGCGCGCCAAGGAGCGTCGCACCATGCTGTGGGTCGCCGGCTTCGTGGCGGGCGCCGCCGCGCTCGCGATGATCGCGCTCGTCAGGACCGGCGGCGGCGACCGCACCGACGCGGCGGGCGACTCGCCGAGCGCGTCTTCGTCGAGCGCGCCCGTGACCAGCGCCTCCGCGGCGACGGTCACGCGGACCGGGACCGCGCCCTCGAGCAGCGCGAGCAGCGCGAGCAGCGCGACCAGCGCGAGCCACGCGGCGCCGGCGAGCAGCTCGTCGTCGTCGCCGTCCTCGTCGCTGTCGCCGTCGCCGTCGTCGTTGCCGTCGCCCAGGCCCAGCGCGCCGCCGGCGCCGACGGTCCGGCAGCCGTCGCTCCCCGCGGCGCCCGCCCGCGAGGTCCCTCCGCTGCCCGTGTTCCCGGTGCCGAGCGCCTCGTCGCCACTCCCGTCGCTCCGACCCGAGGCGGCGGGCCGTTCGCCCGTCGACGCCGGGGCAGACACGCTCGACCGCGGCGGAGGCCCCGTGCCGACCGCCCCCGCGCCCGCGGCGTCCGAGAGGAGCGCGCCCGACTTTCCCGCAGAGCCGCTGCCCACGATGGGACCGGCGCAGCCCAGCGCGCCGGAATAGCGGGCGAGCGAGCGCCCTGCGCGGCTAGACTCGCGCGCCGTGCAGACCGGCCTCGATCGTCTCCTCGCGCGCCCCGATCTCCTCCAGCGCCTCGCCTCGCAGAAGGTCGGCCTCCTCGCGCATCCAGCGTCCGTCTCGCGCGGCCTCGTGCACGTCCTCGACGCGCTCGCGGCCGCCGGGATCGTCCCCGCGGTCCTGTTCGGGCCCGAGCACGGGTGGGCGGGCCAGGCGCAGGACATGATCGGCGTCGACGAGGCCACGCAGGGCGGCACGCGCATCGTCAGCCTCTACGGCGGTCGGTTCGAGGACCTCTCGCCGCGCCCCGCCGACCTCGCCGGCCTCGACGTCGTCGTCATCGACCTCCAGGACGTGGGCTCTCGCTACTACACGTTCGTGTGGACCGCGGTGCTCGTGGCGCGCGCCTGCCGCGACGCCGGCGTCCGCGTGCTGGTGCTCGATCGGCCCAATCCGCTCGGCGGCGCGATCGAGGGCGTGCTCCAGAAGGAGGGCTTCCTCTCGTTCGTCGGTCTCGAGCACGTTCCGGTTCGCCACGGCCTCACGCTCGGCGAGATCGTCGCCTGGCGCGCGCGGAAGGAGGGGTTCGCCGCGCTCGTCCAGGTGCTCGGCGTCAGCGATCTCGAGCGCGCCGCTCACGCGAGCGCCTGGGACCGCCCGTTCGTCATGCCGTCGCCGAACATGCCGACGTACGAGACCGCGCTCGTGTACCCCGGCGGGTGCCTCCTCGAGGGCACGAACCTCTCCGACGGCCGGGGCACCACGCGCCCCTTCGAGCTGACCGGCGCGCCGTGGGTGGACGGCCGCCGCCTCGCCGCCGGTCTCGCGGCGACGGGCCTCCCGGGCTTCGTCGCGCGGCCGATCTCGTTCGAGCCGACCTTCCACAAGCATGCGAAGCAGACGTGCGGCGGCGTGCAGATCCACGTGACCGAGCCCGCGAACTTCCGCCCGTATGCGACCTACCTCGCGCTCGTCACGCTCGTTCACCGCCATCATCCGGGCGAGCTGCGCTTCCGTACCGAGAGGTACGAGTTCATCGACGACATCCCGGCGTTCGATCTCCTCACGGGCTCTGCTGAGACACGCGAGCGCATCCTCGCCGGCGAGGAGCCTCGCGCGGTTGCGGACGCGGTCTCCCTCGTGGGGGAGCCGGAGCGCGCGATCGTCGCCGAAGCGCGCGCCGCGCTCGTTCCGCCGCTCGCGATCTGACGCCCCCGCCTGTATCCTGGCAGCCGTATGACGCAGGCACCGGCGCCGCCCTCGACCGACACGAGCCGCGGCGATCCCGCGCTCATCGGACGGCTCGTCGCGGGAAAATACCAGATCGACAAGTTCCTCGGCGGCGGCGCGATGGGCGCCGTCTACCGCGCCCGGCAGGCCTCGCTCGACAAGAACGTCGCAGTGAAGGTGATGCACGGCACGATGGCCGCCGACCCGCAGTTCGTCGGTCGCTTCCACCGTGAAGCCCGCGCGGCGAGCCGGCTCGACCACCCGAACTCGATGCGCGTGCTCGACTTCGGCGAGGAGCCGGACGGCCTCCTCTACATCGTCATGGAGTACGTCGTGGGGCGCGACCTCTACGGCGTCATCCACGAGGACTGGCCGATCTCGAACGAGGACATCGGCGACGTGCTGATGCAGGCGCTCGCCGCGCTCGCGGTCGCCCACGAGATGGGGGTCATCCACCGGGATCTCAAGCCCGAGAACCTGATGATCCTGCGCGGCAAGAACGACGAGGAGCGCGACGCGTACCTCGTGAAGGTGTGCGACTTCGGCATCGCCAAGATCACCGATCGCGACGAGGACGCTCCGTCGGACGGAAGCCGCGCCGGTCAGAAGCTGACCACGCAGGGCCTCGTGGTCGGCACCCCCGAGTACATGTCCCCCGAGCAGGCGCGCGGCGAGAAGCTCGACGCGCGGTCCGACCTCTACTCGATGGGGATCATCCTGTACCAGCTGCTCACCGGTCGAACGCCGTTCACGGGCGACACCGCGCTCAGCGTGATCCTCAAGCACATCACCGAGCCCGCGCCGCCGCCCTCCACGCACTATCCGGCGGTGCACGAGGGGCTCGCCGCCGTCGCGATGAAGGCGCTCGAGAAGGACCGCAACGATCGCTGGCAGACCGCCCGGGCCATGCGCAACGCCGTCCGCGAGGCGCTCGGCGGACCTGCCGTGCCCGTCGGCGACGTGCATCCCGCGCTCGCGCCAGGAGCGGCCGGCGCACCTTCCGGCGTCGTCAGCCTGAGCGGCGTGACCCGCGCCTCGGCCGGCCTGCCTTCGGCGATCGAGAGCGCGCCCACCGTCGCGGGAGGCATGGCGTCGACGAGCCAGGTGGTCCTGCAGTCCGCGCGCGACCAGCTGAAGGAGCCGCCGCGCGGCTCGCGCACCGGCCTCCTCGTGGGGCTCGCGGTCGTCGCGACGCTCATCGGCGCGGCGGTCGTGATCGTGCCGCAGGTGCGGGCGCGGGTCGGGGCCAGCGGCGCGGCGACGGACGTCTCGCCGTCGGCCGTCCCGTCGGCGCTCTCTTCGCCGGGCCCGAGCGCGTCCAGCGCGGGCAGCTCGTCGAGCGTCGCGACCCAGCCGCCCCAGCTGCCCGCCACCGGGCCGCGCGTTCCCGAGCCTGCTTCCGCGAGCCGCGACCCGAAGGCCCCGAAGGCCGCCACGAAGGACCCGAAGGACCCGAAGAAGACGGTCGCGGGCGTCGCCGATTCGGGCGCGGAGAGCGCCTCCGCCGCGGCTCCGGCAAGCGCCTCCGCGTCGGCCGCCGTCGCTCCCGACGCGCCGCTCGTCCCCGGCGGTCCGGCCGCCTTCAGCGCGGCGACCTGCAAGACGTCTTCCGGCGGCAGCCCGAGCAGCGCGGGGCCGGCGAGCGCGAGCGACCTGAAGGTGAGCCCCTCGGCCTACGCGGCGTGGTCGCGCTGCGCGCAGGAGCTGAAGGATCGCCCCGCGGCGCCGATCAACGTCGCCATCCATCTGCAGTTTACCGAGCGCGGCTTCCAGGCCGCCGACTGCGCCGCGTGCCCGCCGCCGGTCGCCGCGTGCGTGAAGCGCGTTACGTCCGGCAAGATCGTCTCGTTCCAGGGCAAGGGCGAGGTCGGCGCCGAGTCGGCGTTCGAGGTCCCCCTCGTCCTCAGCTGCGACTGACCGGAGGCGCCACCCGCAGCTACTTGCGCGGCGGCGGCTCGAGGTCCTCGGCGAGGTAGCTGAGGATCACCTCGTCGAGGGACTTGTCGCTCACGAGATCGTCGCTGAAGAGCGACGCCGGCGGCGGCCGGCGGGTCGCTCCGAAGATCGCCGCAGGCCGCGCGGGCGCGTACCTGCCCTCGGTGGCGGGCCGACCCGCCGCGGGCCGGACGGCGCGCGAGGCCGGCGTCTGCGTGATCGCGCCATCGGACTCCTCCCGAGGATCGTTGCGGTCGGAACGCTCCGGAGCGCCGCGCGTTTCGGTCGGCGCGACGGGCACGGGCTCGACGGCCCGGTACGCGCCGCCGGTGCCCGGCTCCTTCGCGAAGAGGTTCTTCGGCGGAGGCGGGAGATCGCTCGACTGGAAGATCGACGGCCCCGCGCTCGTCGCCCCCGGCTCGTGCGAGGCGCGGTCGAGCGCGTCGAGCGTGTGGAAGTCGAGCGTGAGCTCGGGCGGCGGAGCACCCGCGGTGCCGCTCGTCGGGGCTCCGGAGTCACGGATCGTCGGGGGCGGCGGCATCGTGCGCACGACCGGCACGTGCGGCGCGCCGCGGGACGACGGAGGACCGGCGGCGAGGCCGTCGGCGGAGGCGGCCGCGAGCGCCGAGAACGGCTGGGTCTCCTCGAGGTCCGGCGCCGGAGCGGCTCGCACCGCGATCGCCGCCTCGGCCTGCGCGGCGGTGATCGGCGTGAGCTGCTGCGTGGGAGCGTCGTCGTCCTCCGCCTCCTCCGGCGGAGCCTTCGCCGCCGACACCGCCGGCAGCGCGGCCACGGTCGGAGCGATCCCCGCCGCGTGCGTCGCGGCCGCGGCCTCGAGGTCCGGAACGCTCGGCGGCGCCGGCACGATGACCGGGTCCGAGGCGGGCGGAACGGGAATCGCCGCGGGCTCGCTCTTCGAGGCGGGCGCGCTCCCGGCCGTCCTGCCCGGCTTCACCTGCGTCGTCCCGGCCTCGAGCAGCGCGTCGAACTGGCCGTCGCGCAAGGCGACGAAGATCGCCTTGTGCTGCTCCTTCATGAGACCGCGAACGATCTCCTGCATCCCTTCCTGGCCGACGTGCTCGGCGTAGGACTGCTTCACGCTCTTGAGGATGCGACCGCCATCCATGAAGAGGTGCGTGATGATGTGAGGATGGTTGACGCCAGAATCCTCGGTCTGGATGTGGAACACCCGGTTCTTGTGCCGGACGTTGTTGTTGTAGCCGAGCAGCGGCGACTGGAACTTGGCCATCGCGAAGACCGACCTCGAGGCTAACACGCATCCGGGGGCGAACGCGGCAGCCGAACGCACGCCATGGTGACAATCGCGGCGTCCGCGTCGTTACGCGTCCTACATGGAGCGCGGGCCGACGATGGCGTCGAGGCACGACTCGCGCTTCGCCCGGAGCTCGGAGGCGCGCACCGAGAAGCGCGGGCCGCCCGTCACCTCGATGGCGAGCTCGGCGCTCTCGCCGCCGGTCGTGGTGCGCCCCAGCGTGAGCGCGGGCACGCCCGCGGCGCTCGCCCTCGCCAGCACGTCCGCCAGCTGATCCTGCCGCGCCGACACGATGATCCGGCTCGGCGCCTCTCCGAAGAGCGCCGCCGCGACGGGCTCCGGGCCCGTCCCGGCCGGCACCGCGACGCGCGCTCCGAGGAGCCCGCCGTCGTGGCGGGTCGTGCAGCATTCGGCGAGCGCCACCGCGAGGCCGCCGTCGGACACGTCGTGGGCGCTCTCGATCGCCCGCGCCCGCGCGAGCTCGAGCACGAGCCCCTGGAGCCTCTTCTCGGCCTCGAGATCGATGGTCGGAGCGGGGCCCCCGAGCTTCCCTGTCGTGAGCGACTGGTATTCGCTGCCGCCGAGCCCGGCCTGCGCGCTGGGCTCGCCGAGCAGCACGATGGCGGCGTCCTCGCTCCGGAAGGCCTGCACGAGCACGTCGCCCTCGTCGCGCACGAGACCGACCGCCGCCACGCTGGGCGTCGGCAGGATCGGGTGACGGCCGGTCGCGTCGGTCGTCTCGTTGTAGAGGCTCACGTTGCCGCTCACGATCGGCACGCCGAGCACGTTGCAGGCCTCGGCGAGGCCGTCGATGGCGCGTGCGAAGACGTCCATCGACTCGGGCTGCTCGGGCGAGGCGAAGTTCAGGCAGTCGGTGATGCCGATCGGCTCTGCGCCGCTGCACACGAGGTTCCGCGTCACCTCGGCGATGGCCATCTTCGCGCCGTCCTCGGGGGCGAGCTCCACGAAGCGACCGTTGCAGTCGACCGCAAAGGCGAGGTGCTTCATGAGGGTCTGACCGTCGCGCTCGCACGGCACGCGGACCACGCCGGCGTCGGAGCCGGGACGCACGATGGTACCGCCGCGGACGATGTGATCGTACTGCCGCCAGATCCACGCCCGCGAGCCGATGTTCGGCGAGCCGAGCAGCGCGAGGAGATCGTGGGCGGGCGCCGCGCTCTCGGGGACGCGCACGTCGGGCCGGACCGCGCCGCGCGTGCGAGGGCGGTCGTACACGGGCGCCTCGTCGGTGAGGACTCCGACGGGGATGTCGGCGGCGATCTCCTTCGTGCCGGTGGGCGGCCCGCCGTCGAAGGGGTCGTAGCCGGGCGTCGCCTTGATGACCCAGCGCTTCGTGTCCGTGACGTGACCGATGACCGCCGCGTCGAGATCCCACTTCTTGCAGACCTCGAGGACCTCGTTCTCTCGGCCCTTCTTCGCGACGAGGAGCATGCGCTCCTGCGACTCGCTGAGGAGGATCTCGTAGGGCGACATCTTCTTCGCACGGCGCGGGACGAGGTCGAGATCGAGCTCGATGCCGTTCTCGGCGCGGCCGGCCATCTCGACGCTCGACGAGGTCAGGCCGGCGGCGCCCATGTCCTGGATGCCCTCGAGCAGATCGGTCGCCATGAGCTCGAGGCACGCCTCGAGGATCAGCTTGCCCATGAACGGGTCGCCGACCTGCATCGTGGAGCGGATGCCCTTCTTGATGCTGCTCGCGGTGGCGAGCTCGCCGGTGCCTTCCTTCGCGTCGCCGAACTCGTCCGACGCCATCGTCGCGCCGTGGATGCCGTCGCGGCCGGTGCGCGCGCCGATGTAGAGGATCGGGTTTCCGATGCCCGCGGCCCGTCCGTAGAAGATGCGGTCGGTGCGCGCCACGCCGCACGTGAAGGCATTGACGAGGATGTTGCCGTCGTAGGCGGCGTCGAACTGCACCTCGCCGCCCACCGTCGGCACGCCGATCGCGTTGCCGTAGCCGCCGATGCCGGCGACGACGCCGCGCAGGAGCTCGGGGGTGCGCGGATGATCGGGCCGCCCGAACCGCAGCGAGTTGAGGCCGGCGATCGGCCGTGCGCCCATCGTGAAGACGTCGCGGAGGATGCCGCCCACGCCGGTGGCCGCGCCCTGGTACGGCTCGATGAAGCTCGGGTGGTTGTGCGACTCCATCTTGAAGACGGCCGCGAAGCCGTCGCCGATGTCGACCACGCCCGCGTTCTCGCCGGGACCCTGGATGACCCGCGGGCCCTTCGTGGGCAGCCGGCGGAGGTGCATGCGCGACGACTTGTACGAGCAGTGCTCGCTCCACATCACGCTGAACACGCCGAGCTCGGTGTACGTCGGCGTGCGGCCGAGCGACGTCTCGACGCGCGCGTACTCCTCGGTGGTGAGCTTGTGCTGCTTCACGACCGCGGGGGTGATGGGGAGATCGCCCGGGAACGAAACCGAAGCTTTCGAGGAATGGCTCATCGCGGCGACGCTGTCGTTAGCCGGCCTGCGCGCCGGGGTCCATGGGCGCGGGTGCGCCGCGGCGGTCACCTGTGCTACGAGACGGCGCATGCGCGCTGCCGTGATCGTCTTCCCGGGCCTGAACGCGGACTCCGAGATGGTGCGGACGCTGACCCTCGCCGGCGCGACCGTGACGACGGTGTGGCACGCCGAGACCGCGCTGCCGGCGGGCACCGATCTCGTCGCCATCCCGGGCGGGTTCAGCTACGGCGACTACCTCCGCTGCGGGGCCATCGCCAAGGTCGGCCCGATCATGCGCGCGGTCGCCGACCACGCGGCGCGGGGCGGGCTCGTCATCGGCGTCTGCAACGGATTCCAGATCCTCACCGAGTGCGGGCTCCTCCCGGGCGCGCTCACGCGGAACGTGCAGATGCGCTTCGACTGCCGGAACGTCCACGTGAAGGTGACCGCCGAGGGCCCGTTCACCGGAGCCGGGCTGCCGGTGGGGTCCGTGCTCGAGCTGCCGATCGCGCACGGCGAGGGCCGGTACCAGGCGTCGCCCGCGACGCTCGCCGAGCTCGAAGGCGAGGGGCGCATCGCCCTCGTGTATTCTACAAGCGATGGCGAGGTAACCGAGGCCGCCAACCCGAACGGCTCCGCGCTCGGCATCGCCGGCATCTACGGCGGCCCACACAAGAACGTGCTCGGGCTCATGCCCCATCCCGAGCGCATGAGCGAGGCGTGCCTCGGCGGTACGGACGGGCTCACGCTGTTCCGCTCCGCGATCGCTCCGCGCGGCCCGGCGCAGGCCGCCTGACCCGCCAGCGCCGCCGCCCGGCTTGACGGCCGGCGAGTGGCCCGGCATAGCGTGGCCTTTCCGGCCGGGCTCGACGTTTGGACCTTCTCTACTTCGTCCTCTTCATCAGCATCCTGATCTTCATTCACGAGTTCGGACACTTCGCTTTCGCGAAGCTGTTCGGCGTGAAGGTGCTGACGTTTTCCATCGGCTTCGGCCCGAAGGTCCTGAGGGTCCGCGGCAAGGAGACGGAGTACTGCATCGGTCTCCTGCCGTTCGGCGGCTTCGTGAAGATGCTCGAGGAGGGCAAGGCGCAGAGCGCGATCCTCCCCGAGGAGCGTCACCGCACGTTCGAGGCGCAGGGCCTGTGGAAGCGCGTCGTCATCGTGCTCGCCGGCCCGGCGATGAACCTCGTTTTCCCGCTCGCGCTCTACACATCGGTGTACCTCGAGGACAAGGACTTCCTCCCGCCGACCGTCGGCGCGGTCTTCCCGGGCAAGCCCGCGGACGGCAAGCTGTTCCCCGGCGACACCATCACCGCGATCGACGGTGACCCGGTCGCGAGCTTCCCCGACGTGCAGAAGGCGTTCGCGCGGCGCGCCGGGGTCCCGATGCGCGTCACCGTCGACCGCGACGGCAAGCCCGCCGAGGTGTCGATCATCCCCGCCGACGAGACCGAGGTGATCGAGCCGAGCGAGCTCGAGCTCTACGAGCACGTCGGGCGCGTCGGCATCGCCCCGACCTACGCCGCGCCGGTCATCGGCATCTCGCGGACCGACTCGCCGGCCTTCCGCGCGGGGCTCCGCACCTTCGACCGCATCACCGCGGTCAACGGGCGCAAGGTCGATACCTTCGTGGATCTCGCGAAGGTGCTGTCGCAGAACCGCGGTGACAACGTGGTGCTCACGTACGTGCGTCCCGTGTCGGCGCCCCGCTCGCTCGGCGGGCTGTGTGACATCGCGGTGCTCGAGACCGGCATCGCCTCGCTGTCGCCGCGCCCGCGCGCCGAGGGCGCCGTGGTGCGCGACAACGATCCCGACTACCGCATCAAGGACATGATCGAGCGCTCCGGCATCGAGAGCTCGGAGATGTACGTCGCGTTCGTGCCGGAGGGGTCGAGCGAGTGGCGCGCCGGTCTTCGCGCCGGTGACCGCATCACCCACCTCGACGGCGTTGCGCAGCGCATGTGGAAGGTCGATCGGCGCGGCGGTCACGCGCTCGACGACACGACGATGGTGGGGCAGCTGCTCCGCGATCCGACCAAGATGCACGAGCTCGTGTGGACCCGCGACGGCGAGCGCATGAGCGGCACCTTCCAGGTGCGGCAGGAGTCGTGGAACGACGAGCTCGGCCAGCACTACGAGCGCTACGTGTTCCGCACCACGCACTGGATGCCGCGCGCGCCGAGCAAGATGGTGCCGAACCCGCACCCCCTCGTCTACGCGGTGAAGCGCGGCGTGCTGGAGACGCGGAACGCCATCACGTTCATCGCGGTCGGCTTCCTCCGCATCCTCCAGGGCCGCGTGAGCATCGCCGCGGTGAGCGGGCCGATCACGCTCTACGACGTCGCGGGGGACGCCGGCGCGAAGGGCACGACCTACTTCGTGTGGGCGATGGCGGTGACGAGCGTGAACCTCGGCCTCCTCAACCTCCTGCCGGTGCCGGTGCTCGACGGCGGCCACCTCCTCCTCTTCCTCGTCGAGTGGGTGCGGCGGCGGCCGGTCAGCCTGCGGGTGCGCGAGCTCTCCAGCCTCTTCGGGATGAGCGTGCTCGTGGTGCTGATGCTCGTCGCGTTCAAGAACGACGTGACCCGCAAGTGGGACGTCATCGTCCTGCAAGTGCGCGACATCACGAGGTAGAAGCGCGAGCGCAAGGAGCTTCGTCTCAAACGCGCGCTCCTCGTGTGCGCATGTAGCGCGAGGGCGGGTGGTGTGGCATAGGAGGCGCGATCACGATGCCCCGCCTTGCCCTGTTCGCGTTCTTCGCTTCGCTCTCCGTCGCCCTCCTGCCGGCGCTGGCCGTCGGCTGCGCTGCCGGGGACCCGCCTGCCGAGCCGGCCGCGGCGCCGTCCAGCACGAGCGAGCCCACCGTCCCGACGCCGACCACGACGAGCACCGCGACCGCGCCGCCGCCGCCGTCCAACCCGGACGACGCGCTACCGCCCGTCGTGACCTCGATCAGCCCGTCGTACGGCACGGTGGGGAGCATCGGCCCCTCGATCGTCGTGAGCGGGACCGACTTCGTCCCGCGCTCGATCGTGCAGCTCGGCGGCGCGCCCCTCGCGACGACGTTCGTGAGCGCGACGGAGCTCCGCGCCACCATCCCGACCGCCCAGCTCGCCTCGGTCGGCGTGCTGCGCCTCTCCGTGGGCACGAGTCCGCCCGGCGGCGGCGCGAGCAAGGAAGTCACGTTCGAGGTGCAGAACCCCGCGCCCAACCTGACCGGCCTCACGCCGCTCTCGGTGGTCGCCGGTGCGGGCGCCACGAAGCTCGTCGCGAACGGCGCGAGCTTCGTCGACGGCGCGAAGATCGTGTTCGGGGGGACCGACCTCACCACGACCTTCAAGAGCGCGACGGTCCTCGAGGCCACCGTGCCGCCCAGCCTGCTCGGCGGATCGGGAGCGGTGCCGGTCAAGGTCGTGAACCCCGCCCCCGGCGGCGGCCCGTCGACGGCGATCTCGTTCACGGTCGCGAACCCCGCGGCCGCGATCCAGAGCATCAATCCGTCGGCGGCGTTCGTGGGCTCGGCGGCGATCCCGCTCGTCGTGAGCGGGTCGGGGTTCGTCCCCGGTAGCGCGGTCCTCTTCAACGGCGCGCCGATCCCGACCACGTTCGCGACCGCGGCGCAGCTCACCGCGACGATCCCGGCGAGCTCGCTCGGCGCGGCAGGCGACTTCCCGGTGGCCGTCAGCAACCCGCCGCCCGGCGGGGGCGTCACCGCTCCCGTGGTCTTCCGCGTGCAGTATCCGGCCCCGCAGACGACCTCGCTGTCGCCGGCGAGCGTCAGCGCCGGCGCGGCCCCGACCGTCGTGACCGTCACCGGCGTCGGCTTCTTCATCACGTCGCAGCTCACGTTCGACGGCGCGCCGGCGGCGACCACCTACGTCGACCCGACGCACCTGAAGGCCACGCTGACCGCGGCGCAGCTCGCGAGCGCCGGCACCATCTCGGTGCGCGTCGTCAACTCGGCGCCGGGCGGCGGCACGTCCGCGGCGCTCGCGTTCACCATCACCAATGCGCCGCCCACGATCACCGCGCTGAACCCGAGCACGGTCACCGCCGGGTCCGGCGACAAGCCGATCACGGTGAGCGGCTCGGGCTTCGTCCCGACGAGCACCGCGCAGAGCAACGGCGTCCCGGTCATGACCACCTACGTGAGCCCGACCTCGCTCACCGCGGTGATCCCCTCCGGCCAGATGCTGAACCCCGGCTCGGTGGCGGTCACGGTCTCGAACCCCGCGCCGGGCGGCGGCACGAGCGCGCCGAGGTACCTGACCGTCGGCTGCGACACGACCGGCACCGACGTGCCGCTCGGCGCGATCGGAACGACGACCGCCCTCGCGACGAGCTTCGCCACCGCCGCGACCATGCCCCGCTTCGTCGACAGCAGCTCCTGCGCGGCGACCGCGCTCGACCCGGCGAACCTGCAGCCGGCTCGCTACTGGGTCGTCCAGAACACGGCCGGGGTGCCCGTCACGCTCTCGGCGTGGGCCGACTGCTCGGCGGATGGCAAGAACGGCGACGCGTACCTCACGTTCTACCGGCGGCCGACGCGCCCCGCGAACGACACCGAGCGCCTCGCGTGCACCAACGTCATCTCCGAGGGCATCGCGGTGAGCGGCTTCGGCAGCCCGGAGTCCGGCGCCAGCCAGTGGTGCCCGGGCCTCACGAAGGCGAACGGCGGCGGCCTCACGCTGGCGGTGTGCGAGAAGGCGGTCGTCCACATCCAGCCGTGGAACGTCGCGAGCGCGACGTACACCGCGCCGCCCACGGTCCGCGTGAAGCCCGAGTGACGAAGCCCGGACGCAGAGCACCGACCGCGCGCAGCGTCGCCGCCGACGTGGTGGTGCGCGTGCTCAAGGACAAGGCCTACGCCGCGGCGGCTCTCGACGCGGAGCTCGAGCGAAACGTGCAGCTCGACGTGCGGGACCGCGCGCTCGCGACCGAGCTCGCCTACGGCACGCTGCGCCTCCTCAAGTGGCTCGATCGCCGCGTCGGACGCCACGCGACGAAGGGGACGGCATCCATCGAGGTGCACGTCCGGGCGCACCTGTTCGTGGCCGCCTACCAGGTGCTCGTGCTCACGCGCGTGCCGGCCTTCGCGGCGGTCGACGAGGCCGTCACCACGGTGCGCGCCCTGCGCGGCCCGCGCGTCGCCGGCTTCGTGAACGCGGTGCTCCGCAAGATCGCCGCCGAGGACAAGCCCACCCCCGTGGAGCTCGCGCAGGCCGCCCTCGACGCGGCCGATCCGGCGCTCGCCGAGGCGCTCGTGCGCGCCGTCGGCAAGGAGGAGGCGCTCGGTCTCGTCGCGTCCGAGGCGTCGCCGCCGCTCGGCTTGCGGGTCGAGGATCCGGCAACGCGGGATGCGTGGATCGCGCGCCTCCGCGAGGCGAGGCCCGACGCGACCGTGGAGCCCGGCCGCGTGTCGCCGCAATCGATCGTGGTGCGCGGCGCAGGTCGGCTCGGCGATCTGCCCGGCTGGGACGAGGGCGCCTGGACCTCGCAGGAAGAGGGCTCGCAGGTCATCGCGCTCGCGCTCGGCGCGCGACCCGGCGAGACCGTGCTCGACGCGTGCGCCGGCCGTGGCAACAAGACGGGGCTCCTCGCGCGCGCGGTCGGCGAGAGCGGCGCGGTCGACGCCTCGGACCTCCACCCGGCGAAGCTCGCGCGGCTCGAGGAGGAGCTGTCGCGCATCGGCCTCCATCCGCGTCGCACGTTCGCGGTGGACTGGTCCGCCGGGGCGGGCGCGATCGAGGGACCCTACGACCGCGTCCTCGTCGATGCGCCGTGCTCGGGGACGGGCACCATGCGGCGCCGGCCCGAGCTCCTCCTCCGTCGCACGAAGGTGAGCGTCGACGGCCTCGTCACTCTCCAGCGCGCCATCCTCGCGCGAGCGGCGGCGCTCGTGCGTCCGGGCGGGCGGCTCGTCTATGCGGTGTGCTCGGTCCTCCGCGAGGAAGCGGAAGAGGTCATCGCGGACGCTGCGGCGTCAGGGCTCGCGCCTGCGCCGTTCGATGCCCCGCTCCCGGCGCTCGTTGCGAACGGCGACGCGACGTCGTTCCGCCTGCTGCCTCTCGCGCACGGAACGGACGGGTATTTCGTGGCGTCGTTCATCAAGACCTGAGCCTCGAGCGCGGGCCGCCGCGCGAGCCCCAGACCGCGTTGTCATGCCTGCGGGCCTACGGTAGCGTGCGAGGCCCAATGTCCATCGATGTCACGGTCCCGCAGCTCGGTGAGAGCGTCACCGAAGCAACCCTCACCAAGTGGCTGGTCAAGGAGGGCGACGTGGTCCAGAAGGACCAGCCCGTCGCCGAGCTCGCGACCGACAAGGCCGACAGCGAGCTCCCGTCGCCGGCTGCCGGTCGCGTGACGAAGCTGCTCGTCAAGGAAGGCGACGTCGTCCCCGTGCGCGCCACGATCCTGCAGATGGAAGAGGGCGCCGATGGGCCGACCGTGCCGCCGCCGCCGCCCACCGAGGCGAAGCCGACCGCCGCCGAGCCGACGCCGACCACGAAGGGCGACCATCCCGTCGCGCCCGGCGCCGACGAGGCCAGCGCGTCCTCGCAGGGCGCCCTCGGGCCGCTCGCGTCGCCGTCGTCGCGCCGCGCCGCCCTGGTGCAGGGCGTCGACCTCCAGAACGTGAAGGGCTCGGGCGAGCACGGTCGGATCACGCGCGACGACGTGAACCGCGCCGGCGGGCCCGGGTACGAGGGCGCGGGTCAGAAGACACCGGCTCCCGCCGCGCCGGCCGCTGCGCCGCCTGCCGCGCCGCCTGCCTCGCCCGCGCCGCCGCGCTCGGGCGGTGACGCCTCGGGTCTCGCCGCGCTCGTGAACCAGGGCGGCGGCTTCGTCCCGCCGGTGCCCGGCGTCGGCTTCGGCTCCTTCAAGGTGCCGCCCTACCGGCCCAAGCCGGGCGACCAGGTCATCCCGTTCACGCGGCGCCGGCGGATCACCGCCGACCACATGCTCTACTCGAAGTTCTCGTCGCCCCACGTGGTGACGGTCGCCGAGTGCGATCTCCAGCGCGCGTCGAAGCTGCGCGAGGCGAACAAGGATCGCTACAAGAAGGAGGGCATGAGCCTCACGATGCTCGCCTTCCTCGTCGTCGCCGCGGCGAAGGCGATCCGCGAGAACCCGACCATCAACGCGCGCGTCCTCGACGACGCGTACGTGATCTTCAAGGACGTGAACCTCGGCGTCGCCGTCGACTCGCCGGATGGCCTCGTGGTGCCCGTCATCCGCCGCGCCGACGAGCTCGGCGTGCGCGGCATCGTGCGCGCGATCGACGACGTCGCGGTCCGCGCCCGCAAGGGCAAGATCACGGTCGACGACCTCTCCGGCGCGACGTTCTCGATCACGAACCCCGGGCTCAAGGGGAACCTGTTCGGCGGCGCGATCATCAACCAGCCGAACGTCGGCATCCTCCGCATGGGCGAGATCAAGAAGCGCGCGGTGGTCGTCGAGGGTCCCGACAAGGAAGACCACATCGCGATTCACCCGGTCATGTACATGGCCCTCAGCTACGACCACCGCATCGTCGACGGCGTCGCCGCCAACTCGTTCCTGTGGCGCGTCCGCGAGATCCTCGAGAAGGCCGAGTTCGAGGTCTGACCTCGGGTCAGCGCTTGCGGCGCCTCAGCGCCGCGAGCGCGATCATCGCCATCGCCCCGAGCGCGCCGGCGACTCCGCCGCTGCGTGAGGGCGCGCGCAGGGCGCAGCCGCCGTCGTCCTCGGCGGAGGGCGCGTCGGGCAGCGCGCCGGCGTCGACCGCGCCGCTGCTGCTCCCGCCGTCCGGCACGTCGCTGCAGCCGAGCGACGCGCGCTGACCGGGCCACGGCGGCACGTTCATCGTCGCGTTGCCGAGCGAGCACATCTGGTAGGTCGACGAGCCCGCGGGGCAGGCGAGCGGACCCGTGATGTCACAGAAGTGAAGCCTGGGCGCGAAGGTGCCGCCGCCGTCGGTCGACAGGCCGAGGATGAAGCCGCTCCGCTCGGTCGAGCAGGCCCAGAGACCCTCGCTGGTGGACTTGAGGCACCCGATCTCGACGTCCGAGATCTTGGTGACCGCGAGATCGCTGGCGAGCGCGGTGCGCAGGCCGTCGGCCGGGCCGCCCACCCAGATGCGCGTGCCGTCGTCCGACACCGCGAAGCCCTGGAGGGCGCCGGCGCCGTCGTAGACGGTGTGGAACGTCTTCCCCGCGTCGTCGCTCACGAGGAGGCGCGTCTTCTTGCCGGCCGGCGCGGCGGTCCTGACGTAGAGGCGATCGGCATTGCGCGGGTCGACGGCGGCGATGAACGGCGCGGTCTCGTCGCCCGCGAGCGGGAAGGGCAGCTCCTCGAACGTCGTGCCGTGGTCGCGCGACGTGAAGATCGCCGCGTGGCCGAAGTTGCCCGCCGCGTCGGCCTCGATCGCCGACACGTAGATGCGGTCCGGATCGCTCTCGGTGACGTCGACCGTCTCGCCGAGCACGTTGGACGGGAACGCGTAGGGCAGGGGAGCGAACGTCTTGCCCTGATCGGTGGTCTCGAACAGCTGTGACTTGTAGACGGTGGTCCCGCCGTCGGTGCCCGCGTACGAGCTCGCGAACGCCACCACGGTGCCGGGCGCGCGCCGCGTCGACGCGACGTCGACGAACACGAGCTCGAGACCGCCGCCCACGAACGCGAAGCTGCAGCCCCGGTCGCGCGACACCGCGAGACCCTGGTACGTCGAGCC
This sequence comes from Labilithrix sp., assembly GCA_028287035.1. The sequence continues at coordinate 22,624 of JAQBQL010000111.1, read as the reverse complement.
CACGATCGTGTCGTCCGGGGTGATCGCGTACATCGGGTCCTCGATCCCCGCGAGCCCCACCGATTGCTCGCACACCCACCCGAACGTCTTGCCGCGGTCGTGCGAGATCATCTCCCCGAACGTGGTGCGGAGCAGCACGAAGTCGGGATCACTCGGCGCGAAGAAGAGCGCGTTCGTCTCGGGGAAGCGACCGTTCGCGAGCGCGGTCCCCGGCGCGAGCCAGCCGAGCACGAGCGCCGAGGCCACCGCGCCGCCGAGGAGGGATTTCACGGTGACAACCCTAGCGCATCACGTGCGCGGCAGCAGGGGCCGGATCTTCTCGCACAGGGCCAGGTAGACCTGCTCGTGGATGCCGGCGAGCGTGATGGCGTGCCCCCGGATGACGCCGAGGTCGTGAGGGGTCCAGCGCTTGCCCACCTTGGTCGCGGCGCGCGCATGCCCGGCGCCGAGCAGCGCGCCGAGGTACGTCGCGATGTCGGGCAGGTCGGCGCTCTTCAGTCGGCGGAGGTTCAGCTTGTCCTCCTGCGGCGACAGCTTGCGCACGTACATCGAGGTCTTCGAGGTGTTGCCGGAGCTGCGCAGCACGGTGGTGCCGATCATCAGGATCGGCCGCTCGACCGCGGCCTTGAACGCCGTCGCGACCCGCTCTGCCGGGACCATCGCGGGCGGCGTCAGGATCGTCGCGGCCGACGGCACACCCTGCTCCTTCATGTCGAAGATCCACCCGCCGTCCGTGCCGCCCTTGCCCTTGACGAGCACCGCGACGCGCAGGCCGCCGAGGCTGCCGGTGCCCGCGATGCGCAGCGCGCAGTCGAGGATCTCGGTCGTCCCCTTGGCGGGCCGGTCCTCCTCGGGGAGCGACTCGAGGTACCCCTCGAACGCGGCGGGCACGGCGTCCACGATGTCGGGCGGCAGGTCGGCGTAGCGCGGGCCGCGTACGAAGTGGCGCTTGCTGCCCGTGACCGCGGTGCGGGCGTCGAGCAGCGCGGTCTTCGAGCGGGCGCGCACCTGCTCGCAGAGCGCGGCGACCGGCGCGGGTTGGTCGGGGGCCGCGGCTCCTTCGAACGCGCTCCGCGCCCACGCGTCGAGGAGCCGGTCGGCGAGATCCAGCGCGACGACGCCGCTCGCGCCGAGCTCGCGTCCGCCGAGGAGGAGGCTCGTGGTCAGCCGCAGCACGTCGAGCCGCCACGGCCCGATGACCGCGTCGTCGAAGTCGTTCAGATCGAAGCGCACCTCGCGGTGACGCTTTCCCGCCGTGCCCTCCTTGTCCGACGCGGGCTCGCCCGAGCCCAGCGGGTCGGTGCGGTAGGCGCCGACGTTCTCGAGGTGCATGTCGCCGACGAGCCATCCCTCGCCCCCGCAGCCCTCCGCCAGCTCGGGCCGGGCGAGCAGGAGATCGTAGAAGAGCGGAGCGGCCCCGCGCAGGTACGCGAGCGGCGAGACGCTCATGCGCGTCAGCTTCCGCACGAACAGCTCGGGGAAGCGCTTCGTGCGCTCGCGGTCATAGGCGAGCTGCCGTTCGGCGAGCGCCCACGGGTCGAGGTCGATGGACGTCGCGTGTTTCGGCACGTCTCCTTGTACGCCGCGCCGACCGCGGATCGCAAAGACCACGCGCGCGCTAAGCTCCGCTCTCCGATGGCACGCCGGCTGCTCGCATCGCTCCTCGAGCACGGCGCCCTCGCGGGCCTCTGGCCGGGGCCCCTCGAGCGCGCGCTGGGGGCGGTGCTGGCGCGCGGCATCGCGCGGCCGCTCGTCCTGCCGGACGGCATCGCCGTGGTCACGGTCGGCGGCGCGACGCTCGGAGGATCGGGCAAGACGCGGGTGGCCGCGGCCGCCGCGCGCGCGCTCGCCGCGAGTGGTGCCGACGTGGTCGTGGTGAGCCATGCCTACCGCGCGCGCCCCGGCCGACCGCGCGAGGTGCCGCCCGACGGCGATCCGCGCGTGCTGCTCTCCCTCGTGGGCGACGAGGCGCTCGCGACCGCCTCCGCGCTCGCCGGGATCGCGCGCGTGGTCGTCGGCGCTTCGCGTCAGGAGGCGGTCGACCTCGCGGCGCGCCGCGCGCCCGACGTGATCGTCCTCGATGGGCCCCTCCAGCTGGCGCCGGTCCGCGCCTCGCTCTCGCTGCTCGCGGTCGATCGCGAGGCGCCGTGGGGCGCCGGGGCGTTGCCTCCGGCGGGTGACCTGCGTGCGCCGCGTGGCGCGCTCCTCGCCGCCGCCGACCATGTGGTTCCCGTCGATGCGGCGCCGCAGGCGGCCTTGCTCGGCGAGCGGCGCCTGCCCATCGACGAGCTCGCGGCAGCGCTCCGCGACCGGCGGCTCGGGCTGTTCACGGCGCTCGCGCGTCCCGAGCGCCTCGTGGCGGGCCTCGCGCGCGCCGGGCTCGTGCCGGTCCGGACCGTGAGCATCGGCGACCATGGGCCACTCGCGGCGTCGACCATCGAGCACCTCCGCGCGGCGGCGGTCGACGTCTGGCTCGCGACGCCGAAGTGCGCGGTCCATCTCGATGGCGCCGGATTGGCGCGCGCGCTGCAGATCGCGAAGCTCGCCGACGACCTCACGCTACCGCCCGCCGTGCTCGAGGCGCTCGCCGGCGTGCGAGCTATCCCGACAACAGCGCGGAATGTTGGGAGATGCCCCACACGCGAAAACCCTGACGGCGCGTCCGAGAAGGCGATACTCTCGAACAGGCGATAATCGCAATTGAACGAGCGTTGGACGAGCACGTGAGCGAGCTGGACGAGAAGACACGCGTAACGACGATCGTCCAGAAGCCCGCCGGCGAGCTCGGCGAGGACGACAAGCCGCGGACGAACGATTGCATCGTCGTCATCTACACCAAGGAGCCGACGCTCCTCGGCAAGCGGTTCGTGCTCGACTTCACGCCGGTGCGCCTCGGCCGCGGCGCCGAGAATCACATCGTCCTCGAGGGCGACAGCGTCTCGCGCCGTCACGCGCATCTCGAGCAGCGTGGCCCCGTGTGGTGGGCGGTCGACGACGGCTCGACCAACGGCACCTACGTCAACGACGAGCAGATCAGCCGCGAGTTCGGCCTCGCCAACGGCGACCGCATCAAGGTCGGCCCCACCATCTTCAAGTACCTGTCGGGCGCCGACGTCGAGGCGCAGTACCACGAAGAGATCTACCGGATGACCATCATCGATGGTCTCACGCAGGCGCACGTGAAGCGCTACCTGCTCGAGGCCCTCGAGAAGGAGATCATCCGCGCCCGTCGCCACGCGCGCGAGCTGTCGTTCATCATGTTCGACATCGATCACTTCAAGAAGATCAACGACCACCACGGGCACCTCGCCGGCGACTTCGTCCTGAAGGAGCTCGCGCGCATCGTCCAGGGTCGCATCCGCCGTGACGAGGTCTTCGCGCGCTACGGCGGCGAGGAGTTCTCGATCATCCTCCCCGAGACCGGCCTCGACGGAGCGCGCGCGCTCGCCGAGGGGCTCCGCGAGAAGATCGACTCGAGCAAGTTCGTCTTCCAGGGTGACACCATTCCGGTCACGATCTCGATCGGCGTCGCGCTCCTCGGCGACGCCGACAAGACGAGCCTCGATCTCATCCGCGCCGCCGACGCGAAGCTCTACGAAGCGAAGCGCGCCGGGCGTAACCGCGTCGTCGGCTGACAGGCGAGCCGTGACGTGAGCGGCGACCTGCCCGAGATCGTGGTCCCGCCGCCGGGGCCGCGCTCGCGCGAGCTGGCGCGCCGGCTCGAGCTCGTCGAGTCTCCCGCGTTCGAGGCGCGGCGCGGCGCGCGAGCGGCGGCATCGGGGTCCGAGCAGGCGCCGATCGTCTACGCGCGCGGCGCCGGCACCAACGTGTTCGACGTCGACGGCAATCGCTACGTCGACCTCACGGCGGGCTTCGGCGCGCTCGTCCTCGGCTACGCGCCGAACGCCGCGTCGGAGGCCGCGAAGAACGAGGCCGACGTGCTGCCGCTGGCGCTCGGCGACGTGTACGCGTCCGAGACGAAGGTGCGGGCCTGCGAGGCGATCGCCGCCCTCTTCCCGGAGCCCGGCGCGCGCGTGATGCTGGGCCTGTCCGGCGCCGACGCGGTCACGTGCGCGCTGAAGACCGCCGCCCTCGCGACGGGGCGGCCCGGCGTCGTCGCGTTCGCCGGCGCCTATCACGGGCTGTCGTACGGGCCGCTCGCGGCGTGCGGCCTGGCCCCGAGCTTCCGTGAGCCCTTCCTCGCGCAGCTCGGGATCCCGGTGACGTTCGCTCCGTACCCCGACCGCGGGGCGGAGGGCGCCGGTGAGTCCCTTGCCGCGAGCCTCGCCGCGGTGCGGGCGGCGCTCGCCACGGGCGCCGTGGGCGCGGTGCTGGTCGAGCCGCTCCTCGGCCGCGGCGGATGCATCGAGCCGCCCGCGTCCTTCCTGCCGGCCCTCCGATCGCTGACCGAGGAGGCGGGCGCGCTGCTCGTGCTCGACGAGATCTGGACGGGGATGGGCCGCTCCGGCGCTCTCCTGGCGAGCGCCGCGAGCGGGGTCGTCCCCGACGTGGTGTGTCTCGGCAAGGGACTCGGCGGCGGCGTGCCGATCTCGGCGTGCGTCGGCCGCGCGAGCGTGATGCAGGCGTGGGGCGCCCATGGCGGCGGGGCCATCCACACCGGGACGCACTTCGGGTCGCCCCCGGCGTGCGCGGCCGCCCTCGCGACGCTCGGCGCGATCGCGAAGGACGATCTCGCGTCGCGCGCCGCGTCGCTCGGGGCCTCCCTGCGCGAGCAGCTCGCGGGCATCCGGCGCCTTCGCATCACGGGACGCGGGCTGATGATCGGCGTCCACCTCGACGGCGGAGCGCACGCCCTCGCCGTCTCGCGCGCGCTCCTCGCGCGGGGCTTCGTCGTGCTCACGGGCGGAAGCGCCGGAAGCGTCCTCACGCTCTCGCCGGCGCTGACCATCTCGCCCGAGCAGCTCGCCGCCTTCGCGCAGGCGCTCGCCGACGTCGTCTGACTCGTCGATGGATCCGTCGCGATCCGATCGCCGGGGATCCTGGCCCAGTGGCCGGAATTAGTGAAGGGCCCATTTGCCGGCCTTTCGAGGGTGTTTCTGCGTGGTCCCACGCTTGCACACATCGCCCGCCATGAACGTCGCTGCCCGCGCCCTCTCCCTCGCCGTCGTCACCGCGTCCCTGGCGCTGGGGACGCTCGCTGCCGGTTGCTCGGCGGAGGCGCCCGACGAAGCGGCGGCGGCCACCGACGACGCGTTCACCGTGAAGGCGTCGCGGCACGCCATCGTCCTTGCGCACGGCTTCGACGGCTCGCGCACGAACCGCTGGAGCTTCTACCGCGTCGCCGACGCGCTCCGGAAGGACGGCCACGTCGTCCACGAGGCGCAGGTCTCGCCGTACCGCAGCGTGCCCGAGCGCGCCGTCCAGCTCGCCGCCCACATCGACGCGGCGCGCGAGGAGTGCCGCGCGCATCCCGGCTGCGACCCGGCGCAGGTCCACGTGATCGCTCACTCGATGGGCGGCCTCGACGCGCGCTACGTCATCGGGAAGCTGGGCTACGGCGACCGCGTCGCGTCGCTCACCACCGTGTCGACGCCCCACCACGGCTCGCACATCGCGGACGTGCTGCTCGGCGTCGTCTCGGACGACATGAACAAGGCCGTGAGCGCGATCGCCTCGGCCTGGGCGACGACGTACACGTCGAAGGACCTCGCCGGGAACAGTGACCTGAAGGGCGCGCTCCGCTCGATCAGCGAGGACTACACGGCGCGGACCTTCAACCCCGAGGTGAAGGACGACCCGCGCGTGACCTACCTCTCGTGGGCCGGCGTCAGCAACGTCGCCGGCGTGCCGAACACGAAGGACCAGATCGCCTGCGAGGGCACGCTCTCGTCGCGCCTCGGCATCCGCGACGCGATGGACCTCTCGCTCGTGCCGGCGGCGGCGTTCGTCGCGCACGGCACCGCGCTCCTCCCGAACGACGGCATGGTCACGGTCGAGAGCGCGAAGTGGGGCATCTTCAAGGGCTGCATCCCCGCCGACCACCTGGACGAGGTCGGACAGCCGAAGGACCGCGCGCACGTGCTCACCGGGTTCGATCACCTCGTCTTCTACCGGAAGATCGCCTCGTCCCTCGACGGTGAGGTTTCATCCCACGGCTCTGCTGGCCAGCGGTAGCGCGCGGAGGTAGCACGGAGGCGTGGATCCCGCGAGCTCGGCTCTGCACGCGCGCGCCCGTGCGCTCGTCACCGCCTTCGACCAGAACGACGCGCCGCCCGAGTCCTTCGACGCCCTCGCGTGCGACCTCGCTCGCCACCAGGCGGCCCGGATCCCCGGGTTCGCGCGGCTGTGCGCGGCGCGCGGCGTCGACCCGGGGGCGCTCGCGCGCGCCGGCGACATCCCGCCGGTCCCGACCGACGCGTTCAAGATCACGCGCGTCGCCACGTTCCCGCCGGAGCTCGCCCGCGCGACGTTCCGCACGAGCGGCACCACCGTGGGCACGCGGGGCGAGCACGCCATGCAGGACGTCGCGACGTACGACCACGCGGCCCTCTCGTTCGGCCGCCGCTGGCTCGCGCGGGACCTCGAGCGCCGCATCCCGGTCGTCGTGCTCGCGCCGCCCCGCGAAGCCGCCGCGGACTCCTCGCTCGGCCGCATGTGCGAGACGTTCGTGCGGGAGCTCGGACACCCCGCGCCGTCCTCGGCCACGTATCTGCTCGATGCGGACGGCATCCTCGACCTCGGCGCCTTCGACGAGCGCGTCGCGCAGGCGCTCGCGCGGAACGAGCCGATGCTCGTCCTCGGGACGTCCTTCGCGTTCGTGCACTTCATCGACGGCCTCGGGAAGGACACGTTCCGGCTGCCGACCGGAAGCCGGGTCATGCAGACCGGCGGGTACAAGGGCCGGAGCCGCGAGGTCCCGGCGGACGTGCTGCGGTCGGACCTCGCGCGCGCGTTCGGGCTGGACGTGCGCGCCATCGTCGCCGAGTACGGGATGACCGAGCTGAGCAGCCAGTTCTACGAGCGCACGCTCTTCGACCGAGGCGCCCCGCTCGGCCTGTACGCGGAGCCGCCGTGGGCGCGCGTCGTTCCCGTCGACCCGGACACGCTCGACGAGGTCGCCGACGGCGAGGAGGGCATTGCGAAGATCCTGGATCTCATGAATGTCGACAGCGCGGTCGCCGTCCTCACGCAGGACCGCGTCAGGCGCGTCGGGGATGGCTTCGTGCTCCTCGGCCGCGCGCCCGGCGCCCCGCCGCGAGGATGCTCGATCGCCATCGACGAGATCATGGGCCGCGCGGCCGTCCGATGACACGCGGCGCCCGTGAGCGCATCGCCGACGTCCGCAGGATCCAGCGCGCCGCGCGCGCCGCGCTCGCCGACCGGGAAGCGCTCGTGGCCGCGATCGTCGAGTCGACGGCGCTCTCGCCGGAGGGAGTGGCGCTCGCGCTCGACGAGCACCTCGAGCTCGAGGCCACCGACGAGGAGCTGACCTCGCTGGTGGCCCGCGCCGGCGACGCACCGGCCATCGCCGTGGTGCTCTCGGCGAACGTGTTCGTCGGCGCGCTGCGGGCCCTTGCCATCGCCCGAGCGGCCTCGACGGAGGTGCGGGTGCGCCCGTCGCGGCGCGATCCGGCGTTCGCGCGCGCGCTCGTCGCGGCGATGCGGGCCGGCGGAGACCTGGGCGTCGTGCTGGACGAGGCGCTCGACGTCGCCTCGGTCGAGCATGGCGAGATCCACGTCTACGGCCGCGACGAGACCATCGCCGACGTGCACGCCAGGGCTCGTCCAGGGGTCCGCGTCCGTGGTCACGGCAGCGGCCTCGGGGTGGCGTGGGTGAGCGCACGGGCCGATCTGACGAGCGCCGCGGCGAGCCTCGCGCGTGACGTCGTCGTCTTCGATCAGCGCGGGTGCTTGAGCCCGCGCGCCGCGCTCGTCGAGGGCGACGAAGGGCGCGCCGTGGCGTTCGCGACCGCGCTCCACGAGGCGCTCGAGGAGCTCACCGCGGCCGTGCCGCGCGGCGCTCTTCCCGGAGAGGAGCGAGCCGCTGCCGCGCGGTACGTCGCGACCATGACGTACGCGGGCCGCGCCTTCGTCGGCACCGAGCACGCGATCGGCGTCGCGCCGCCCGGCGCGCCGCTCGTCCTTCCGCCGCCTTACCGCCACCTGCACGTCGCCGCGTGCGAGGACCTCGCCCAGGCGATGACGGCGCTCGGCCCGTGGCGCGCTGCGCTGACCGTGGTCGGCAGTGACGACGGCGCGGCGGCCCGTGCCCTCGCGCCCACCGGGATCCGCGTCGCGGCGCTCGGCTTCATGCAGCGGCCCGCGCTCGACGGGCCCGTGGATCTGCGGGACGCCTGAAAGCGGCGGGCCGCATGATACGATCGCAGACGCGATGACACAGCGGGGGGCCCAGGGAAGCGCGCGTAGCGGAGTGGTCGGCGCAGCCGTCGCGGCGCTCGTCGTCGCCTTGGCCCTCGCGGTGTCCACCGCCTGCAGCACCGCGTACGGCGACGGGTCCGTCGTCGACGTGGAGAACGAGGCGGGCTGCGCGGTCGATTGCGGAGCGCACGGCACCTGCACCGTCGCAAACGGATCCATGACGTGCGCATGTCGCGACGGCCACGTGGGCCCCGATTGCAACGCGTGCGCGCCGGGCTTCGAGGCTCCCGGCGGCGGACCGTGCGTCTCGAAGTGCGCCGCTGCCCCGTGCGGCCCGCACGCGACGTGCACCGTGCAGGGCGAGGCCGCCGCGTGCTCGTGCGTCACCGGCTACGCGAAGACGCAGGACGGGGCGTGCGCGTGGAGCGGCGGTCCGCAGGATCCGGCGTTCCAGGACATGCCCGCGGGCGCGTGGAAGCTCGAAGGGGGGCTCTCGATCGACCCCGCGGCCGCCGGTGCTCCCGGCCAGCTGAGCCCCGGCCTCGCCCGCTTCTCGGACGACTGCACCGCGGCCCAGGTCGCCTCGCAGACGTTCGCGATGCCAACTTTCTCCGACGCCGAGCCGCTCGCGCTCACCATCTCCAGCACGTGCGACGGCAAGGGCTTCGCGACCTGCACGAGCGGCGTCTACCAGCTCGGCCTGAACGGCCGCTTCGTGACCGGTCCGCCGACGAAGGGCTACGTGCGTCAGACGGTCTGCCTCGGAGAGCGCGCCTACGGCGGCGACCTGCTGCTGCGCCTCGAGGGGACGTGCGCCTCGGCAGGCCCCTTCGGGGGCAGCGCGAAGGCGCTCGACGACGTGAAGCTCGCGCCCGCCCCCACGTGCCCGTCGCCCGGCACCATCGGCAATCCCGACTTCGAGGCCTCGGGAGGGTGGACCGCGAGCGCGGCGGGCGCCGAGATCGCGGTCGGCGCCGGCACCGCGGGCAGCCGCGCCGGGCACCTTTCGGCCACGACGGTCTGCGGATCGGCCCGCCTGACCGGCGCCATCTCGATGCCCGCGAGCAGCAAGCAGAACCCCGCGCTCTCGCTGAGCGTGCGCGGCACGGCGCAGGGCGTGATGACGGTGCTCGCCTCCGGCCGGACCGTTGCCGAGATCCGGGGCACCGGCGTCTTCGAGGCCGCGAAGGTGTGCCTTCCCCAGTGGGGCCGCGGCCTCGCGCACGCGCTCGACTTCGCGGTCAGCGGCCCGAGCTCCGGCACGTGCGGACAGGCCGCCCCGGCGGTCGACTTCATCTTCGACGACCTCGCGATCGTGAGCGACCCGGCGTGCGCCGAGCCGGGCAGCGTCGTGGACGGCGGCTTCGAGAGCGGCGGCACGAGCCGCCCCTGGATCGCCTTTCTGCAGGACGGCGCCACCTTCGGGTACGTGACCGGGTCGGCGCACGGCGGCACGAGCTACGGCAGGCTCCAGGCCGGCGCGACCTGCGCGTACTCGAGCCTGTCGCAGAACGTCACCGTGCCCGACGCGAAGACCGGCGCGGGCGGCCCCCAGCTGCGCCTCTTCTACAGGACCACGAGCCCGACCGCGGCCACGCTGCTGGTCGCCGGGGCCACGCTCCCGCCTGCGAACGGGTGGGCCCCTTTCACCAGGTGCCTCGATCCGAAGCTCGCCGGGCACGCGATGCCGCTCCTGGCGTCCGTCCAGAGCGCCGATGCGGGCTGCGCCTACGCCGGCCTCTCGCTCGACGACGTCGACATCGTCAACGACCCGGCCTGCCCGGAGTGACGCTCACAAGCCGAGCTCCTCGTGCAGCGCGGCATGCCGCTCGGCGAGCGCGGTGTTGCCGGCCGCGCGCGCGAGCCCGGTGAAGGTGATCCGCGCGTCACCTGCGGCCTCCTCGAGCTTCGCGCACACCTCCTGGTCGGTCACGTCCGCCGGCACGGCAAGGGCCGCGTAGAGCCCACGCTCCTCGCCGACCTGGTAGTCGCCGGAGCCGAGGACGCGCAGCGTGACGCCGAGGCCCTCCATCGCCTCTTCCATCGCTTGCAGACGGTCACCCGGGTGCACGCCGTCGATCTCGAACGCGCGGTAGCCGCCCTTCGAGAGCGTCGCCACGTACGGGTAGATGAACGTGTGCTCCGCGCGCTCTTCCTCGGTCGCCGGCGGCGCGTTCTGCGGGGTCGCATCGAAGGCGACGACATCGAGGTAGCGCAGCGTGCGCGGCGGCGGCGCCACCGACACGATGCGGGCGGTCACCGGCGAGATGCGGCGCGCCCAGGCGATCGTGCCGCCGTCCTCGTCGATCTGGATGCGGCACGTGCCCATGCGCTCGTCGATCGGTCCCTCGCCCTCGAGCTGGTAACCGATGCGGCTCGCGGAGTGACGCACGCGCGCCCAGTCGCCGAGGATGGCCGCGCTCGTCATGCGGTCCCAGTCGGCCGGGCCTGGCTCGGCGCCGAGCTCCAGCACCTCGTCGAGCTTGGCCACGGCGGCCGCGTGGTCGCCGAGCCGCCGCGCGACCTCGGCGTACATGATCCGCGCATTGATCGCCGACGGCCGCGCGGCGAGGACCGCGTCGAGGCGCGCCAGGCACTCGCGCCAGCGGCCCTGCGCATGCTCGCTGCGCGCGAGCAGCCAGTCGGCCAGCGACCGCGACGCGTCGTCCGCGGCGCTCACGCGGTGCCGCTCCGCCAGCGCAACGAGCCGCTCGCGGTGCTCGGGACGGAGCGTCAGCTGATGGCCGACGAGGAGCAGGGCGTCGTTGTCGATGGTGCGCTCGTGGAAGGCCTCGAGCGTCGCCAGCGCCTCGCCCTCGAGGCCGTTCTTCATGAGGCACGAGAAGAGCATCGTCGCCACGCGGGACGAGGCCGGAAAGCGCGTGTGCGCGGCCTCGAGGAGGAGCAGGGCCCGCTCCTCGCTGACGTCGGTCGCCGCGAGCGCCGCGTCGAGGCCGTCCTCGGTCTCCGGGAGCTCGACGGAGGCGAGCCCGGGCGCCGCGTCGATGGCCGCACGCAGCTGCGCGATCCGGTCGAGCGCGCCGAGCGGGCGATGGAGCAGCTTCGCCGCGCGTTCCATGGCGCCGAGGGCGCGGCGCGCGACGTGCGGGGCGCCGCGCTCGAGGGCGAGCTCGCCATGGCGATGCGCGAGCTCGAGGGTGGTGCGTCCGACGCCCTGCTGCTCGAGCCGCTCGACGAACCGCTGCAGCGTGGCGCCGAGCTCGCTGTCGTTCGCGAGGGCGCCGGCGCGGATCAGGGCGAGGCGTGCGAGCGTCCAGGGCTCGTAGAAGAGCGGCGTCGGCAGAATCTCGTGGACCGGCGGCAACATCGCTCGTCCCTCGTCGGGCCGTCCGAGCTCCGCGAAGAGCCGTGCCCGGTCGAGCCGGCGCCAGAGCTGGTGATGCTCGTCGTCCCGGCCGTTCTTCTCGTATTCGGCCACGAAGTCGAGAGCCTCCTGCCAGCGTTCGAGCCCGACGAGCGCGTTGAGGCGTGACCGCGAGAGCTCGTGGACCGCGCGCGGCTTGCCGGCGGCGACGAGCGTGGCGCCCTGCCGCTCGACGTACGCCAGCGCACCGGTGAAGTCGCCCTCGTCGAGGAGCGCGCCCGCGTACTCGCCGGAGATGCACGTGAAGCAAGACCAGCTCGTATCGATCCGCGCGAGCGTCTCGCGGGCGACCTCCTTGCGCTCCTCCGCGTATCCCGCGCCGTCGACGAACCCGTAGGCGGCCGCGAGATCCTGCACCGCGCACACCGACTGGGGGCAGGCGCGCGTCTCCTCGCGGTGTGCGAGCTCGACGAGGCTCACCGCCTCGCCGAGGGCGCGTCCGTCCATGCGATGGAGCACCTTGCTCTGCAGGCTCCAGTGCTTGAGGAACACCTCGAGCCACGGCTCACCGACGCCCTTCGCGAGCGCGAGCGCCTCGGGCACGAGCGCATCGACGCGGTCGTGGTGATCGTCACAGACCTCGGACGGGATGCGATCGATGAGCTCGGCGAGCCGCTTGTGGCCCGCCTCGGCGAGGCGCTCCTCGGCGTCGTTGACCCAGTCCCACAGGTTCATGCGGGCGATGTTCGGCGGAGACGCGCCGCGCGTAAAGAGTCAGTCGCGCGGGGCGAGCAGCGCGCACACCGCCCCCGTGTACTCCTCGAGCGTCGCGGACAGGTCGAGCGCCGCGGAGCCCTCGCCACCACCGCTCATCAGCGTCGCGAGCGCGCGGAGCAGGCGCGCCCCGGTCTCGACGCCGGGCCGGCCGCGCGCCGCGAGGAGCGCCTCGATGGCCGGCGAGTCCAGGTTCACGTAGAGGTCGGCCTCGACCTGCGCGTCGATCTTCTTCGTGTAGAGCCGGGCCAGGCCGAGCGCCGCGCTCGCGATGCGCTTGTCGGCGGCATCGTTCTCGAGACGGCGCTTCAGCTCCACCTCGCGGTCGGGGACGAGGACGAGCGGCAGCTCGCGCGGCGCGAACCGCGCGGTCACCACCCGCTGCCCGGGGCGCGCGAGGCTCTTCTCCAGGAAGGCGCGCTCCTCGGGCGCCACGCTCGCGGCCCGGAACACCTGCTGGTTGCCGGCCTGGGTCCCGAGGCGGATCACGGAGCCGCCGCGCACCTCGCACCAGCGCTCGAGGAAGGGGATGACCGCGTAGCGCGTCCCGACCGCGATCGGCACCTTGAGCGCGCGGAAGAGCATCTCCTCGAACCCGCCGTGCGTCGCCAGCGACACGTAGGCCTTCTGGTCGCCGCGCTTCAGCACGGTGCGGACCGGGAGGTCCCCCTCGGACGTCGGAATGGTGAGCTCGTCGGCGAGCAGCGAGAACAAGCGGTCGTCACACATGGCGGCCCCGAGGAGCGCCTCGTTGTGACGGACCAGCACGCGGCGCCACGACTCGGGCTCGCGCCGCGCGATGCCCTCGAGCCCGTCGATGAGCGCTGCCTTCACCGATGCGGCGGCGCGCGACCAGTTCTCGTCGCGCTGGAGATCCTCGCGGCTCGCAGTGGGCACGAGCTCCTGGGACTCGATGACGCCGGACGCGAAGCCGGCCCAGTCGGGGAGGAGCTCCCGCGCGTCGTCGTCGAGGAGCATGCCGCGCACGAACACCGAGAGGTTCCGGTTGTCGGACGTGCCGAACGTCGCACCATCCTGGATCCAGAGGAGCCCGCGGACGTGATCGGTCTTCACGTCCATCGTGCAGATCGGGGAGAACCGCCGCTCGAACCGCTCCGCGAAGTCGAGGCGCGCCTTCTTCGCGCGGACCGGATGCTCCTCGCCCACGTGACGCCACGGCGGCGCCTCGGCGTTGACCGCCGGCTGGCCATTGCCCGCGAAGACCGGGATGGCGAGCAGCGCGCAGTACCGCGTGAGCACGTCGCGCAGCACCGCGAGGTCGGCAAGCGAGCGGAACCGCTCCTTCAGCGACAGCTCGACGATCGTGCCCACGGCGCGCGGCGCGGCGGGCTCGAGGGTGTAGCGCTCGCCGCTCTTGCTCTGGTAGTGCCACGCCCGCTCCGGCTCCTGGAACGAGCTCGTGGTCACGGAGATCCGGTCGGCGACGACGAACGCCGAGAGGAAGCCGAGCCCGAACATCCCGATGAGATCGCCGGACTGCGTGCTCGCGCGCAGCTTGCGCGTGTAGCCGGCGCCCACCGTCGCGAGGTACGCGATCACCTCGTCGCGGGTCAGCCCGGCGCCGGTGTCCTCGACGGAGAGGATGCCCGCCACCGGATCGACACGCACCATGATGCGGGCGACGCTCGCGTCGTGACCGCTCTCCTCGATGCGGCGTCGCACGCAGGAGTCGTGGGCGTTCTGCACGAGCTCGCGCACCGCGACGAGGGGCGTCGAATAGAGGTGCTCGCCGAGCACCGTCATCAGCCCCGAGAGGTCGACGCGCGTCGCGTGGATTTCTGCCGAGCCCTGGTCGCTCATGGATGCTCCTCGCCCGCAGCGTAACCGAGGACGCGGCGGAGCGGCGGGCGTCAGCGCGCGAGCGGGCGCGTCTCGCCGAGATCCTGGATCCAGAGCTGCGACGGATCCTTGCGCCGGTCCCGCCACCACGCGCCGATGCGCTCGGGAGGCTCGCCGAGCGGCTCGTCGGTGAGCTTGAAGGTGCCCCAGTGCATCGCGACGAACGTGCGCGCCCCCAGCAGCTCGAAGGCGCGCCCCGCCTCCTCCGGGCCCATGTGCTGGCCGCGCATGAACCAGACCGGGTCGTACGCGCCGATGGGGAGCATCGCGTGATCGATCCGCGGGAAACGTTCGGCGATGGCGCGGAACACGTCCTCCGCGAACGCCGTGTCGCCCGCGTGGTACGTCGTGGCCTCCCGCGCCTCGTACACGAAGCCGCCCCACAGCCGCTTGTTGCGGTCGAACGGCGTGCGCATCGACCAGTGCTGCGCGGGCACGAGCGTCACCTTCAGATCGCCGATCTGGTGCGACTGCCACCAGGCGAGCTCGACGACGTTGGGGAGCCCGGCCCGCCTCAGCAGGTCGCCATTGTTCTCGGGAACGATGTAGAGTGCATCTTTCCCGATCCGCAGGAGCGTCGGCAGATCCAGGTGGTCGTAGTGCGCGTGCGAGACCGTGACCACGTCGAGCTTCGGGACGTTCTCGAGCGCGACGCCCGGCTCGGCGAGGCGCGGCACGGTGTGGATGCGCGTCGACCAGATCGGGTCCGTCGCCAGCAGCTGACCGCCGAGGCGCTGGACGAAGGTCGCGTGCCCGATCCACGTGAGGTGAGGCGACAGCTCGCGGAGGCGGGAGCCGTCGTTCTGCCGGCGCGGCGTCGTGAACGGGGTGTCGTCACGGCGCCGCCGGCCGGCGAGCCGGTCGGTGACCTGCCACTTGAGGATGGCACCGAGCCCCTGTCCGGGCACGGTGCCATCGAGGTTCCGGTAGGTGGTCACCGCGCGGGCCGCGGGCGTCAGTCCTCGCGAGACTGCGGGGCAGACTCGCGCGCGGCGACCGCCTTCACGGGGATGATCTGGACGCGGCGATCCGGGCCCTCGCCGTGGCTCTCGGTGCGAACCTCGGTGATCTCCTTGAGCGCCATGTGAACGACGCGGCGATCGCGCGCGCTCATCGGGTCGAAGGTGATGATCTTCCCCTCCTTCGCGACGCGGTGGGCAAGCTTCTGGGCCATGTCGGCGAGCTGATCCTCGTGGCGCGCGCGGTAGCCCTCGGCGTCGACGGCGATGTGCTTGCGCGGCTCGCCCGGCTTGTGGGCGACGCGCGTGGTCAGGTACTGGATGGCCTCGAGGACGCTGCCCCGCTTGCCGATGACGCGGCCCGCGTCGGGCCCCTCGATCTCGAGCCGGATCTCGTCGGCCGAGCCCTCGCCGTCGTCAGGCGCCAGCGTGACCTCCGCGTCCATGTCCATCTTCTCGAGGAGCATGTCGACGAAGTTGAGGGCGCGTTCCGCCTGCGGGTCGAGCGGACCGTCGTCCTCGTCGTCGCCCTCGGCCTCACGGCTCGCGAGGTTCTCTTCGGTCTCGACGCTCTTATCCTGATCGCTAGTCGGCACGTGCGTTTCCCTTTCCGGACCTTCTCAAGATGCCGTGGCCTTCGCCGGCGGCTTCGTGCCCTTGTCGCCCTTCTTGGCGGGGCTACCCTTCTGCGTCACCACGATCTCGTTCTTGTCCCGCGGAGCGATCTTCTCGACCGCGAGCTGCTGCACGATACCGAGAATGCTGTTCGTCAGCATGTACACACCGAGCGCGGCCGGCAGAAAGAGCATCATGACCGTGAAGACGCCCGGCAGGAGCCAGGTCATCATCTTCTGCTGCATCGGGTCCATGCCGGGCTGCTGCGGGACGATCCGCTGCTGCAGGATCATGAAGAACCCCAGCAGGAAGGGAAGGGGACCGAGCGCCGGGAGCGGGCCGATGTGACCGAACAGCTGGTCGGGCGCCGAGAGGTCGCGGAACCACAAGAATTTCTCGTGATACATCTCGGTGGCGGTCTGGAGCGTCGTGTACATCGCGAACCAGACCGGCATCTGCACGAGCTGGGGCAGGCACCCGCCGAACGGGTTCACGCCGTGCTTCTTCCACAGCTCCATCATCGCCAGGTTCTTGGCCTGGGCGTCGTCCGCGAACTTCGCGTTCACCGCGTCGACCTCGGGCTTGAGGCGACGCATCGCGATCGTCGTCTTGATCGACTTGTAGGTGAGCGGGAAGAGCAGCGAGCGGAGACCGATCGTCATCACGATGATGGCGAGGCCCCAGTTGCCGAACGTCACGTGGTCGTGGATGACGTCCAGCAGCCGGATGAGCACCGTCGCGACGGGCGCGAAGAAGCCGAGGTTGATGACGTCGCCGAGCTTGGGCCGGCCGCCCACCGCATGGGCGAGGACCACGCGCTCCTTCGGACCGAAGAAGGCGATCTGCCGGTAGTCCGCGGACGCGTGCGGCGCGAGCTCGCGGGCGGGGTACACGAGGTCGGCGTGGTAGACCGCGCTCTCGGCGCTCCACTCCTCGGCGAGGAGGTTGCACGTCGGCGCGTCCGTGACGGCGCCTTCGCCCGGCTCGGGAACGAGCGCCTGCGAGAAGTAGTAGCTGTTGATCGCGGCGTAGCGGTCGACGCCGGGGACGCCGAACCAGCCGGCCTTGAAGTCGTCCTTGTTCTTGCGCGTGACGTCCTTGCCGACGGCGCACGAGAGCTCGGTCTGGAGCGGCGACTGGCGACCGAGGCTGCCCTTGATCTCCGAGTTGAGCCGGTAGGCGTAGGCCCCGATCGTGAGCTGGTGGCGGCGCGCCTCGTTCGCGAGGTTCGTGACGACCGTGTCGACGTTGACCTCGAACGGCCGGGTGCTCGTGGAGAGCGTCTTGACGATGCGGACGTCCGCGTCCTCGTACGTGTACTGGCAGGTCTTGCCGTCGCTGCCCGGCACGAGCTTCCACGGGAAGCGGTCGTACTTGATCTGGCTCGTCGCATCACCGCCGCGGAACGACGTGCGCAGCGATCGCCAGCGCTCGTGGTCCGGCGTGCTCGACATGTCAAACTCGGCGTACTGCTTGTCCGTCGCGTGCATGTGCACGATGGCTGCGCCGCGCGACGAGGTCACCGCCTCGTACCGCTCGCCCTTGAGCGTGCAGATCTCGCCCTCGTCGGGCTTCGCGTTCGGGACACCGGGCTGCGCCGGCGCATCGACGAGATCGGGCTGGAAATCCGGGGCGTACGCGTAGCGCACGTCGGCCAGCGCCGCGGACTGCGGCTTGTCGTTCGACCCCGTGATGAGGGGCATACCGAACTTCCAGAAGAGGATGATCGCCGCCGCGATCACACCCCAGCGCAGGACACTGCTTCGATCCATTCGGTGCTTTCAGGGACGGGGTTCCACGCTCGGGAGAGCGGGCGGCGGGTCGTAACCGCCAGGGTGAAACGGGTGGCACTTACACAGGCGCTTGACCGAAAGCAAGCTGCCCCGAGCAGCGCCGTGCTGCTCCAGACACGCGACCGCGTAACGCGAGCACGACGGCTCGAACCGGCACACGCGTCCGAGCAGCGGCGACAGTAGCCACTGGTAGACGCGGACGAGGGCGATGAGCCCGCCGGCGAGGCGCGATGTGCGCGAGTCCATCGCGGCCGGAACATGAGGCTGCACCGCGAGGGGCGCCAGGCTCATCGCGCCTTTTCACCGCGGGACGGCCGGGGCGATGCCGCGACGGGCGGCGCGCTCGGATCGAGCACGGCCGCGCAGCGCCGGAGCAGCGTGGGGCGCGCCCGCTCCCACTCGCTCCGCACCTGGGCGAGGCCGAGCTCGGCCGCTCCGTCGCGCGCGATCACCACGAGATCGATCCCGTCCGGCACGAGGTCCGGCCACAGGCGAAAGCACTCGCGACACAGGCGCTTCACGCGGCTGCGCATCGGAGAGCTCCCGATCTTCTTCGTGACCACGAGGCCGAGGCGGGCGGAGCGCGTGGAGCCCTCGCCCGCGCCTGTCCCGGGGAAGGCTGACGGCGCCACGAGCAGCACGAAATGCGGACACATCGCGCGCTGGCCGACGGCCTGCACGCGCAGGAAATCCGCGCGACGCTTGATGCGCCGCTCCGGCCCGAAGCCGAAGCCTCGGGACGGTGGCGAAGGATGCGAGGCGGGACGCGAGCTCCCGTCCGTCAACCGGCCTACTTCTCGTAGATGGAGACCGTCAGGCGCGCGCGGCCCTTGCGGCGGCGGTTCGCGAGGACCTTGGCCCCACCCTTCGTCGACATGCGAGCGCGGAAACCGTGGGTGCGCAGGCGGCGCGTGTTGTGGGGCTGAAAAGGTCGCTTCGGCTTTGCCATGACTCTGTTTCCCGGAAAGTGGGGCGCGGAAAAAAGCACCGTCCCCGCATGGAGTCAAGCGTCAGGCGCGGAGCACCGCCGCGAACCGCTCGCGAGCCGCCCGGGACAGACCGCCTTTTTCTCGCGATAGCACGAGCAGGCGGGTTAGGCTGGGCCCGCATTCGGGCGCCCTCGCGCCCCGGAATAGCTCCGGAAAATGACCACCAAGAAGATCCGCCGCTCCTTGCTTGGCGCTGCGCTGGCCACGGCGGCGTTCGCTGGTTCGTCTGCCGCTCCTCGTGACGCGGCGGCACAAACGAAGACGTTCCACCTGGACCGCCTCGAGGTCCCCGGCGGCCCCGAGGACGGCATCACGCTGTTCCGGCCCCAGAACAACCCGCGCAACATCTTCTTCGGCCAGCTCGCCCTCGGCTACCAGCTGCGGCCCCTCAAGGTCCGTAACGTGACGCAGGACACGGCCGTCCTCGCGCGCACCGACCGCACCGCGGTCGTCCAGGATGCGCTGACCGTCTACGGCAACGTCGGATTCCAGATCCTCGAGCGCGTGACGCTCGCTCTCTCGTTCCCGTGGTCACCCGTCCAGGACGGCGCCAACCCGAACTACGGCACCGGCAACATCCAGGGGCCCGGGCAGAACGGCACCACGCCGATCACGACCGGCGGTCCGACGGCCGGCGACCTCCGCGTCGATCTCCGCGGCACGCTCTTCCGCAGCGAGGACCGCAAGTCGGCCTTCGGCGCGCAGATCTCGGTGTTCGGGCCGACCGGCACGAAGACCGATCTCGGGAGCGACAACGGCGCCGGCGCCCTGCTGATGGTCACGGGTGAGCGCCAGGTGAAGTTCGTCACCCTGGTCGCGAACCTCGGCTACCACTTCCGCAAGGAACACATCATCAACGACCCGGCGAACGACTCGGGTCTCGGCATCGGAAACGAGATCCGCTGGGGCGTCGGCGGCTTCGTCCCGCTGAAGGACGGCAAGTACCGCGTCGGCGCCTCGATCTTCGGCTCGACCGGCGGCCAGCCCGACAACGACTTCATCGGTCACACGTTCTTCCGCAAGGAGAACACCCCGATCGAATGGAACGTGGAGGGCCGGATGAAGTTCGGTCCCGCCGACCACTGGTGGGCCGGCTTCGGCGGCGGCACGCGCCTCGGCGTCAACGCCTACGGCGCGCCCGACCTGCGCCTCATCGCCATGCTCGGCGCGTACGTGCCGATCCTCGACACCGACCCCAAGTCGCCCGAGCGCCGCGCCGAGCAGCGCGCCCGCTGGCGCGAGGCGCACATCTCCGATCGCGACCACGACGGCGTGCCCGACGACATCGACGCGTGCCCGGACGAGGCCGAGGACCACCTCGGCAACGACCCGAACGACGGCTGCCCGATGCCGCCCGACAAGGACGGCGACGGCATCCCCGACCAGTACGACAAGTGCCCGGACGTCCCCGAGGACAAGGACGGCATCGACGACGGCGACGGCTGCCCCGAGGACGACGCCGACCAGGACGGCATCCCCGACGTCCAGGACGCGTGCCCGAAGGAGCCCGGCCAGCGGAGCACCGACCCGAAGAAGAACGGCTGCCCGAGCTTCATCAAGGTCGAGGGCAACGTCGTCCGCATCATGCAGCAGGTGCACTTCGCGACCGGGTCGGCGACGATCCTGCCGGAGAGCTTCCCGATGCTGAACGAGATCGCGATGCTGCTGAAGGCCAACAAGGGCATCAAGCGCATGAGCATCGATGGTCACACCGACAACCGCGGCGCGGCCGAGATGAACAAGAAGCTGTCGGGCGACCGCGCGGCCTCCGTCATGAGCTGGCTCGTCGGCAAGGGCGTCGAGCAGACGCGCCTCGAGTCGCACGGCTACGGTCTGGAGCGCCCGATCGAGCCGAACGACACCGATGCAGGCCGCGCCGCGAACCGGCGCGTCGAGTTCAAGATCGTCGACGAGGAAGACTCGAACGCGGTGAGGAAGAACTGACGGGAGGGGTGGCGGGTGTTCCCCGCCGCCCTCCAGGTCCTCGGGTCTTTCAGCGCGTCGCCGAGGCGAACGTCTCGCACACGTACACGGAGCCGTCGGCGGCGTGCGTCACGCCGATGCCGACGTGCGTGTAATCTGCACGCAGCAGGTTGAGCCGGTGCGAGGCGCTCGCGTGCAGGGCCCGATGGGCGAGGCGCACCGAGCTCGCGTGGGCGACGTTCTCGCCGACCGCACGGGCCGGGAAGGGGGCGGCGGCCTCGAAGCGTGCGAGGAAATCGCCGGATCCGAGGTCGTGCGCGACCTCGTGGCGCTCACGCATCCGCTCCGCATGGGCGCGGGCGAGCGCGTCGAGGGCCGGCATCCGCGCGAGTGACGGCACGCCTTCCTCGGTGCGCAGGGCGAGGAGCATGCGAAGGAGCGCTTCGTCCTCGGGGGCTCCGCTTCCCGCCTCCTCGCCCGGTGCCGGCGGGTCCTCGCCGGGCGGGGCAGGCGAGACGTCGGCGAAGACGCTCGCCTCGAGGAGCGGTCGCGGGCCCGTCCCGACGTCGGCGAGCAGCTGCGCGCTGAACGCGCCGGGCTGATCGAGGACGAACCGAGCCCGCACGACTCCGGTGGCCGGGTCGAGCGACGTCGGAAAGGTCCGCGGCGCGCCGCGTGGCCCGAGGACGACGAGCTTGGCCGAGCGGGCCGGCACCTTCAGCCGGGCCTCCAGCGTGAGCCACTCGCCGGTGCGCGCGTGCGTCGGTACCGGGGCGAGGTCGGCCAGCGCATCGGTGCGGAGCACGACGAGGATCTCGGTCCCGGCGCCCGCGCTCGCGAGGGCGGCGCCGCACCGTGATGGCTCCGCCGACCGGTCCGCGAGCTGCGCCCTCACCTTCGCCACGTCGACCGGGGCTCGCCCGCTGGCGATGACGAGCCGCGGCCGCACGTGCGGATCACCGACGCGCCGCAGGATCGCGACGAGCGCGTCCACCTCCGGCGCCGCCTGGCCGCGCGCGCGTGCCTCGGCGATGGCCCGCGCGACGTGGGTGAGCGCCGCGTCCTCGCCGCCGCACGCCTCCGCGAGCTCGCCCTCGCGTGCGTCACGCGTCTGCTCGTCGGCGGGCAGGGCGGGGGTGCGCGTCTCGAGCGCCCACCCGTCGTCGGCCGCGGGAGCGGGAGCCTCGGGCGCTGGAGCACGGGCAGGGGCCCGCGGCGGGTCCACGCGCGCGGCGCGAGTGCAGCCGCAGACGAGGAGCGTCCCGAGCAGAGCCCCTCGCATCGGCGTCACTCTCGACGAGCGGCGTCTCGGCGCTTCACCGTGATCCGACGCGTGGCGGCCTCGCGGCGGGCGAGCGCGAGACCGACGCGGACTCCCAGGAGGAAGCCCGCGAAGATCCCCATCGCGACACCGAGACCCGACATCGCGTGTTCCCTCGGTGGTCGCGGCGCCCCGTAGGAGCGCTCAGTTGATCGAGAAGCTCTTGCCGACCGTGATCGCTCCGCCGCTGAACGGCGGGACGTGGGGACCGCGGTACTTGCCGACGATGCAGCCGCCGACCGGCGTGCCCGCGAACGGGCCGCTGTCGATCTCCGCCGACTTCACCGAGCCGTCCGGACCGAACGTGATCTTCACGTGGCCAGAGCCGGTGGGGCCGTCCGCCTTCTTGCACGACTGGACGTTGACCGCGCCGATCGCCGCCGAAGCCGCGCCGCGATCGAAGGGCGCCGAGCCGCCCGCCGCGGGAGCCGCAGCCGCCGTGTCCTTCGGCTTGCCGGCAGCTGCCGCGAGCGCGCTACCGAAGTCCTTCGGCGCCTCGGGGGCCGCCGGAGCCGCCGGAGCGGCCGCCGCCGTGTGCGCAGGAGCCGGCGTCGAGTCGTGCGCCGGCGTGTTCGTCTTGGGGGCTGCGCCGGTGACGGCCGCCGCCTTGCCCGTGGCGTTTCCGGTTCCCGGAGGCGCGGGCGTGTTGTCGGCGACTGCCTCGCCGGTGGTCGCCGGAGCGCCTGCCGCGCCTGCCGCGCCCGCCGCGGCCGGGTCGGAGGTCG